>NZ_JBVIVK010000011.1:181640-259701 GCF_055595715.1 Streptomyces sp. NPDC040410
TGGGAGAAAGTTAACGAGCTATGCACCCGACAGAGGGTTTTTTGGGGTAGGGGCTCCCTGCCAACGAAGATCCCCCCCCCCCCCTTTTTTTTGCGGACGGGGGTGCGCGGTCCTGTCGCTTCGGATCCCGGTGTCGCGGTCGCTTTCGGTTCCGGCCTATGAGGGGCCGGCCCCCCGATGGTGCGCGGTGATCCCGAAGCGCTGCTGTTCGCGGGGAGCGGACGCGATCTCGCGGACGGTGGAGACCGCGCTGATGGCCCGGTCCTCCGCGGGCTTGTGGGGTTCTTCGAGTCGCTCGAGGTCAGCCGCGGAAACGAGGGCGACGAGGGGTTTGCCGTGGCGTGTCACGACGACGCGCTCACCGCCGTACACCACCCGGTTGATCAGGTCGGCGAGCTCAGCCCTGGCTTGCGTCACCGGAATCTCGTAGGCCATGCCCCCATCATAACGTCATGTACATCCTGTACATTTTTTACAGACGCTGAAGGAGGGGTGACCATGACCCGACCGTCCGCCCGCCACGTCCTGCCCGAGTTCACCGAGCGCACGAGCTCCGGACACAGGACGATGGACCCGTACTCGAAGCTGCTGGAGGAGCGGATCGTCTTCCTCGGGACGCCGATCGACGACACCTCGGCCAACGACGTGACGGCGCAGTTCATGCACCTCGAGCACCAGAATCCGGACCGGGACATCTCGCTGTACGTCAACTCTCCGGGCGGCTCGTTCAGCGCGATGTCGGCGATCTACGACACGATGCGGTTCGTCGCCTGCGACGTGGAGACGGTCTGCCTGGGCCAGGCCGGCTCGTCCGCCGCGGTGCTGCTGGCCGCCGGGACTCCGGGCAAGCGGTTCGCGCTCCCGGGTGCGCGGGTGGTGATCCACCAGCCGGCACTGCCCGAGCCCGTGGAGGGACAGGCCATTGATCTCGCCGTCCGGGCCGACGAGTTGGCCCGCGTCCGCGGCCGCCTCGAGGAGATGCTCGTACGGCACACGGGCCGCCACCCGGAGCAAGTGAGCGCGGACATCGAGCGGGACATGATCATGGACGCGCAACAGGCGCTGGAGTACGGCCTGGTGGACCGGATCATCCCCGGCCGCAAGGCCTCCCGCACCGCCCCCGGCGCGAGGTGAGCCGCCCGATGCTGCCGCCGGAGCTGCCGCCCCTGCCCGCCCTGACCCGCGCCGAGGGCGAGTTGATCGACCGCTACCTCGACGTGGTCGACCTGCTGGGCCGCATCAACCCCGCGCATCACGGGGACACGTACCGCGGACTGCGCGCAGCCCAGGCGCTGGTCACCAAGGCGGCCGAACTGCGCGACGCGCTGGACCTGATGCACCGGCGGGGCGAGACCGAACTGCACGCCCCCACGCTGGCGCGCGCGCTGCGCGTGCTGGACGGGGAGCGCCGCACGGCCCGGGTCACCGTGCCCGCGCGCTCCGACAGTTGAGGCATGCGCATCCGATCCCGGGCGATCCGCCACAGCGGCGGAGCGTCCGGAACCGGGTTGAAACGGACCAAATGACGTACCGCTGATTGGAGTAGACGCCCCTCCTTTTTCAGGACCGCCCAAGTTGCACAACGCGCGTAGCCCAGAGGCGGAACGGAACATTCCATTGCTGGTCCGGGGGTGCGCGACCCCCTCAACGCCCCTTCGAACACGGGGGTGTCCACCCGAACGGGTGAGTGGTGAGTAACAACACAAACCCCCGGTTCCGTTGGGCTTTCAGGCCATCTGTGAGTCAAGATCCCTGTCTGACGACAAGCCCCCGCCGCAGCGGCGGGGCGGTCCGGGCGGACGCCGAGTCCTGCCGCCGCCCGGATGACCGGTCGACAGGAGTGGATCGGCAGGAGTGGAGGACCCAATCACGACGGGTCGCCGGGACGGTCGTCTCCGAATGGGAGATGCCGGTCCGAGCAGCCCTTGGGGTGAAGCCGCAGCCGCGGCCGGGCAACTTCGCCAGCCCGAATCCGACAGGTCATCCTTCACAGGCGGCTGACGAAGGGTTGCGCATGACTGCGCTCAATCGTGTCCCGTCGCTCATGGCCCGGGCCTCCACGGCCTCGGCACTGACCATCGCCGCGGTGGGCGGCTCGATCGTGGTCCCCGGTGTCGCCACCGACGCCGCGGCAGCCACGACGGCGACGAAGGCACTTCAGGTGGCGGCCTCCAAGAAGGGCTCCCCCTACAAGTGGGGCGCCACCGGTCCGCGCCGGTTCGACTGCTCCGGGCTCACGCTGTACTCGTTCAAGAAGGCGGGCAAGACACTGCCCCGTACGGCGGCCCAGCAGTACAACAAGACCCGCCACATCTCGGCCAAGAGCCGCAAGGCCGGAGACCTTGTGTTCTTCCACTCGGGCTCCAGCGTCTACCACGTGGGCATCTACGCCGGGAAGGGGAAGATCTGGCACGCCCCGAAGACCGGGGACGTGGTGAAGCTGCAGAAGATCTGGACGAGGAGCGTCTGGTACGGCCGGGTCAGCTGACTCCCCCGGGGAGGCGGCGGTCACCTGACAAGCCGCCGCCTCCCCGGGCCCTCAGGCCCTCAGGCCCTCAGGCGGATCATGCCGGACAGCCCCTACGGCTCCTGCTGCCCGGCTGCTGTCACCGGCTGCTGTCCCGCTGCCGTCACCGGCTCGGCCGGCAGGGACCACGGCAGTTCGATGGAGACCGTCTTGCCGCCCTCACGGGTCGGCCGCACTCTCAGCCTGCCGCCGCACTCCGCGGCCAGCCAGCGAATGATCACCATGCCACGGCCGTTGTCCTGCTGGACGGCGGCCGGCAGGCGTTTGGGGAAGCGCGGATGACTGTCGGTCACGCCGATGCGCAGTTGTTCGTCGCGGTCGAGCGCGATGTCCACCGTGAAGGTGGGTGACTGGCCCAAGGTGTGCTGTACGGCGTTGGTGGCGAGTTCGGAGACGATGAGCCGGATGGTGTCGGCCAGTTCCACGTCCTTCGGCAGTCCCCACTCCGCCAGGGTGCCCACCACGTAGGTACGGGCCGCGGAGACCGAGGCGGGATCGCTCGGCAGAGTGACGGATGATTCCAGATGGTCTGCCATGACGACGTCGTCCCTTTCCCACGGGACCGCAGTCCGACACGGAGCGGATGGTTCGAGTACGGTCCCGGACTGGTGCTTCGTCGCCAGACTGCCATTACCGCGCCGGTCAGGATGGCGATCCACCAAGATCTGCATATATCTGTCGCTCAAAGCGGTGAACTCTCCGACGGAAGAGCGTATTTGGGCGGCCCGGAAGGAGTAAGGAGTTGCGCATGCAGCACGGTCCCGCGGTGCGCCGGCGGAAGCTTGGTGCCGAACTGCGTGCGCTGCGCACCGGCGCGGCACTCACCAGTGGCGAGGCGGCCCGTCTGGTGGGCTGGCACCAGTCGAAGGTGAGCCGGATCGAGACCGGCGCCAGCGGGGTGAAACCGGCCGACGTGCGGTTGCTTCTCGACGCCTACGGCGTGGCGGAACCCCAACTGCGGGAGTTGCTGCTGGCCTTGGCGAGTTCCGACGACGGCGGCGGACGGCACCACTGGTGGCACGCGTACCGCGGAGTGCTGCCGCCGACCTACCGGGACTTCATCAGCCTGGAGTCACAGGCCAGCGCGATGCGCACGCTGGAGACCTCTGTCGTCCCGGGGCTGCTGCAGACACCCGAGTACGCCCGGGCGGTGACCCGGGCCGCGGTGGACGGCCTGGACGACGAGCGGCTGGACGCACTGGTGGAAGTGCGACTGGCCAGGCAGGACGTGCTGCGGGCCGAGCCGCCGCTGCGGCTGAGCGCGGTCCTGGACGAGGCGGTGCTGCGCCGCGAGGTCGGCGGTCCCGGGGTGATGGCGCGGCAGCTGGAGCGGCTGGTGGAGTCGGCACGACTGCCCCAAGTGCGCCTGCAGGTGCTGCCGTTCGCGGCCGGGGCGCATATCGGCGTGACCGGGCCTTTCGTTATCTTCTCATTTTCGCGCACTTCTGATCTAAATGTGGTTGTTCTCGACCACTTGACGAGTAGCCTCTACCTCGAACGGAAAGAAGACCTGGAGGCCTACACCGAGGCCTTCAACTCTCTTCGGATCCACGCCCTTTCGCCCGAGGACTCGTTGGATTACATCGCCGGGATAGGTGCCGGCGCGTAAGGAGGCACCATGTCAGCACTGCCTCGGAACGTACCTTCCAGCACCGCTCTGCACGACGTGCGATGGCTGCGCAGCAGCTACAGCACGGGAGCGAACAACTGCGTCGAGACGGCTCGCCCGCTGACCGGCCCAGGAGCCGGACTGCTCGCCGTACGCGACTCCAAGGACCCGGCCGGGCCCGCACTGCTCTTCTCCCCCGGGAGCTGGGCGGGATTCACGGCCGGGATCGTTTCAGATCACTTCTGATCGTTCCACAGCGCGCACTGCGCGGCCGTGTCACGCCGACTCATGGTCGCGTTTCGCCGATCACATGTACAGCGCGTTCGATCTGCGCCTCGGAGAGGTCCGCGCGGGCGGTCAGCCTCAGCCGTGAGATGCCGTCGGGCACGGAAGGAGGACGGAAGCAACCCACGGCCAGCCCGGCCGCGCGGCAGTCGGCCGCCCACTGCACGGCCCCCTCCGGGGACGGCGCGCGCACGGAGACCACTGCCGCGTCCGGACGTACCGCCTCCAGACCCGCGGCGGTCAGGCGTGCGTGCAGCTCGCCCGCCACCGCGCGCGCCCGCTCCGCCCGCTCCGGCTCGCGGCGCAGCAGCCCCAGGGCCGCCAGGGCCGCGCCCGCCGCCGCGGGGGCGAGGCCCGTGTCGAAGATGAACGTCCGGGCCGCGTTGACCAGGTGGTCGATCACCCGGGCGGGGCCCAGCACGGCTCCGCCCTGGCTGCCGAGCGACTTGGACAGCGTGACCGTCACGACGACGTCGTCGGCGCCCGCGAGCCCCGCCGCGTGCGGGGCGCCGCGGCCGCCGTCGCCGAGCACGCCGAGGCCGTGGGCGTCGTCCACGACCAGCCCCGCTCCGTGCTCCCGGCACGCCTCGGCGAGCGCGGACAGCGGGGCGGCGTCGCCGTCGACGGAGAAGACCGTGTCGGACACCACGACGGCCGGCCCGTCCTGCGTCCGGAGTGCCTTGCGCACGGCGTCGGGTTCGGCGTGCGCGACGACCTGTGTCGTGCCCCGGGCCAGCCGGCAGCCGTCGATCAGCGAGGCGTGGTTTCCCGCGTCGGAGACGATCAGCGAGCCGTGCGGGGCGAGCGCCGTGACCGCTGCGAGGTTGGCCGCGTACCCGGAGGAGAGGACCAGGGCCGCCTCGAAACCGCAGAAGGCGGCCAGCTCGCGTTCCAGCTCGGTGTGAAGATCCGTGGTGCCGGTGACGAGCCGGGAGCCGGTCGCGCCGCCGCCCCAGGTGCGCGCGGCACGCGCCGCGCCCTCGGTGACCTCGGGATGCCGGGCCAGGCCCAGGTAGTCGTTGCTCGCGAGGTCGAGCAGGGGCGAGTCGGCGGGGCGGGGGCGCAGGGTCCGTACGAGTCCGGCGCGGCGGCGCGCTCGCGCCTGCTCGTCGATCCAGCCGAACGCCATGGGTCCTCCGGGGCTTTTGTAGGCAGTGAACAGACCCTAGCGGTACGTTTTGCGACCGACGGTGTGGCAATACCCACACGGCTGACGGGCTCTGTTTGTCCGGTCTCTCCTTGGCCGCGGGCGGTCCTTTAAGACAGGATCGGCTCTCATGGACCTGCTGAACACACTGGTGGACAAGGGGCTTCGGCGCGAGGTGCCGACCCGCGAGGAGGCTCTTGCCGTCCTCGCCACCTCCGACGACGATCTGCTCGACGTGGTGGCCGCGGCCGGAAAGGTACGCCGCCACTGGTTCGGCCGACGCGTGAAACTCAACTACCTCGTCAACCTGAAGTCCGGCCTGTGCCCCGAGGACTGCTCCTACTGCTCCCAGCGGCTCGGCTCCACCGCCGGCATTCTGAAGTACACCTGGCTCAAGCCGGACGAGGCGTCCGAGGCCGCCGCGGCCGGGCTGGCGGGCGGCGCCAAGCGGGTATGTCTGGTGGCCAGCGGCCGCGGGCCGACGGACCGTGACGTGGACCGGGTCTCGGACACCATCAAGGCGATCAAGGACCAGAACGAGGGCGTCGAGGTGTGCGCCTGTCTGGGCCTGCTCACCGACGGCCAGGCCGAGCGGCTGCGTGAGGCGGGCGCCGACGCGTACAACCACAACCTCAACACGTCCGAGGGGACGTACGGGGACATCACGACCACGCACACCTACGCCGACCGCGTCGACACCGTTCGGAAGGCCCACGCGGCCGGCCTGTCCGCCTGCTCCGGCCTGATCGCCGGCATGGGCGAGAGCGACGAGGACCTGGTCGACGTCGTCTTCTCGCTCCGCGAGCTGGACCCGGACTCGGTTCCCGTCAACTTCCTGATCCCCTTCGAGGGCACCCCGCTCGCCAAGGAGTGGAACCTCACCCCGCAGCGGTGCCTCAGGATCCTCGCGATGGTCCGGTTCGTCTGCCCGGACGTCGAGGTGCGGATCGCGGGCGGCCGCGAGGTCCATCTGCGCACCATGCAGCCGCTGGCCCTGAACCTGGCCAACTCGATCTTCCTCGGCGACTACCTCACCAGCGAGGGCCAGGCCGGCAAGGCCGACCTGGAGATGATCGCCGACGCAGGGTTCGAGGTGGAGGGCGCCGACCAGGTGACGCTGCCGGAGCACCGGGCGGCGGCCGCGGGCGGGTGCGGATCGCAGGAGAGTGCCGGGTGCGGGGGCCACTCGGGCGGGGGATGCGGGTCCCACGAGAGTGCCGGGTGCGGGTCCCACGAGGGGGGCGGCGTGTGCGGTACGGCTGCCTCGGCCACTCCGGCCGCGCCGGTCAACGAGGCCCGTACCGATCTCGTCGCGGTACGCCGCCGGGGTGCCGGCACGGATCTCGCGCCCAATGCCTGACCTGAGCGTGCGCCAGCTGCTGGAGCTCGACCGGCGGCACGTGTGGCATCCGTACGGTCCCATGCCCGGCCGCCAGGAACCGCTCGTCGTGGAATCGGCGAGCGGGGTGCGGCTCAGGCCCGCCGACGGCTCGGCCGAACTCGTCGACGGCATGTCGTCCTGGTGGTCGGCGATCCACGGCTACAACCACCCCGTGCTCAACGAGGCGGCACGCGAGCAGCTCGGGCGGATGAGTCACGTGATGTTCGGCGGGCTCACCCACGAGCCCGCCGTACGACTGGCGAAGCTCCTTGTCGACATGTCGCCCGACGGCCTGGAGCACGTCTTCCTCGCCGACTCCGGATCGGTTTCGGTCGAGGTCGCGGTCAAGATGTGCCTGCAGTACTGGCGCTCGCTCGGCCGGCCCGGCAAGCAGCGCCTGCTGACCTGGCGCGGCGGCTACCACGGCGACACCTGGCAGCCGATGTCCGTGTGCGATCCCCAGGGCGGGATGCACGAGCTGTGGAGCGGGGTCCTCCAGCGCCAGGTGTTCGTGGACCCGCCTCCGGCCGAGTACGAGGAGTCGTACGCGGACCAGCTGCGTGCGGCGATCGAGCGGCACGCCGACGAACTCGCCGCGGTGATCGTCGAGCCGGTGGTGCAGGGCGCGGGCGGGATGCGGTTCCACTCCCCCGCCTATCTGCGGGTGCTGCGCGAGGCGTGCGACGCGCAGGGCGTGCTGCTGGTGTTCGACGAGATCGCCACCGGTTTCGGGCGCACGGGCGCCCTGTTCGCCGCGGAGCACGCGGCGGTGACGCCGGACGTGATGTGCGTGGGCAAGGCGCTGACCGGCGGATACATGACCATGGCGGCCACGCTGTGCACCTCGCGCGTCGCCGACGGCATCTCGCGGGGCGACGTGCCGGTGCTGGCCCACGGTCCCACCTTCATGGGCAACCCGCTCGCCGCCGCCGTCGCCTGCGCCTCGATCGGGCTCCTGCTCGGCCAGGACTGGCTGGCGGAGGTCAAGCGGATCGAGGCGGGCCTGCGAGACGGGCTGGCGCCCGCTCTCGGGCTGCCGGGTGTGAAGGACGTACGGGTCCTCGGGGCCATCGGGGTGGTCCAGCTGGACCACGACGTCGACATGACGGCCGCCACCCGGGCGGCCGTGCGGGAGGGTGTGTGGCTGCGGCCCTTCCGCGACCTCGTCTACACCATGCCGCCGTTCGTGACGGGAGACGCGGACGTGGCTCGGATCGCGCGCGCGGTGTGCGC
Organism: Streptomyces sp. NPDC040410; assembly: GCF_055595715.1. Classification (NCBI taxonomy): domain Bacteria; kingdom Bacillati; phylum Actinomycetota; class Actinomycetes; order Kitasatosporales; family Streptomycetaceae; genus Streptomyces; species Streptomyces sp. NPDC040410. Next base: position 189,823 of record NZ_JBVIVK010000011.1, read on the forward strand.
GGCCGCGCGAGAGGGATGAGCGGGAGTGATGACATGCCGGTAGTGGTGATCACGGGCACGGGAACGGAGATCGGCAAGACGGTCACGACCGCCGCCGTCGCCGCCGCGGCCCTCGCGGCCGGCCGTTCGGTGGCGGTGCTGAAGGCCGCTCAGACGGGCGTACGGCCGGACGAGCCCGGGGACGCCGACGAGGTCGTGCGGCTCGCCGGTCCCGTGACGGCGACCGAACTCGCCCGCTATCCCGAGCCGCTGGCGCCCGGGACGGCCGCGCGGCGGGCGGGCCGCGCGCCGGTGCATCCGCACGAGGTCGCCGAGGCCGCCGCCAAGCTGGCCACCGAGCACGATCTGGTGCTCGTGGAGGGCGCGGGCGGGCTGCTCGTACGGTTCGACGCCGCGGGCGGCACGCTGGCGGACGCTGCCCGGCTGCTGGCGGCACCCGTCCTGGTCGTGGCGGCCGCGGGTCTTGGCACGCTGAACACGACGGAGCTCACGGCGCGTGAACTCCGTGCCCGGCGGATCGACTTGCTGGGGATCGTGATCGGCAGCTGGCCGGACGCGCCGGACCTCGCGGCGCGCTGCAACCTCGCGGACCTGCCGGACGTGACCGGGGCACCGCTGCTCGGCGCCCTGCCCTCCGGGGCCGCGAAGCTCCCGCCCGCCGACTTCCGTGAGGCCGCTCCGCACTGGCTGGCGCCACGGCTCGACGGGACATGGGACGCGGAGGCGTTCAGGGTGCGGGAGGCGCCCTAGACGGTGGCCTCACCGGCAGTTCCTTCCTCACCTCGCTCAACTCCGGCGACGAGACGCCGGGCAGCGTCGCCTACGCCAGCTACTGGTCCCACTGCGACGACGCGCTCACCCCGGACACCACCGCGATCCTCAGCGGTGCGGCCGACGTCGAGGTCGGGTGCCTCTCGCACACCGACATGAACAACGACTACGGCTTGTACGAACAGGTGCGCGACTTCGTCGAATGAGCCGACAGCGGGGGGTGCGCGGGGCTCGTACGGGGGACAATCGCGGTAAGGCCCGTCCTGCGAGGAGGTCCCCATGCCGCTACGGTCGCCCGACTCCGGCAAGGTGGCGCGGGATCCCGTGCACCACCCGCTGTTCGCCCGGTACTACGCCCGTGTCAGCGTCACGGCCGAGACGCGGTTGGGCATGGCCACCGTGCGCGAACGGCTGCTCACCGGTCTGTCCGGCCGGGTGATCGAGATCGGCGCGGGCAACGGGCTGAACTTCGCGCACTATCCGAGCACGGTCGCGGAGGTCGTGGCCATCGAACCGGAGCGTGTGCTGCGGAAGTTGGCGGTGGAGGCCGCCCTGCGCTCCGAGGTGCCGGTCGACGTGGCGCCGGGCGCGGCGGAGGCGCTACCGGTCAAGAGCGAGGCCTTCGACGCGGTCGTGATCTCGTTGGTGCTGTGCAGTGTGCGGGACGTGCCGCGGGCACTCGGCGAGGTGCGGCGGGTGCTGCGGCCCGGCGGAGTCGTGCGGTTCTTCGAGCACGGCAAGGGCGGCGGCCGGGTCATGCATGTCACCCAGCGCACGCTGGACCGGACGCTGTGGCCGCGCCTGAACGGCGGCTGCCATCTGGCACGGGACCCGGTCGCCGCGCTGCGCGACGCCGGGTTCGAACTGGGGCCCTACCGACGGGTGCTCATGCCGGAGAAAGGGCCGAAACTGCCCACGTCCTACTGCGTACTGGGCACCGCGTGGCGCCCCGGGACCGCGGAGCGCTGATCACAGGCTCCACTGCCGCAGCTCACGCGCGATGTCCTCGACCGAGGCCTCACCGCTCTTGACCAGGCGGGCGAGCTCCCGGACCTGCTCGGGCGAGGTGACGACCTTCAGGCCGCTGGCCACGAGGTAGGCGTACGCGACGGCGCAGGCGAAGAGGGCGTTGGAGCGCTCCAGCGCGGGGACGTGGATGAGGAGTTGGAGCAGCGCGGCGGCGCGCGCGTGCGGACTGTCGTAGACGGGGACGTCGAATATCTCGGCCTGGTGGCGCGCGACCGCGGCGACGAGGGCGCCCCAGTCGCTGACCTGGGGGTCTCCCGGCGTGTTGTGTTCGGCGAGCATCAGGAGCCAGGCCAGGTCGATTCTGAGGTGGCTCAAGGGCTCAGTGGCGACCTTCGCGTGTGCCTTCCGCCCCGGGAGCCGGGTCCGCGCCGAACTCCTCGGTGAAGACGGCCCTGTACTGCTTCATGAAGTCGGCGGCGGCCTCCACGAACGTGTGGCCCACTTCCCCGGTGTCCTGTCTGACCAGCTCCTCGATGTAGCGGTTGACGCTCATGCCGCGGGCCAGGGCGCGTTCGCGGGCGGCGCGGGCGGTGCCCTCGTCCACCCGTACGTTCAGCTGGGTCTTCGCCATACCTCGAAGCTAGCGCCGGAGTGCTAGCACGGCAAGAAGTCCTCCCACGGATGGATACCGGGTGTGGACCCGATCACACTACCCTCGGCGGGAACGAGGAATTCGGGACATCCAGAGCGAAGCACCACCAAGGAGGCCCTCTTGTCCACACCTGCTGCGGAGCACGCGCCGGGCCTGGCGTCGGCCGACGGCATCGCGGCCCGCGCCCGAGGTCTGACCAAGGCGTACGGCTCGGGCGAGACGACGGTGCTCGCCCTGGACTCGGTGGACGTGGACATCGCGCGCGGCCGCTTCACCGCGGTCATGGGGCCGTCGGGCTCCGGGAAGTCCACGATGATGCACTGTCTGGCCGGGCTGGACACCGTCTCCGCCGGGCAGGTGTGGCTCGGCGACACCGAGATCACGGGGTTGAAGGAGCGCGAGCTGACGCGGCTGCGCCGAGACCGGATCGGGTTCATGTTCCAGTCGTTCAACCTGATTCCCACGCTGAACGCGGCCGAGAACATCACCCTGCCCATGGACATCGCGGGCAAGAAACCCGACGAGAAGTGGCTGGACCAGATCATCGGCACACTGGGGCTGCGCGACCGCCTGGGGCACCGGCCCGCCCAGCTCTCCGGAGGCCAGCAGCAGCGCGTGGCGTGCGCCCGTGCGCTCGCCTCCCGTCCCGAGCTGATCTTCGCGGACGAGCCGACCGGCAACCTCGACTCGCGGGCCGGGCTGGAGGTCCTCGCCTTCCTGCGCGAGGCCGTCGACACCCTCGGGCAGACGGTGGTCATGGTCACCCACGACCCGGGCGCCGCCGCCCACTCCGACCTGGTGCTCTTTCTAGCGGACGGGCGGATCGTCGACGAGATGGAGCATCCGACGGCGGAGGCGGTCCTTGAACGCATGAAGCGGTTCGACGTGATCCGCAGTCAGTTCGACGACGGCGCCGTTGCCGCCAAGGAGGACTGAGCCGGTGCTGAAGGCAACACTGAGGAGCTTCCTCGCCCACAAGGGACGGCTGCTGCTCTCCGCACTGGCCGTGGTCCTGTCCGTGGCGTTCGTCGCGGGCAGCCTGATCTTCTCCGACACGGTCTCCCGCACCTTCGACCGGCTGTTCGCGTCCACGTCGGCCGACGTGACGGTGGAGCCGAAACAGGGCCTCTCGTCGTCCGTGCCGACCGGCGCGACCGAGACCGTTCCCGCCTCGCTCGCGCGCGAGGTGGCGAAGGTCGACGGGGTCGAGTCCACGCACGCGGACGTGTCCGTCGAGAACATCACGGTCGTGGACAGCGACAACAAGTCGGTCGGGCCGACCACGGGCGCCCCCACCATCGCCACCGACTGGTACCTCACCGACCGCAGTCCCGTGAAGCTGACCTCGGGCCACGCCCCGCGCGAGGCCGGCGAGGCGCTGCTCGACGCCGACACCGCCGACAAGAAGCACGTGAAGATCGGCGACACGCTCACGGTCCTGGCCCAGCCCGGCTCCTTCAAGGTCGAGATCGTCGGCATCGCCACCTTCACCACCACCAACCCGGGTGCGGCCTTGGTGTTCCTCGACCCGGAGACCGCCGCCTCGCAGCTGCTGGGCAAGGCGGACCGGGCCACCTCCGTCTCGGTGGACGCGGCGCAGGGCGTGAGCGACGCCGAGCTCAAGCGCCGTATCGCCACCGAGATCGGCACCGGCGCCTACGACATCAGGACGGCCGACGAACAGGCGAAGTCGTCCGCGGCCGACCTCGGCGGATTCCTCGACGTGATCAAGTACGTCATGCTCGGCTTCGCCGGGATCTCCGTCCTGGTCGGCGTGTTCCTGATCGTCAACACCTTCTCGATGCTGATCGCCCAGCGCACCCGCGAACTCGGCCTGCTCAGGGCCCTCGGCGCCGACCGGCGGCAGGTACGGCGGTCGGTGCTCACCGAGGCGGTCCTGCTCGGCGTGGTCGGCTCGACGCTGGGCCTGGCGGCGGGCATCGGGCTTGCCTACGGCCTGATCAAACTCATGGGTGTGTTCGGCATGAACCTGAAGACCACGGAGATGGTCATCGGGTGGGCGACTCCTGTGTCGGCCTACGTCGTCGGCGTCGGCGTCACGTTCGTGGCGGCGTACCTCCCGGCCCGGCGGGCGGCCCGGGTCTCGCCGATGGCCGCCCTCGCGGACGCCGAGGTCGCCGGAGTGGGGCGGCCGTTGACGGTGCGCGCCGTGGTCGGTTCGATCGTCGGGGCGCTCGGTGTCGCCGCCCTCGTCGGCTGTGCCACCTCGGCGAAGACGTCCACCTCGGCCTCCCTGCTGGGACTCGGTGTCGTCCTGACGCTCATCGCGACCGTGATCGCGGGCCCGCTGCTGGTGCGCCCGGTGATCCGGGTCCTCGGCGCCGCCTTCCCCGCCCTGTTCGGCTCCATCGGCCGCATGAGCCAGCGCAACGCCCTGCGCAACCCCCGCCGGACGGGCGCCACCGCGGCCGCCCTGATGGTGGGACTCGCCCTGGTGGGCGGGATGTCGGTGGCGAGCGCCTCCATGTCCAAGTCCTTCGACCAGCAGATCGACAAGACCCTGGGCGCCGACTTCATCGTCCAGAACACCAACTTCGTGCCGTTCTCCCAGGAGGTCACCGACAAGGTGCGCGGCACCGACGGCGTCGGACTCGTCGTACGGCAGCGGTTCGCGCCGGTAGCGGTACGGCTGCCGGACGGCAAGCGGATCGAGACGACCGCGGCGGGCTACGACACCCGGCTCGACGACGTGGCCCGGGTGAAGTACGCCGACGGCGACACGGCCGGCGCGCTGGCGGACGGGAACATCGCGATGGACCTCGACTTCGCGAAGGACCACGACGTACGCGTGGGCAGTGTGATCCCGGTGGAGTTCCCGGCCGGCCGGAAGACCGAACTCGAGGTGGGCGCCCTCACCGACCAGGACGAGGCCAAGGGCTTCGGCATGCAGGGCGGGCTGTTCTTCGGCATCGCCACGGTCGAGAAGTACGTCCCCGGCGGGCAGGACTCCGCGCTGTACGTCAACGCTGCCTCCGGCACGGACCCCGACCAGCTGCGCTCCCGGCTGGAGCGGACGCTCGACCCGTATCCCCAGGTCCAGGTGCGAGACCAGGCCGACTACAAGAAGCTCGTCCACGACCAGATCGCCGTGCTGCTCTATCTCGTCTACGCGCTGCTCGGGCTGGCGATCGTGATCGCGGTCCTCGGTGTGGTCAACACCCTGGCCCTGTCGGTTGTCGAGCGCACCCGTGAGATCGGGCTGCTGCGGGCCATCGGGCTCGGCCGGCGCCAGCTGCGCCGGATGATCCGGCTGGAGTCGGTGGTGATCGCCGTGTTCGGCGCGGTGCTGGGGCTCGCGCTGGGGCTCGTGTGGGGCGTGTGCACCCAGCAGGTGCTGGCGCTGCAGGGCATGAAGGCCCTCGCGATCCCCTGGGGCACGATCGTCGCGGTCGTGATCGGTTCGGCGGTGGTGGGGATCGTGGCGGCGCTGCTGCCCGCGTTGCGCGCATCCCGTATGAACGTGCTGGCGGCCATCGCGCACGAGTGACGGGATCGCGGCTGACACTCAAGTCGGCCGGCCCCGGGGAGAGTTCATGCCGCGACCGTTCCGTCAGCCCCGGCCGGGCACGTTCGTGCTCAACGCGGGCTCCCGGAACCCTGCTTGCCCGCCCGCAAAAGTGGCCACCACGGACGCCCTGACGGGCGGGCGCCCCGAACCGGGCCTCGGCACCGGCTACGTCGCCGAGGGCGCGGGCATCAGCGACGACCGGGGCGGCGTGGAGCGGCTGGTCGACCGCGACCCCGAGGCACTGATCCTGGCCGAGCGCGGCGGTGAGCCGGTCGGCACGGTGATCGCGGGCTTCCACGGCTGGCGCTGCCATCTGTACCGGCTGGCGGTGCACCCGGAGTATCGCCGCCAGGGGATCGGCTCGGCCCTGCTCACCGCCGCCGAGGAGCGGTTCGTACGCCTCGGCGGGCGGCGCGGGGACGAGGTGGTGCCGACGCACAACGCGAGGGCGCACCATACGTGGCGCGCGGCGGGGTACACGCTCGAGGAGAAGTGGGGCGCTGGGTGAAGCCCCTCACCGACTGAGCGGCTTTGCTCACCCTTTACCATTGGAGGACTGTCCGATCCTTCATGAAAGGTGTGAGCGTCCGCCCATGGGCGAGCCTCCCAGTACGCACCATCGCGCGTTCCTTCCCTCCCTGCCCGATCATGGGACGGAGGTGACCCGATGACCGAAGTGCTCCTCCTGCTGGTGGCGATCCTGCTCTCGCTGGCCTGCGGTGCCTTCGTCGCGGCGGAGTTCTCACTCACGACGGTCGAGCGCAGCGAGCTGGAGCGGGCCGTGGAGCGCGGCGAGCGGGGTGCCGCGGGCGCCCTCAAGGCCGCACGGAACCTGACCTTCCAGCTCTCCGGGGCGCAGCTCGGCATCACGGTCACCAACTTGGTCGTCGGCATGCTCGCCGAACCGTCGATCGCCACGCTGATCGAGGGCCCGCTGGAGTCGCTCGGCATCTCGCGCTCCACGGCGAGTTCGCTCGCACTGGTGCTCGGTACGGCCCTGTCGACCGTGTTCCTGATGGTCGTCGGCGAACTGGTGCCCAAGAACTGGGCGATCTCCTCGCCGCTGGCCGTGGCCAAGCGGGTGGGGAACGCGCAGCGCTGGTTCAGCGCCGCGTTCCGCCCCTTCATCACACACCTCAACAACACCGCGAACCGTTCCGTACGCCGGTTCGGCCTGGAGCCCGCCGAAGAGCTGGCCTCCGCGCGCGGACCGCAGGAACTGGCGGCCCTGGCCCGGCACTCCGCCCGGGAAGGCGCCCTGGAGGCGGACACCGCCGAACTGTTCGTCCGGACGCTGAACCTCGCCGACCTGACCGCGGAGAACGTGATGACGCCGCGCGTGCAGGTCATCGCCCTGGACGCACAGGCCACCTGCGAGGACGTGGCGAACGCCACCCGGGCGACTGGGCTGTCCCGTTTCCCCGTCTACCGCGGCAGCCTCGACTCGGTCGTGGGCACCGCGCACATCAAGGACTGCCTGGCCGTGCCCGCCGGGCGGCGGACCCGCGTCCCCGTCTCCGAGGTGATGCGTGAGCCGCTCCTGGTCCCGGAGTCACTGACCGTCGACCGGCTTCTCGACCGGCTCTCCGGCAAACGCACGATGGCGGTCGTGATCGACGAGTACGGCGGCACCGCGGGAGTGGCCACTCTGGAGGACATCGTCGAGGAGGTCGTCGGCGAAGTACGGGACGAGCACGACCCGCACGAGACACCGGACCTGGCGCCGGCCGGGAACGACGAGGAGGGCCACACGCTGTACTCCGCGGACGGGTCCGCCCGCATGGACCAGCTCCTTCGCGTCGGCCTCAGGCCGCCCGAGGGGCCGTACGAGACGCTGGCCGGTCTCGTCGCGACACAGCTCGGCCGCATTCCGGCCGTCGGTGACTCCGTGGACGTGGCCGGCTGGCGGCTGGACGTCGTGGACGCCTCGGGGCGCAGGGCAGCGCGCGTAGTGCTGCACGCACCGCACGGCACGGACGAGCAGGGGGAGCGATGACCGCCGTACAGATACTGATCGGTCTGGCGACCCTCGTCGTCAACGCCTTCTTCGTGGGCGCCGAGTTCGCACTGATCTCCGTGCGCCGCAGCCAGATCGAGCCGTACGCCGACGAGGGCGACCGGCGCGCGAAGAGCGTGCTGTGGGGTCTGCAGCACGTGTCCGCGCTGATGGCGGCCGCGCAGCTCGGCATCACGCTGTGCACGCTGGTCCTGGGTGTGGTCGCGGAACCGGCGATCGCGCATTTGCTGGAGCCGGTGTTCCACGCGGTGGGAGTACCCCCGGGTGCGGGACACGCCGTGTCCTTCGTGATCGCGCTGACCCTGGCGACCTACCTGCACATGCTGCTCGGTGAGATGGTGCCGAAGAACATCGCGCTCGCGGAGCCCGTGCGCAGCGCGCTGCTGCTGGGCCCGCCGCTGGTGACGCTGTCCCGGGCGCTGCGGCCGGTGATCTTCGCGATCAACGCCTTCGCGAACGGCCTGCTGAAACTGTTGCGGGTCGAGGTCAAGAACGAGGTCACGGCCAGCTTCTCGGATGCCGAGCTGGCCCGGATGGTGCGGGACTCGGGCGAGGCGGGCCTCATCGACGACCGCGCGCGGGAGCGCCTGCACGACGCACTCGAGCTGGGCCGCCGGCCCGTGCGGGACGTGGTGCTTCCGCTGGAGGGCGTGGTCTACGCGCGCGTGGGCGTCACTCCGGAGGAGCTGGAGCAGCTGTCCGCCGAGACCGGGTTCTCCCGCTTCCCGGTGGTGGACGACGGGCGCCGCATCGTCGGCTACCTGCATGTGAAGGACGCGCTGGACGCCTCCCCGCGAGATGTGCCGCTCCGCGTGTCGGACATGCGGCCCATCGCCCGGGTCCGGGAGAGCACACCGCTGGACGACGTCCTCACGGCGATGCGGGGCAGCCGGACCCACCTCGCGGCCGTGCTCGGGGGCGACGGTCGGCTGGCGGGGCTGGTGACGATGGAGGACGTGCTGCGGGAGCTGTTCGGTCAGCGGGCATAGGCGATCCGGGGTCCGGGCCGACCGACCGCTGGGTATGGTCCCGGGTTACCATCTCAGTCGCCATGCAGACGCATCCCACTCACACCAGCCTCGTCGCGATCGGCGACTCCTTCACCGAGGGCATGTCGGACCTGCTGCCGGACGGCTCCTACCGCGGCTGGGCCGACCTCCTCGCCGGGCGGATGGCCGCCCGCAACCCCGGGTTCCGGTACGCCAACCTCGCGGTGCGCGGGAAGCTGATCGCGCAGATCGTCGACGAGCAGGTCGACGTGGCGGCCGCGATGGACGCCGACGTGATCACGCTGGTGGGCGGCCTCAACGACACCCTGCGCCCCAAGTGCGACATGGTGCGGGTACGCGACCTGCTGACGCAGGCCGTGGAGCGGCTCGCCCCGTCCTGCAAGCAGCTGGTGCTGATGCGCAGCCCGGGACGCCAGGGTCCGGTCCTGGAACGTTTCCGGCCGCGCATGGAGGAGCTGTTCGCCGTCGTCGACGACCTCGCGGAGCGGCACGGCGCGCTGGTCGTCGACCTGTACGGCGCCCCCTCGCTCGGCGACCCGCGCCTGTGGGACGTGGACCGGCTGCACCTGACGGCCGAGGGCCACCGCCGGGTCGCGGAGGCGGTGTGGCAGACCCTCGGCTACGACCCCGAGGACACCGAGTGGCGCACACCGATGCAGGCCACGCTGCCGCCGGGATGGGCAGCGCGCCGGGTCGCCGACGTCAGGTTCGCCCGGCAGCACCTGCTGCCGTGGATCGGCAGGAGGCTCACCGGCCGGTCGTCGGGCGACGGACTGCCGCCGAAGCGGGGCGAGCTGCTGCCGTACGGGGATCCGACGGGGTAGGCCCCTCATGGCCACGCGGGTGATCAACGTCAGGGGCCGCCTCCACGACTTCGGCCCCCGGCTGGAACACGCCCCCGACGACGTCGTCTACGTCGGCCGCCGCTGGACGATGGGCGGCTGGGACCTGCCCCGCCATCCGCTGTACAACCCCTTCGCCTACGACACCCCGACGAGAAGACGGGACGGGACGCGCGCCGAGGTCATGGCGAAGTACCGGGCGTATCTGCTGGAGCGGCCGGACCTGCTGGCCCTGGTGCCCGCGCTGCGCGGGAAGGTGCTGGCCTGCTGGTGCGCGCCGGAGCCGTGCCACGCCGAGGTGCTGGCAGAACTCGCGGACGGGCCGGTACCACCTTCGCGGCCCTCGTAGGTTCCGCCGAACCACCCGGTGGCGCTGGCCTGCGGGAATCGCCAGTAGAATCCGTACACGTGACTCCTGCGCCCGCCAAGCCCCGCATCCCGAACGTCCTCGCCGGACGCTACGCCTCCGCCGAGCTCGCCACGCTCTGGTCGCCCGAGCAGAAGGTGAAGCTGGAGCGTCAGCTCTGGCTCGCCGTGCTGCGGGCCCAGAAGGACCTCGGGATCGAGGTGCCGGACGCGGCGATCGCCGACTACGACCGCGTCCTCGACCAGGTCGACCTGGCCTCCATCGCCGAGCGCGAGAAGGTCACACGGCACGATGTGAAGGCACGGATCGAGGAGTTCAACGACCTCGCCGGGCACGAGCACGTGCACAAGGGCATGACCTCCCGCGACCTCACCGAGAACGTCGAGCAGCTGCAGATCCGCCTCTCCCTGGAGCTGATGCGCGACCGTACGGTGGCCGTGCTGGCGCGCCTCGGGAAGCTCGCGGGCGAGTACGGCGAGCTGGTCATGGCCGGCCGCTCCCACAACGTGGCCGCGCAGGCCACGACCCTCGGCAAGCGTTTCGCGACGGCGGCCGACGAGCTGCTCGTGGCGTACGGCCGCGTCGAGGAGCTTCTTGCCCGCTACCCGCTGCGCGGCATCAAGGGCCCCGTCGGTACGGCGCAGGACATGCTGGACCTCCTCGGCGGGGACGCGGCGGGGCTCGCGGAGCTGGAGCAGCGCATCGCACGGCACCTGGGCTTCTCGCAGGCGTTCACCTCCGTCGGCCAGGTCTACCCGCGTTCGCTCGACTACGACGTCGTCACCGCGCTGGTGCAGCTGGCGGCCGCGCCGTCGTCGCTGGCGAAGACCATCCGGCTGATGGCCGGGCACGAGCTGGTGACCGAGGGCTTCAAGCCGGGCCAGGTCGGCTCCTCCGCGATGCCGCACAAGATGAACACCCGCTCCTGCGAGCGCGTCAACGGTCTGATGGTGATCCTGCGCGGCTACGCCTCGATGACGGGCGAGCTGGCGGGCGACCAGTGGAACGAGGGCGACGTGTCCTGCTCGGTCGTGCGCCGGGTTGCCCTCCCGGACGCCTTCTTCGCCCTGGACGGCCTGCTGGAGACGTTCCTGACCGTGCTCGACGAGTTCGGCGCCTTCCCGGCCGTCGTCGCCCGTGAGCTGGACCGCTACCTGCCGTTCCTCGCCACCACCAAGGTGCTGATGGGCGCGGTGCGCGCGGGCGTCGGCCGCGAGCTCGCGCACGAGGCGATCAAGGAGAACGCCGTCGCCTCCGCTCTCGCGATGCGCGAGCAGGGCGCCGAACGCAACGAGCTCCTCGGCAAGCTGGCGGCCGACGAGCGCATCCCGCTCGACCGCGCCCAGCTGGACGCGCTGATGGCCGACAAGCTGTCCTTCACGGGGGCCGCGGCCGGCCAGGTGGCCGCCGTCGTCGGCCGCATCGAGGAGATCGTGAAGCAGCACCCGGAGGCAGCGGGGTACACCCCCGGAGCGATCCTCTGACGCGCTTCACCCCGGCGGAACTGGAGGCCGCCCGCGACCGTCTGGTGCCGGACGTGGTCGCGGACGGCCTCCGCGTGCTGTTCTGCGGTATCAACCCCGGTCTGATGACCGCCGCGACGGGCCACCACTTCGCCCGCCCCGGCAACCGATTCTGGCCCGTGCTGCACCTGTCCGGGTTCACGCCCAGACTCATGAAGCCGTCGGAACAGCAGGAGTTGCTGTCGTACGGGCTGGGCATCACGAACGTGGTCGCGCGGGCGTCGGCTCGCGCGGACGAGTTGAGTGCGGACGAGTACCGCGAGGGCGGCCGGCTGCTGGCGTTGAAGGTGGCCCGGCTGCGGCCGCGCTGGCTGGCGGTCGTGGGAGTCACCGCGTACCGGGCCGCGTTCGACGACCGCAAGGCGCGGGTGGGCCCGCAGGAGAGGACGCTCGGGGACACCCGCGTGTGGGTTCTGCCCAACCCGAGCGGACTCAACGCGCACTGGACGGCGCAGACGATGTCGGACGAGTTCGGACGGTTGCGGGAGGCGTCGGAGGCCTAGTGTCCTGCGCCGGAGATCCGTCGGCAGAAGCGAGCGAGGTCAGGGCGGGTCCACATCGGTGACGACGGCGAGGAGTTGGAACGGGAGTTCCTTGTCCCATTGGGAGACGCCGAGGGCCACCCACCGGTCCGTCCGCGGCGGCAGCCACAGATGCAGGTCCGGGACGTGCGCGCCGAGTGAGGCCCAGGGCTCGGGTATGTCCTCGCCGCCCGTCGACCGCACGAGGACGCTCGCCAGGCTGAAGACGTCGGGTGGCCCCCAATGCTGCGTCAGCCGCTCGCTCAGGCCGTCCCTGTCGAACTCGTACTGGGTCCCCGTCTCCTCCCACTCCGTCCCGTCGTCGTCCCAGAAGTCGCCGCTCGTCTCTAATTCGGCTATGTGATAGCCGGGTCCACCCGTGCCGACTTCGGTCCTGCCGTGCTCCGCGGGGAAGTCCCGGGTGCACAGCAGGTCGATCGTGGCGAGCCAGTGCGCGAGGTCCATGTGAGCCAGTAAACCCGCCGCCACTGACAATTGGCGGGGCGTCAGTGGCGTCGTGGTGCTTCGTGGTGCCTCGTGGCACTTCGTGGTGCCTCGTGGGGTCAGGCATCCCGGCGCCGTACGTCCCGTCTTGCATGTATGTGGGCGCCGTACCGGCGAAGTCGGGCGCACGGGACCGCACCGAGGCGGTGATCGCGGCGTACGAGCCGGGGTTCGTCGCGCCAGGGTGATCTCCCCCGGCGCGAGCCGGTCCTCGGCAGGACGGGCCCGGCACTCGCCGGGGTCCGCCGCGCCGAGTAGCATCCGGCCAACACGCGCACGAGCTGGGAGGACGGTACGTTGGGGCGGCTGACCGGCGGGGATCCCTCGCTGCTGCGCAGGATCAATTCCGCGGTGGTGCTGCACGCGCTGCGCGCCACGGACTGCGCAACGCTCACGGAGATCACCCGGGTGACCGGATTGTCCCGGCCGACCGTCGAGGGCGTCGTCGAGGGGCTCATCGAGGCCGGACTCGTGGTGGAGAAGGCGGCCGAGGAGGGCGCGACCCGGCGTCAGGGGCGGCCGGCACGGCGGTTCCGGTTCCGGGCCGAGGCCGGCCATCTGCTGGGCCTGGAGATCGGGGCGCACCGCATCGCCGCCCTCCTGTCCGACCTGGACGGCCAGCTGACCGGCGCCGAGACGATGGACGTCGAGGAGACGGCTTCGGCGGACGAGCGCCTGGAGCTGTTGCGCACCGCGGTGGCCGAGCTGCTGCGCCGCGCCGGTGTCGCACGCGGCTCGCTACGGGCCGTGGGTGTCGGCACGCCCGGGATCGTCGAGGCCGACGGTACGGTACGGCTGGGTACCGCGTTGCCGGAGTGGACGGGGCTGCGGCTGGGTGAGCGGCTGAGCCGTTCCTTCGAGTGCCCGGTCCTGGTGGAGAACGACGCCAACGCCGCCGCGGTCGCCGAGCACTGGAAAGGCGCCGCCACAGAGTCGGACGACGTCGTGTTCGTGCTGGCCGGGCTGAGTCCGGGCGCCGGTGCGCTGATCGGCGGCCGGCTGCACCGCGGGTTCGGCGGGGCGGCCGGCGAGATCGGGGCCCTGCACCTGCTGGGCCGGGAGGCGACTCCCGAGACCCTGCTGTCCACCACCGACGAGCCGCTGCACCCGCTCGACGAACAGGCGGTCGCCGAGGTCTTCGCGCGGGCGCGCGAGGGCGACCAGCGGGCCCGCGCGGCCGTCGAGCGCTTCATCCAGCGGCTCGTCCACGACGTCGCGGCACTTGTCCTGGCCCTCGACCCCGAAGTGGTCGTCATCGGCGGCTGGGCGGCCGGACTGGACGGTGTGCTGGAGCCGCTGCGCCGGGAGCTGGCGCGCTACTGTCTGCGGCCGCCGAAGGTGACCCTGTCGCTGCTCGGTGAGGCGGCCGTGGCGACGGGGGCGTTGCGACTCGCGCTCGACCACGTGGAGGAGCAGCTGTTCGCGGTGGAGGGCACGGTGACCGGCCGCTGATCCGCTCGCGCCCCGGAGGCGTTCCGGGGCGCGAAACGTGGGGGGTGCGACGGTCAGGAGGCCCGGCGCTGCGGCCCCTCATGGATCTCCACACCGCCGGTGTCCCCGAAGGTCAGCCGGCAGGTGTCGGCCCGGTAGGTGGCGACGGAGACCGCCGCGACGCGGCCGCCGACGAAGAATCGGGTCGTCACGACGAGCACGGGCGCCCCCGGCAGCCGGTCCAGCTCCTTGGCATCGTCCGCGCGGGCAGAGCCGAGTTCGACGGCACGTTCCTGGCCCTCCAGCTCCAGGCGCTGCAGCTCCCGCAGCACCGCACGCGCGCGTGCCACGCCGGACGCGTCGATGCCGGAGAGGTCGGGCAGCGACTGCGCGGGAATGTAGAGCAGCTCGGCGGCGACCGGCTGGCCGTGGGTCGTGCGGGAGCGGCGTACGGTGTGCACCGGCGTGTTGCGGCCGGTCTCCAGGGCGTCGGCGACGACCGCGGGCGGGACTTCCAGCGTGCCGTCGACGGGCTGCCAGACGTCGTCGGCCGCTCCCGGCCAGGCGTGCTGCTCCGTGCCCACGGCGACGCCCACGCGCGGCGGGGCGACGGTCGTGCCGACTCCGCGGCGGCGCTGCAGCCTGCCTTCGAGTTCGAGCTGTTCCAGTGCCTGGCGTAGCGTGGCGCGGGCGACGCCGAAGCGGGCGGCCAGGTCGCGTTCGTTGGGCAGGATCTCGCCCACGGTGAACTCGGAGTCCAGTGCCTCACTGAGCACGGTCTTGAGGTGCCAGTACTTCGGTTCCGGCACCGTTTCCAGTTGCGTGGTCCCCACCCTGTCCTCCGCAATCACCGTGGTCCGGCGGCGTTTTAGCGCCCTTGTTTATTAAAGGTTGTTGCACTTCTCTGCGACCATAGGGCGGCCCCCACCCTTGGTCAAGACCAATCGTCGCCCCCTTGGGCGACGCCCGGCCCGTTGCCGCGGCGTGTTCACGGGGCGTTCGTACGGCCGCGTCCGTGACACGACGGCAAGGCCCCGTCGTGAAACGGGGACCCGGTCGGACGGCGCCGTGCCTCAGGCGGCGGCCAGCGACCGCAGCTTGTCGGGGTTGCGGATGATGTAGACGGACTGGATGCGCCCGTCCAGGACGTCCAGCTGGAAGACGGAGTCGGGCTTGTCCCCGGACAGGGCCAGCACAGCGGGTCCCGCGTTGATTTCCAGGAAGCGGAAGGACGGGTCCGGAATGCCCTTCTGCGCGGCGCCGAGGAGGAAGCGGCCCACCTTGTCGGCCGTCTCCAGGACCCGCAGGGGTGCCCTGGCCTTTCCGCCGCTGTCGCCGACCAGGCGCGCGTCCGGGGCCAGCAGGGACATGAGGCCCTCGATGTCCCCCTCCGCGGCCGCGGCGAGGAACCGCTCCGTGACAGCGCGGCGCTGGACGGGGTTCACGTCGTAGCGCGGCCGCCGCTCGCCGATGTGCTTGCGGGCCCGTCCGGCCATCTGCCGTACGGCCGCCTCGCCGCGTTCCAGCATCGCGGCGATCTCCGCGTACGGGTAGCCGAAGGCCTCCCTGAGCACGAACACCGCCCGCTCCAGCGGCGACAGCGACTCCAGCACCACGAGCACGGCGAGGGAGACGGAGTCGGCGAGCACCGCCCGCTCCGCGGTGTCGGGCACGGTGTCCCCGAAGTCGGTCAGGTACGGCTCGGGCAGCCACGGGCCGACGTACGTCTCGCCCCGCGCCTTGACCTGGCGCAGCCGGTCGATGGCGAGACGGGTGGTGATGCGCACCAGATAGCCGCGCGGTTCGCGCACCTCGGTCCGGTCGGCGCCGGACCAGCGCAGCCAGGCCTCCTGCACCACGTCCTCCGCGTCGGCGACACGCCCGAGCATGCGGTAGGCGACGCCCAGGAGGACGGGACGGTGCTCTTCGAAGACGTCGGTGTCGGTGGTCACTGCTCCATCCCAGCCGACGCACCCTGTCGTGTCCAGGCGAAATCGGTACCTACGGAGCAGAATGGCCCCGCGGACCGCCGGTGGTCGGCGGCCCGGGTTCCGGAGGTGGCCATGCGGTACGCGGTACTGGGCACGGGCGATGTGGGCCGCACGCTCGGCGGCAAGCTGGTGGAGCTGGGGCACGAGGTGACGCTGGGCTCACGCACCCAGGACAACCCGACCGCACTGGAGTGGGCGGAGGGCGCCGGCGCCCGGGCGAGCGCCGGTACGTTCGCGGCGGCGGCCGCGTCCGCCGAGGTGGTCGTCAACGCGGTCGGCGGACGGGTGGCGCTCCCCGCGCTGGAGGCGGCCGGGGCGGAGAACCTCGACGGGAAGGTCCTCGTCGACCTCTCCAATCCCTTGGCGTTCGAGGACGGGGAGCTGCGCCTGTCCCCCGTCGAGTCGGACAGCGTGGGTGAGCAGATCCAGCGCGCGTTCCCGCACGCGCGCGTGGTGAAGACCCTCAACACCGTCAACTGCCGGGTGATGGTGGAGCCCGCGCTGGTGCCGGGCGAGCACAACGTCTTCGTGTGCGGGGAGGACTCCGCCGCAAAGGAGCAGGTGACGGATCTGCTCGGCGAGTTCGGCTGGCCGTCGCACCGAGTGCTCGACCTGGGCGGCATCCGGGCGGCACGCGGCGTGGAGATGTGGCTGCCCCTGTGGCTGAACCTGTTGCAGTACGTCGGTCACCCGGAATTCAACCTGGAGGTGCGCAGGGCGCGTTGAGGGCGCTACGGCCGCAGGGCGAATGCGACCTGAGGGCTACCCACCGGTAGCAATTGCTGACAAGCTGTCTACACGGCGTCCGTCAGTGAGCCCCAGACGAGGAGCACCCCCATGTCCGCCACCGTCTCCTTCAAGGTCCCCACGCCTCGGGGTCCGCAGCCCGTGTCCGTTTCCTACGCGCGCGTGGGCACCGGTGAGCCGCTGCTGCTGCTCCACGGGATCGGTCACCACCGCCAGGCCTGGGACCCGGTGCTGGACATCCTCGCCGGCGAACGCGACGTGATCGCCGTGGATCTACCCGGATTCGGCGCCTCCCCGGCCCTGCCGGACGGCCTCGCCTACGACCTCCCCACGACGGCCGCCGTGTTCGCCGCCTTCTGCGAGGCGCTGGAGCTGAAACAGCCCCATGTGGCGGGCAACTCGCTCGGCGGCCTGCTGGCGCTGGAGCTGGGCCGCGAGAAGCTCGCACGGTCCGTCACCGCCCTCTCCCCCGCCGGATTCTGGTCGGAGGCCGAGCGGCGCTACGCCTTCGGCATCCTGCTCACCATGCGCCACATCTCCAGGCGGCTGCCCCTGCCGCTCGTCGAACAGCTGTCCCGTTCGGCGGCCGGCCGCACGGCCTTGACGAGCACGATCTACGCACGTCCCGGCCGCCGTTCACCCGAGGCCGTGGTCGCCGAGACGCTCGCGCTGGCGCAGGCCACCGGGTTCGACCAGACCCTCCGGGCAGGCGGGAGCGTCCAGTTCACGGACGACATCCCCACGGTCCCGGTCACCGTCGGCTGGGGCACGCGGGACTGGCTGCTCGTACGCCGGCAGGGAATCCGCGCCAAGCAGATCATCCCCCGGGCGCGCCTGGTGCGGCTGCCCGGCTGCGGGCACTGCCCGATGAACGACGACCCCGCGCTCGTCGCGCGCGTGATCCTCGACGGGAGCCGCTGAGCGGCGCCGGACCGGGTTCAACGCGCCTGATCCCAGGGCGACTCCGGCGCCCACCAGTGCGCTGCCCACGGCCTGGGCGGTCCCGTAGGACCCCGTTCCGACGAGGGGTGCGGTGCAGGCGGCCGCGACCGGAATGAGGCCGGAGAAGAGCGTGGCGCGCTCCGCGCCGAGCCGCTGCATACCCATGTACCAGCACACGAAGCCGACGACGGTGACGACCGCCGCCTGCCACAGCAGGGCGGCGGTCTCGGTGGTGTCGGGCCGCCGCAGCCAGGCGGTGCCGTCCAGCAGCATTCCGGCCACCGCGGACTCCACCGCGGCGACGCCGCACACCGCGGCGGACAGCAGCCGTGGGCCGAGGGGGCGCAGCACGGGCACGGCGAGGACGGCGAAACCCACCTCACCTGCCAGCGCGCACCCGGAGAAGACCATGCCCGCGGCGTCCGTGCGTCCCCAGCCCTGAACGGTGAAGGCGCCGACGGCGACGAGTAGCGCCCCGTACAGCACCATGCGCTCGGCCCGGCGCCCGTCCAGCAGCGGGACGACGACGGCCACGACCACGGGAGCGCAGCCCACGAAGACGCCCGGGACGGCCGGTTCAGCCGTGCGTTCCGCGGCGATGACGGCCAGGTTGAAGCCGACCATGCCGACGGCCGCGAGCAGCGCCAGGCGGGCCCAGTGGCGGGGCGGGAGCTTCCTCAGACGCGCCCCGGCTCCCGTGCCGGCCAGTGGGAGGAGCAGGACGAAGGCCAGGCTGTAGCGCAGGAACTGGCCTCCGGCGTACGGGTACTCGCCGAGGACGCTGTTGGCGGTGAAGGAACCTCCGACGAGGACGCAGGCGAGCGCGGCGAGCAGCGCTCCGCGCGTGGTGGTGGCGTTCATGGCAGTGACGCTAGGCAGACCGGCGGTCCGGTTTAAGGTCCATTCCCATGAGCTCATCGGAGACCAATTCTGAACCGCTCCCTGGTCCGGGCGGTGCTGCCGCGTCCGTGGCCTGGGAGCTCCTCCTGCCGGCGGCCTCGGCGCCGCCACGCGCGCGCGGGCGCTCGCTGCAGTCGGCACTGCGGGACGCCGTCCGCTCCGGACGGCTCGCGCCGGGCACCCGGCTGCCGTCGAGCCGGGACCTCGCGGCCGACCTCGGCGTGTCGCGCGGGCTGATCACGGAGGCGTACGAGCAGCTGACGGCCGAGGGGTATCTGCGCAGTGGCCGGGGTTCCGGCACATGGGTGGGCGGCGCCGTGCGGGCCGCCCACCCGCGCGCGCGTGACCTCGCCCCGCGCTCCCCGGGCACCCGGGCCGACTTCGTGCCCGGTACGCCGGACCTTTCGCT
Organism: Streptomyces sp. NPDC040410; assembly: GCF_055595715.1. Lineage (NCBI taxonomy): Bacteria > Bacillati > Actinomycetota > Actinomycetes > Kitasatosporales > Streptomycetaceae > Streptomyces > Streptomyces sp. NPDC040410. Next base: position 208,948 of record NZ_JBVIVK010000011.1, read on the forward strand.
GTTCCCCCGGAGCGCCTGGGCCACGGCCCAGCGCGGCGTGCTGACGGAACTCCCGCACCACGACCTCGGCTACCCCGATCCGCGCGGACTGCCCCGGCTGCGCACCGCCCTGGCCGAACTGCTCGCCCGCCGCCGGGGCGTGGTCGCGGACCCCGAACGGATCGTGGTCGTCTCCGGGGTGGCGCAGGCGACGACGCTGCTCGGATTCGTGCTCCACGCGCGCGGGCTGCGTACCGTCGGCGCCGAGGATCCGGGCAGCCCCCAGCACGACGCCCTGTACGCCTCGGCAGGCGTCACCACCGTGCCCCTCCCGCTGGACGGCGAGGGGCTGGCCCTCGGCCCGCTGCGGACGTCCGGCGTGCGGGCCGTCGTGACGACGCCCGCCCACCAGTTCCCCACCGGCATCGCGTACTCCGCCCGACGCCGCACCGAACTGCTCGACTGGGCCCGGGCCGTGGACGGTCTAGTCCTCGAGGACGACTACGACGGCGACTTCCGCTACGACCGCGCGCCCGTGGGCGCACTCCAGGGACTCGACCCGGAGCACGTGGCCTACGCGGGATCGGTCAGCAAGTCCCTCGCCCCGGGACTCAGGCTCGGCTGGCTGCTCGTGCCCGAAGCGCTGGCCGACGAGGTCGTCGAGCGCAAGCGGACCATGGACCTCGGCCATCCCACGATCGACCAGGCGCTGTTCGCCCGCTTCGTCGAACGCGGCGACTACGACCGCCAGCTGCGCCGCTGCCAGCGCGCGTACCGCGAGCGGCGCGACACCCTCGTCACCGCTCTGGACGAGCACTTTCCCGGCTCGGAGGTGTCCGGGATCGCCGCGGGTCTGCACGTCATCGCCGCGCTGCCGCAGCGGTACGGCCCCCAGCAGCGGTTCCTCGCACGCGTGGCCGCGGCCGGTGTGGCCGTACGCCCCGTGACCGACTACACGCACGCGCGAGCCGGGGACGACGGCACTCAGGGTGTGCGGCTGGTCCTGGGATACGCGCACCTGGCGCCGGCGCGGATCCGTGCGGGCGTACGGCTGATGGCCGAGGCCGCCGCCGGGTGACCGGCACCACACGCCTCGGCGACTTCCGGCTCGCCCACCGGTTCCCTTGCCCAGCGGCTCGTTTCGCAGGTCAGAGTCGGTTGTCAGTTGCGCGCCTGGACGTGCTGGAGGCGGGCCTCGCCGGCGGCGAGGTGGGGCACGGGACGAAGAGAGCGGGCCCGCACCGCCGACTGGCTGGCCCTGGCGTCGGACGCCGTCCCCGTGGTGGCCTCGCACGCCCAGTCCGTGCTGGGCGCGCCGGCCCTGGACGGCGAGCTGCCCCCGCGTCAACTGGCCGAGATGTCCGGCTCGGTTGTGTTCCGCACCGAGAAGAAACTGGTACGGGCGCAACTCGTGCTGCTGGGCACGCTGCTCTCGAAGAACGCTTCCGCGGTCGAGGCACTGCTGCCCGCCGCCGCGCAGGCCTTCGGGCACGACGACTCGGACGTGCAGGAGCGGGCGCTCAAGCTCGTGGAACGCCACGTCGGGAAGGTCGGCACCGCGGATGGTGGCTGGCCGTCGGCGCCCCGGCCCTGCCGACGTACCGGCGGCGGACCTCCGGACCGCGCATCCTGATCGAGGCCGGTGAACTCCTGGAAATACAGGACGACTTCCCCATGGGATTCCGCCCCGTGGGTCAGCCGATGAGTGCCGTCGGGATCGCTGGGCACTGCTACCACTGGAGCGACGACATACGCCGGCACTGGCCGGCCGTGCTCCCCGAGCGACGCGAACTGGTCGCCGTCCGGGTGCTGCACGACCTGCGGTGGCCGCGTGACATGTCTGAGCAGGCGTGATCTCCCGGCTGCCCGGTCCCGGCAGTACAACCGTCAAAAGTTGAATAAATGGTGCAGAACCACTCTTTACCGGTCGGTCACAAAGCGTTCGTGATCACGCAACACCGTTCCTTCACAGTGGCTGCATGACTCGAGACATATCTGATGTGACGCGTGCGAAACACGGGCGTCCCGTGCACCACTGGCGGCGGGACGTGATCGAACTCGCCGCGCTGTTCACGGCGGTCGCGGTGGCCGACGCCGTGGCGAACCTCATCGGGCACGGCCCGGACGGACCGGCACTCCTGGTGATCTCGGCGGTGCTCCTCGCGGCCACGGCGGGGTTCCACACGTGGTGGGCACGGCGCCACGGACACGCGCCGCCGGTAAGCGATACCGGTGCCCGGCCGCTGTCCGCAGGGCAGCAGGCCGGGCCGTCCGACGGGTCGCCCGCGGCTCCGGACACCGTGGCCGGGGAGAGTGCGCTGTGGCGGATGCGGACGACGGTGCAGGACGAACCGGGGTCGCTGGCCGCGCTGTGCACGGCCCTCGCCGGGCGGCGGGTCGACATCCTGAGCCTGCAGACCCATCCGCTGGCCGACGGCACAGTGGACGAGTTCCTGCTGCGCGCTCCGGCCGAGCTCGCCGCCGCCGAGCTCACCCGGACGGTGTCGCTGGCCGGCGGTGCCGACACCTGGATAGAGCGGGCCGACGCCCACGACCTGGTGGACGCGCCGACGCGGGTCCTCGGCCTCGCCGCACGCACCGCCCTGGACGCGGCGGAACTGCCACTCGCACTGCGGCAGTTGCTCGGCCGGTGCACCATCCGCTCGCTGCCCGGCGCGCCGGCCGGCGGCGGCCGGGGGCCGGACGCCGTGCCGGTGGAAGGAGCGCTGGAGGACACCGTGATGCGGCTGCGGGCGCCGGAAGGCGGAGTGATCACCGTGGAGCGGCCGTATCTCCCGTTCACGCCCACGGAGTTCGCCCGTGCGCGTGCGCTGGTGGAACTGGACGCCAGGCTGGGTCCGCGTGTTCCGCGCAGCCAGGACGTGCTGACGCTGCCCGAGGGCAACGCGATCACCGTACGCCGGGCGGACCCGGGCGACCTCGAGGCCGCGAAGGCGATGCACGAGCGGTGCTCGTCACGGACGCTGTCCATGCGGTACCACGGACCGGTCGGCGACGCCGGCCGCTATCTGAACCACCTGCTCAGCCCGCGCTTCGGCCGGACGCTCGCCGTGCACACGGTCTCGGGCCGCATCGTCGGGCTCGGTCATCTGCTGTGGGACGGGGACGAGACGGAGATCGCGCTCCTCGTCGAGGACGACTGGCAGCGGCGAGGTGTCGGCACCGAACTCCTCGGCCGCCTGGTGGCGATGGCGGTGGAGGCCGGCTGCGAGAGCGTCTACGCCGTGACCCAGGCGTCCAACACCGGCATGGTCGCCGCGATGCGCGGCCTCGGCCTCGCCCTCGACTACCAGATCGAGGAAGGCACCCTGGTCATCACCGCCCGTCTGGACACGGTCCCGGCCGGGTCGGAACTCTCGCACGAGGGGCCTCAGGAGCGGATCGGCGAGCGGATCGGCGAGCGGATCGCGCGGGACTAGGACCTCGCCCCGGACAACGGCCGGCTCCGGCACGGCACAGGCGAACGGCCCGGCGGCACACGCCGCCGGGCCGTTCGCCGTCCGGTCCGGACCGCGGGTCAGAAGCTGCGCGCCGATTCCCCCGCCCCGCTCGGCACCGGCAGTCCAGCCCGCTCCCCCAGCGCGCGGTCCAGGTCGGCCCACAGGTCCTCGACGTCCTCCAGCCCCACGGAGAGCCGCAGCAGCCGGTCGCTCACGCCCGCGCCCCGGCGGTCGTCGGCGTCCACGATCCGGTGGCTGATGGACGCGGGGTGCTGGATGAGGGTGTCGACGCTGCCGAGGCTGACGGCCGGGGTGACGAGACGGACGCCGCCGATGACCTCGTGCGGGTCGCCCGCGACCTCGAAGGCCACCATCGCGCCGCCGATGCGCGGGTAGTGGACGCGGGTCACGCGCGGATCGGCGGCGAGGCGGCGGGCGAGTTCGGCGGCGTTCGCGGAGGCGGCCCGCACGCGCACCGGCAGGGTCGCGAGGCCCCGCAGCAGCAGGTATCCGGCGAGCGGATGCAGAACGCCGCCGGTGGCGAACCGGACCTGTCGCAGCCGCCCGGCGAACTCCTCGTCGCAGGCCACGACCCCCGCCATCACGTCCCCGTGGCCGCCGAGGTACTTGGTGGCGCTGTGCAGCACCAGTCGCGCCCCCTGTTCGGCGGGCCGCTGCAAAACGGGTGTGGCGAAGGTGTTGTCCGCGAGCAGCGGCACGGAGCCGCAGGCGTGGGCCACGGCTCGCAGGTCGAGTTCGGCGAGGGTCGGGTTCGCCGGGGACTCCACCATCACCAGGCCGGTGTCCGGGCGCAGCGCGTCCGCGATGCCGGCCGGGTCCACCCACGTCACCTCGGAGCCCAGCAGCCCGGCGGTCAACAGGTGGTCGCTGCAGCCGTACAGGGGACGGACGGCCACGACGTGGCGCAGGCCCATCGAGGCCCGTACCAGCAGTACGGCGCTGAGCGCGGCCATGCCGCTGGCGAAGGCGACCGCGGACTCGGTGCCCTCGATGCGGGCAAGGGCGGTCTCGAAGCGCGCGACGGTCGGGTTGCCGAGCCGCCCGTAGACGGGCGGGCCCTGCGGTTCGGCCCCGGTGGCGGCGAAGTCGTCGATGCGGGCGGCCTCGCCCCGGCTGTCGTACGAGGGGTAGGTGGTGGACAGGTCGATCGGCGGGGCGTGCAGTCCCTGACGGGCGAGGTCGTCCCGGCCGGCGTGCACGGCCTCGGTGGCCAGTGCTCTCGGTGCGGTGCGTGCGTCGTGGTACGACGCGGATGCCGTGCGTGCGCCGTGGTACGGCGCCGATGCGGTGCGTGCGCCGTGGTACGGCGCCGATGCCGTGCGTGCGCCGTCGTACGACGCCGATGCGGTGCGTGCGTCGTCGTACGACGCGGATGCCGTGTGCGCGTCGTGGTACGACGCCGATGCCGTGTGCGCGTCGTGGTACGACGCCGATGCCGTGTGCGCGTCGTGGTGCGACGCGTCCCTGCGCGCTGAGTCCATGGCGGAAGAGTGAACACCGACCGGGGCACAGGGGTCGAACACCGTGCTACGTTCGGCACATGGCCGAATCTGTCGTACTGGATCCGGTGGATCTTCATCTGCTGCGGCTGCTGCAGAACGACGCCCGGACCACCTACCGTGACCTCGCCGCCCAGGTCGGCGTCGCACCGTCCACCTGCCTGGACCGCGTCACCAGGCTGCGCCGTGCGGGCGTGATCCTGGGCCATCAGCTGCGGCTGGATCCCGCCAAACTGGGGCGGGGCCTGGAGGCGCTGCTGTCCGTGCAGGTCAGGCCGCACCGCAGGGAGCTGGTTGGGCCCTTCGTGGAACGGATCCGGGCCCTGCCTGAGTCGCGGACGGTCTTCCATCTCACCGGGCCGGACGACTACCTCGTCCATGTCGCTGTCGCGGACATGACGGATCTGCAGCGGCTGGTTCTCGACGAGTTCACGGCACGGCGTGAAGTGGCCTGCGTGGAGACCCGGTTGATCTTCCAGCAGTGGGATTGCGGCCCCTTGCTGCCGCCTTCGCCCTCGGCTGATTCCGGGTGATGTGCGGCGGCCCTGGTACGAGGATGGTCCGCATGTCAGAGACCAACAGCCCGCTGCCCCGCGAGGTCGCCGACGCCTACGTCGACGACCTCATCGCCCTCGACCCGGTCACCGGTACGTACCTCGGAGTGAAGGAGAGTTCGAGCAAGCTCCCCGACACCTCGCCCGCCGGTCAGGAGGCGCTCGCGGAACTGGCGCGGACCACGCTCGCGCGGCTCGACGAGGCCGAACGCCGCCCCGGCGCGGACAGCGACATCGAGCGCCGGTGCGCCCGTCTGCTGCGCGAGCGGCTCAGCGCGGAACTCGCCGTGCACGAAGCCGAGGAGGGCCTGCGCGCGGTCGGCAACATGTCCACGCCCGCGCACTCGGTGCGGGAGGTCTTCACCGTCACGCCGGCCCAGACGGACGAGGACTGGGCGGCGATCGCCGAGCGGCTGCGCGCGGTGCCGGCCGCGCTGGCGGGCTACCGCGAGTCCCTCGCCCTCGGTCTGGAACGCAAGCTGTACGCGGGCCCGCGCCCGACCGCCACGTTCGTCGAACAGCTCACGGAGTGGTCGGACACGGACCGCAACGGCCGTGGCTGGTTCGAGGACTTCGCGTCGGCGGGCCCCGAGGCGCTGCGCGCGGAGCTGGACGAGGCGGCCCGCGGGGCGACCGCGGCCGTCATGGAGCTGCGGGACTGGATGCGCGACGTGTACGCGCCGACGATCGAGGGCGCACCGAACACGGTGGGGCGTGAGCGCTACGCCCGCTGGTCGCGCTACTTCAACGGTACGGACCTGGACCTGGACGAGGCGTACGCGTACGGCTGGGCCGAGTACCACCGGCTGCTCGCGGAGATGCGGAAGGAGGCGGAGAAGATCCTGCCGGGCGCCGAGACGCCGTGGGCGGCTCTCGCGCACCTCGACGAGCACGGCCGGCACATCGAGGGGGTCGACGAGGTCCGCGCATGGCTGCAGGGCCTGATGGACCAGGCGATCGAGAAACTCGACGGCACGCACTTCGACCTCGCCGAGCGGGTGCGGAGGGTGGAGTCGTGCATCGCCCCGCCCGGCGGCGCTGCGGCCCCGTACTACACGCCCCCGTCGGAGGACTTCTCCCGACCGGGCCGTACCTGGCTGCCGACGATGGGACTGACCCGCTTCCCCGTCTACGACCTCGTCTCGACCTGGTACCACGAGGGCGTCCCGGGCCATCACCTCCAGCTCGCACAGTGGACGCACGTCGCCGGGAACCTCTCCCGCTACCAGGCCACGGTGGGCGGGGTCAGCGCCAACGCCGAGGGCTGGGCGCTGTACGCGGAGCGGCTCATGGACGAGCTGGGCTTCCTCACGGACGCGGAACAGCGGCTCGGCTACCTCGACGCGCAGATGATGCGGGCCGCCCGTGTCATCGTCGACATCGGCATGCACCTGGAGCTGGAGATCCCGGCGGACTCCCCGTTCCACCCGGGTGAGCGCTGGACCCCCGAGCTGGCCCAGGAGTTCTTCGGCGCGCACAGCAGCCGTCCCGCGGACTTCGTGGAGAGCGAGCTGACGCGTTACCTGACGATCCCGGGTCAGGCGATCGGCTACAAGCTCGGGGAACGCGCCTGGCTGCTGGGCCGCGAGAACGCCCGCAAGCGGCACGGCGACGCGTTCGACCTCAAGGCCTGGCACATGGCGGCCCTCTCCCAGGGCTCCCTGGGCCTGGACGACCTCGTGGACGAGCTGTCCCGGCTCTGACACATACCGCCCGCGGAGGGCGGCTTCCGGCACTCAGCGCCGGAAGCCGCCCTCCGAGTCGATGACCTGCCCGGTGCCCCGTGGCACCTCGTCGGTGGCGGGGCAGGCGATGGGGGCCGGGTCGTCGGGCACGCCCCACCGTCCGCCCGGGAACACGGCGGCGACGCTCGCCTGGTCCTCGCCGGTCGCGTAACCCGTGTCCACGGGGCCGGGGTCGACGGTCTCCACGGTGATCGCGTGCTCCGCCGGCGTGGTGGACAGGGAGCGGGTGATGGGGGCGAGGCCCCTTCCGCGTTCCCGGACCCTCCCCTCAGCACCCGCAGTTCTCCGCGTCGACCGGCGCCGTGAGCGGGTCGGCGTCGCGGCGCTCGCGGCCCTCCCAGGTCTGGTACTCGAAGCCCTCCCGCGCCCAGTACTCGAAGCCGCCGAGCATCTCCTTGACCTGGTAGCCGAGTTCGGCGAGGGCGAGGGCGGCTCGGGTGGCGCCGTTGCAGCCCGGTCCCCAGCAGTACGTCACGACCGGCACGGACTTGTCGAGGAGTCGCTCCGCCTGCTCCGGGATCAGCGCGGTCGGCAGGTGGACCGCTTCCGGGATGTGGCCCTGGTCCCAGGACTCGGTGGAGCGGGAGTCGAGGACGACGAAACCGGGGTCGCCGCCGGCCGCCAGCGCGGCGGCGACGTCGGACACGTCGGCGTGGAAGACGAGGCTGGCGCGGAAGTAGGCGGCCGCCTCGGCCGGTGCCGCGGGGGCGACACGCAGGACGGGGTTGACGGCGGTCGTGGTGCTGCTCATGGTCTGGCCCTCTCGCCTACGGTTTCGATCGGTTCGCGCTGACCAGAAATCTACGGTCGTCGGTCACCTTTCAGAAGGCGTGATCCCCGGCACTCCCCTTGCCTTGCCGGGGAATCCCCTGCTATCCCTCGGGGATGACCGCGTTTTCCCCGGACGCCACCGACTGGCGCATCCTCGACGTCCTCCAGCGCGAGGGCCGGGCCAGCTTCGCCGAGCTGGCCCGTGCCGTCTCGATGTCCGCGAGCGCGGTGACCGAACGGGTGCGCCGGCTGGAGGAAGCGGGCGTCATCCAGGGGTACGCGGCCGTCGTGGACCCGGACCGGCTGGGCCTGCCGATCCTGGCGTTCGTGCGTCTTCGGTATCCCAACGGCAACTACAAACCGTTCCACGACCTGGTCGCCGCCACCCCCGAGATCCTGGAGGCACACCACGTCACGGGCGACGACTGCTTCGTCATCAAGGTGGCGGCCCGCTCGATGCGACACCTGGAGGAGGTGTCGGGCAAGATCGGCGCGCTGGGCTCGGTGACCACGAGCGTCGTCTACTCGTCGCCGCTGCCCCGGCGCCCCCTGGGCCGGTGAACTCAGCAGGCGCCCCGCTGCCGCAGCACCGACCCCGACCTGCCCTTGACGACCTCCAGCTGCGCGTGGATGCGCCGCCGCAGATCGGCGACGTGGCTGACGATGCCGACGCTGCGGTCGCGTTCACGCAGTGAGTCGAGCACGTCGAGGACCTCGTCCAGCGTCTGGTCGTCGAGGCTGCCGAAGCCCTCGTCGATGAAGAGGGTGTCCAGCCGGACCCCGCCCGCCTCGTCCGTGACGACGTCCGCGAGGCCGAGGGCGAGCGCCAGGGAGGCGAAGAAGGTCTCGCCGCCGGACAGCGTCGCCGTGTCGCGCTCGCGGCCGGTCCAGGCGTCGACGACGTGCAGCCCGAGACCGCTGCGGCCGCGGCCGGTCCGGTCGTCCGAGTGGACGAGGGTGTAGCGGCCGGACGACATGCGCTGCAGCCGTGCGGTCGCCGCGGCGGCCACCTGCTCCAGGCGGGCCGCCAGCACATACGACTCCAGGCGCATCCTGCGTTCGTTGTCCGCCGAGGTGCCGGCGGCGAGGGCGGCCAGGCGGGCCACCCGGTCGTACTCCACCCGCAGCGGTGCCAGCCGCCGTACGCCGGCGGTGGAACGGGCGGAGAGCCGGTCGAGTTCGGTGCAGCGGCGGGCGGCCGCGTCGCGGGCGGAGGCGGCTTCGCGCAGCCGCTGGGCCGCGGCGGCCGCGGACCGCTCCGCCGAGTCGAGGTCGGCGGGCGGCTGCCGGGCGGCGGCTGCGGTGTCGGCCTCGGCGAGGACCGTGCGTACGGCGGCCTCCTCCGACTGCCAGGCGTCGAGGCGCCGTTGGAGCTCGCGGTGGGCAGCGTCGTCCAGGAGGGCCTCGGCGGCTGCCTGCGGTGTGTCGAAGCCGGCACGGAAGGCGGCGTCGGCGAGGCGGGCGTCGGCGTCCTTGAGGCGCTGGGCGGTGTCCTCGGCCACGCGCGCGGTGTCGGCGGCGTCGGTGAGCAGGGCGACCTGCCGCTCCAGCTGGGTTGCCCGCGCTGCCACGCTGTCCAGCGCGCCCCGGGCCTGGGTCAACTCCGCTTCCAGGGAGGCCCTTTCATGGTCGAGCCGGTCACGGTGCCCCACCCGTGAGGCGGCTCTGACCGCCGCCTCCTGACGTACGGCCGTGCGCCGCTCGTGCTCCTGCTCGGCCCGGCGCAGTTCCTCGTTCGCGGCGTGCAGCCCGGAGGCGTCGCCGCGCGCTCGCGCGACCAGCCGCTCCACATCCTGGACTTCTTGAGCCAGTTGGGCGGTAGGCGTGTCGCCGGCCTCGGCGGTGGCGGCGGCCAGCCCCTCCCGTACGACGCCGAGGCGCCGTTCGTCTTCGGCGCGCCGCTCCTCGGCACGCTGGTAGGCGGCGAGCGCGCGCTCCTCCGCCTCGCGGTCGACGTGCCCGGCGACCTTCCGGGCGGGAGCGGGGTGCTCGGTGGCCCCGCAGACGGCGCACGGCTCGCCGTCGGCGAGGTTCGCGGCGAGCTCGGCGGCGATGCCGTTCAGACGCTGTTCCTTCAGGTCGAGCCAGCGCGCGCGGGCCTCCACCGCTCGCTCCGCCGAGGCAAGGACCTGCTGCTGAGCGTCGTCCGTGTCGACGGCGAACTGGTCCCGCTGCCGGGCCGCGCTGAGCCTGCGCCGGGCGGGCTCGCGCTGCGCGGCGAGCTGTTCCGCCCGGGTGGCGGCTTCCCGGGCCGACTCGATCCGGGCCTGGAGGCCGGCTCGGGTGGCCTCCCACCCGGCGAGCCAGCTCTCGGCCTCCTGGAGCACCTCCTCGTCGGCACGCTCCTGCCGGTCCAGACCGGCGCGCTCCGCGACGAGTCCGGCGAGCCGCTGCTCGGCGCGGCGGGCGGACTCCAGGCCGCCCAGTTCCTCGGCGGCCCGGCGGGCGGCGGCGGCGAGCCCGCCCGCTCCGGCTTCCGCGAGGGCCTGAGGCAGCAGGTCACGCGCCCGTGCCTCGGCCGAGGCCGCCCGCCGGTGTTCGGCGTCGGCGGCCTCCCGAAGCTCCAGGGCGGGGGCGACGGCCTCGGCCTTGCGGGCCCGCTCCATGCGCGCCTGCGCCTGACGGTGGGCGACGGCGCCCTCCTCGAGCCGCAAGGCACGCTCCCACGCCTCGGCGAACCGCCGCTGCAGCCGGGCCACTTCGCGTACGCCGGCCAGCGCGCGCTCGGCGGCGGCCTGGGCGGACTCGGCGGCCGTGAGGCGGCAGTGGGCGACGGTCAGCTGTTCTCGGGCTGTGCTGCGGGCGACGGCGGCGGCGCCCAGAACGGCCTCGGCCAGTCCCGGTTCGCCGGGTGCCAGCTGCGGCAGCTCCATGGCGTCGCCCGCGGCCTGCTGCATCCGGTGCGCGTCGGCCAGCAGCGCGGCGTCACGGTCGCGCACCTGGGCCTCGGTCGCGCGCCGCCGGTCGGCGAGACGCTTCTCGGCCTCGGCGAAGCGGCGGGTGTCGAAGAGGCGGCCCAGCAGCTTGCCGCGCGCCTCGGCGTCGGCGCGCAGGAAGCGTGCGAAGTCGCCCTGGGGCAGCAGCACGACCTGGCAGAACTGTTCGCGGCTCATGCCGAGGAGCTGGGTGATCTCCTCACCGATCTCCTGATGGGAGCGGCTGAGGTCCTTCCAGGCGGCGGCCGTGGCGTCGTACTCGCGCAGTCCTGTCTGCGCCTTGTCGAGGGTGGTGCCGGCACCCCGCTTCTTCTGGCGCTCCCAGGGCGGTTGCCGGGTGACCTCCAACCGGCGCCCTGCGACGGTGAGTTCGAGGCGGACTTCGGTGCGGACGCCGGCCGCGGCGTGGTCGCTGCGCAGGGAGAGTCCCTGGCCGCTCTGCCGGGCGCCCGGCACGGAGCCGTAGAGCGCGTAGCAGACGGCGTCCAGGACGGAGGTCTTGCCGGCGCCTGTCTGCCCGTGCAGCAGGAAGAGCCCGGCGGCCGACAGTTCGTCGAAGTCGACCGTCTGGGATCCGCCGAAGGGTCCGAACGCGGTGACGTCGAGCCGGTGCAGCCTCATCGCACCACCTCGCGCAGGGTCTCGTCCGCGCGCACCGCGTCGAACGCGTCCCGCAGCACGGCCTGTTCGTGCTCGTCGGGTCCGGCGCCGCGCACATGGGTCACGAAGTCGTCCGCGATCTGCTGGTCGCTGCGGCCGGCGAGCCGTCTGGCGTAGGACACGTCCGGGTCGTCCGGGACACGCTCGGGGTCGAAGACGATGCTGAGGGTGTGCGGGAAGCGTTCGGTGAGGCGGGCCATGGGGTCGGCCGGGCGGACCGGGTCGGTGAGCGTGGCCTCGACCCACGCCTGCGTGTGGCGCTCGAGCTCCGTTTTCGCCAGCAGCTCGTCCAGCGTCCCCCGGATCCGGGCCAGCGCGCGCGGCACCGGGCATTCGACGCGTTCGGCGGTGAGCGAGCCGTCGGCGCCCAGGTCGACGAGCCACATGCTCTTGCGGTGGCCGGCCTCCGAGAAGGAGTACGGCAACGGGGAGCCGGAGTAGCGCACGCGCTCGGTGATGGTCTGGCAGCCGTGCAAGTGCCCGAGTGCCGTGTAGTCCACGCCGTCGAAGACCCCCGCGGGCACGGCGGCGACCCCGCCGACGGTGATGTCCCGCTCGCTGTCGCTGGTCTGGCCGCCGGTGACGAAGGCATGTGCGAGGACGACGGAGCGGGTACCGCGGGCACGTGTCGCGAGGTCGGCCCGGACCCGGTCCATGGCGGCGGCGAGAACGGCTTCGTGTCCCGGCTTCGCCACGCCGAACTCGTCCTGCACCACGGCCGGTTCGAGATACGGCAGTCCGTAGAAGGCGACGTCGCCGTGGGCGTCGGCGAGTACGACCGGTGTGCCGCACGCCGACGGCTCGGTCCGCAGATGGATGCCGGCGCGGTCGATGAGCCCGGAGCCGACTCCGAGGCGACGCGCCGAGTCGTGATTGCCGGAGATCATCACCGTCGGCACACCGAGGCCGGCGAGGCGGTTCAGGGCGTCGTCGAACAGCTCGACCGCGGCGAGCGGCGGGACCGCCCGGTCGTACACGTCCCCCGACACGACCACCGCGTCCACTGCGTGCTCGCGCACGGTCGTGACGAGGTGACCGATGAACTCGGCTTGGGCCCCGAGCATGTTGACCCGGTGGAACGGCCGGCCGAGGTGCCAGTCGGAGGTGTGCAGCAGTCTCATGATCCCCGAGACTAACGGCCGGGTCTGACACCACGGGCGGTTACTCCCGTATCGACCCGTCATGAGCGCGCCATTGAAGGGGCGTTATGCACCACTTGCCCGAAGTGTTATGCGTCTCCGTACGCTTCCCCGCCCAGTTCGAACCCGGCCGTCCCGGCGGTCGCGTCGGCGAGCCACGCGCGGAAGGCGTCCACGTCGGCGTCCGGCAGCCCGATCTCGATGGTGACCGCCTCGGTGTAGTGCACGTCCCGCACCTCGCGCCCGGTGGCCCGCAGGTCGTTCTGGACCTTGCCGGCCCGTTGATGGTCGACCGTCACCGTGGCCAGGCGGAAGCGGCGGCGGGTGATCGTTCCGAGGGTGTCCAGTGCCTCGCCGACCGCGCCGCCGTACGCCCGGATGAGTCCGCCCGCGCCGAGCTTGACCCCGCCGTAGTAGCGGGTGACGACGGCGACGACGTACCGCATCTCGCGGCGCAGCAGCATCTGGAGCATCGGGACGCCCGCGGTACCGCCGGGTTCGCCGTCGTCGCTCGCCTTCTGGATCGCGGCGTCGGCGCCGACGACGTAGGCGAAGCAGTTGTGGGTGGCGTCCGCATGCTCCTTGCGGACCGCGGCGACGAACTCCTGGGCCTCCTGCTCGGTGGCCGCCGGGGCGATCGCGCACAGGAAGCGGGAGCGGTTGACCTCGGTCTCGTGCACACCCGCGCGGGCGACTGTGCGGTACTCGTCCTGCATCCGGCCAGCCTATGCGGAGTGTCAGCGGCCGCCGCCGCGGGAGGTGGGGGCGACGATGTTCGGACACCCGCTCGTCGTCCGCAGGTCCGACCACCCCCAGGGAGAGCACCGCATGACCGGCACCGGGGCGCAGCGCACGGACACCGCCGAGCCCGGCGGTCCCACGCCCTCCACCGCCGCCTCCCGCTTGCGGGCCTGGCTGCTGGAGGGCCTGAGCGAGCGGACTGCCCGCCATCCAGGACCGCACGCCACCCCGGACGAGGGACACGAGGGCCACAAGTGGTGGCGGGTCATGTGCCTCACCGGCGTGGACTACTTCTCGACCCTCGGCTACCAGCCGGGCATCGCCGCCCTCGCGGCCGGTCTTCTGTCACCGCTCGCGACCCTGGTGCTGATCGCGCTGACCCTGCTCGGCGCGCTGCCGGTCTACCGCCGGGTGGCGCACGAGAGTCCGCGCGGCGAGGGCTCCATCGCCATGCTGGAGCGGCTGCTCCCGTGGTGGTCCGGGAAGATCTTCGTGCTCGTGCTGCTGGGCTTCGCGGCCACCGACTTCATGATCACGATCACCCTGTCGTCCGCTGACGCCGCCGCGCACGTCGTCGAGAACCCGTTCGCCCCGCACTGGACGGACGGCGGGAACGAATGGATCACCCTGCTCCTGATCGGGGCACTCGGCGCGGTGTTCCTCAAGGGCTTCGGGGAGGCCATCGGCATCGCGGTCGCACTGGTCGCGTCGTACCTCACCCTCAACGTCGTCGTGCTCGCCGTCTCCGCCTGGGAGGTGCTGAGTCACCCCGTGCGGATCGAGGACTGGACCGACGCGCTGACGGCCGAGCACTCCTCACCGCTGGCGATGATCGGGGTGGCGCTGATCGTCTTCCCGAAGCTCGCGCTCGGCATGTCCGGCTTCGAGACGGGTGTGGCGGTGATGCCGCAGGTCAAGGGTGGTCCGACCGACACGTACGAGAACCCGCGGGGCCGGATCCGCGACACCCGCAGGCTGCTCACCACGGCCGCCGTGATCATGAGCTGCTTCCTGCTGCTGTCCAGCCTGGCGACGACGATCCTGATCCCCCAGGACGACTTCAAGAGCGGCGGCCCCGCCAACGGCCGCGCACTCGCGTATCTGGCGCACGCCCATCTGGGTGAGGCCTTCGGCACGGTCTACGACGTCTCGACGATCGCTATCCTGTGGTTCGCGGGCGCCTCCGCGCTCGCCGGCCTGCTCAACCTCGTGCCGCGCTACCTGCCGCGCTACGGCATGGCCCCCGAGTGGACCCGGGCGGTGCGGCCCCTGGTCCTCGTCTTCATGGCGGCCGCCGTCTTCATCACACTCTGGTTCAACGCGAACGTCGACGCGCAGAGCGGCGCCTACGCGACCGGTGTGCTGGTACTCATGCTCTCCGCGTCCTTCGCCTCCACGGTCGCCGTGCACCGGCACGGCCACCGGAGCGCCACGCTCGGCTTCGGGGCGATCACCGCCGTCTTCGCGTACACCCTGGTCGCGAACGTCATCGAGCGGCCGGAGGGCATCAAGATCGCGACGATCTTCATCGTGGCGATCCTGGTCACGTCGTTCGGTTCGCGGGCGCACCGTGCCTTCGAACTGCGCGCCACGGAGGTCGCGTTCGACGAGACGGCGGCCCCGCTCGTCGACAAGGCCGCGCGCAGCGGCCCGCTGCGGCTGATCGCGAACGAACCCCGGGAGCACACCAGGCGGGAGTACCGCGCCAAGGAGTACAGCCAGCGCGGGCGCACCCACATCCCGGAAGGCGGTCCCGTGCTGTTCCTGGAGGTCTTCGTGCAGGACTCCTCGGACTTCACGACGGACCTCGTGGTGTACGGCGACGCGAAGCACGGGGTGCGCCGGCTGCGGGTGGCGGGCCCGACGGTCCCCAACACGATCGCCGCGGTCCTGCTGGCCCTGCGCGATCGCACGGGCCGGGTCCCGCACGCCTACTTCGACTGGACGGAGGGCAACCCCGTCAGCCACCTCATCCGCTTCCTGGTCTTCGGCGAGGGCGAGACCGCGCCCGTGACCCGCGAGGTAGTGCGTCGCGCGGAGCCCGATCCGGAGCGACGGCCGCGAATCCACGTCGGTTAGATCATTTCTTGCCCCGCGGCACGGTCATGCTCGTCAGCAGTGCCGTTCCGGGGGCGAGGGCGTGCCAGGACGGGCCGCGCCAGGCCAGGACGGCGATGGCCGCGGTCGGGAACTTCACGCGGACCTCGTCCAGCGCGTCGTCGAGGCTGTCCCCGGCCAGTTCCAGGACGAGTTCCTCGAGGCCCGGGTTGTGCCCGACCAGCAGCAGCGTCTCGACGTCGGCGGACACGTCGTGCACGACGTCCATCAGGTCGGACACGTCGGCGGCGTACAGGCGCGGGTCGAGCCGCACGGGCGGCGGGGTGCCCCACTGGGCGGAGGCCAGGTCCCAGGTCTCACGGGCGCGTACGGCGGTGGAGCACAGCGCGAGGTCCGGCAGGCAGTCGGCCTCGGCGAGCGCACGGCCCGCGGCCGGGGCGTCCCGGCGCCCGCGCGGGGCGAGCGGGCGCTCGTGGTCGGCGACGCCCTCGGGCCAGGCCGACTTGGCGTGCCGCAGCACGACCAGGCGGCGCAGCGGGCCCGCTCCGGAGCGCGCGATCATGCCGGCGCTCCCAGGTCGCGGGTGAGGTCGAGGCCGAGGAGCCGGTCCGCGTACGCGTAGGTCTCGAAGCGGGCGCCCTCCGGCAGGTCCGACGTCTCCACCCGTCTCAGCACGCCCAGTACCTCGGACACGTTCAGATCGTCCTCCCAGGCCGAACGGAGCTGCCCGCGCACCTCGTCGGGGACGGGCCGCGACGGCCGGCGCGCCCAGGCGGCGACCGCGTGACGCCAGCGTACGAGGGTTTCGCGGGCCTCGCCCAGGGCTGCCGCGTCGAGCCGCAGGGGCGCGCCGCGGTGCCGGGAGAGCATGGCCAGACGCAGCACGGCGGGGTCGGTGCCCGCGGACATGCCGGGCGCCGCTGAGGCGTCGGACGTCTCCGTGCGGACGGGCGCCACGGCCACCCGCACGCCCTCGGGTGCCGCCGTACCCTCCCCCACCACGTGGATGACCTGGGCCTCGCCCAGACCGGCGCCGGTCTCCCGGCTGTCCTCGAAGGGCCGGATGCCGAGGGCCGCGGCCCCCGCCCGCAGTTCCGCCTGGTCCCGCTCGCCGGTCAGCAGCGCCCGGACCGGTGTGCCGCCGAGTTCCAGGGCGCGGACGAGGAGGTCGGCGACCAGCAGCACGCGCAGCGCGCTGGTGTCGAAGCCCGGTGCGTGGACCTCGACACGGGTCAGGCCCCGGCGGGCGGGGGCGGCTTCGACGGGCTCGCCGGTTCGGGCGTCGATGATACGCAGCACGGGGTGAGCGTAGGCGGGCGGAGGCCCCGGTGCGGGCAGGTCCGGCGAATTCCGGACGTGGTGGCGGGATGGAGCGGTGGGCTCGGACGGGATCGGCCCAGGGGAATCTCCGCCCGCCGTCCGCCGTTGTCCCCCACGACAACTTCCCCGAGGCCCGAGGAGACCCACGGTGTACGGCGACGAGGCAACGATCCGCAAGATCCTCACCGGACTCGGCGACACCTGGGCCGTGGTGGGCCTGTCGTCGAACGAGCGGCGCGCCGCGTACGGCGTCGCCGGGGTGCTGCAGCGCTTCGGCAAGCGCGTCGTCCCCGTCCATCCCAAGGCCGAGACGGTGCACGGCGAGCAGGGCTACGCCTCCCTCGCCGACATCCCCTTCGACGTGGACGTCGTCGACGTCTTCGTCAACAGCCGCCTCGCCGGGCCGGTCGCCGACGAGGCCGTCGCGAAGGGCGCCAAGGCAGTCTGGTTCCAGTTGGGGGTCATCGACGAGGAGGCGTACGACCGCACCCGGGCGGCGGGTGTGGAGATGGTGATGGACTTCTGCCCCGCCATCGAAATCCCCCGGCTCCGCTAGGCCCTGTCGTCAGTGAACCTGCCCAGCACTCCTGCGCCCGCTCCTCGTTCACGGTGCGCATCGACATACTGACCGGGTGACTCTCACAGTCCCCCACGCCAACTCCCCTTCTCCACAACGCTTTCCGGTGGTCATCGTCGGCGCCTGACCCGCCCGCTGCGGCCGCGTTCGCGGAGCGGTACCCGGGCAAGGACTCCGGCCCCTGACCACCGGTCCGTCGCGTCAGTCGTGCACAGGACGGTCGCTGAGCCGGTGGTCGGCCACGTTCAGCACCTCGTCGACCAGGCGGCGCAGATGGCCGTCGCGGACTGAATAGATCACCCGGCGTCCCTCCTTGCGCGTGGTGACCAGCCCCGCGAGTCGCAGACGTGCCAGGTGCTGGCTGACGGCGGGCCGCGCCGCCCCGCACGCCTTTGTGAGCGTCGTGACGTCGGCCTCGCCGGCGGTCAGGGCGTACAGCAGGGCAAGGCGGGTGCGGTCGCCGAGCAGGGCGAGCAGTTCCGCTGCGAGCGCGAACCGCTCATCGCCCGGGGTGCGTGGGTGCGCATCATGTGCAGGTGACAGGTGCATGCGTGCGCTCATACGCACATAATGGCGTCATGGACGCCGGCCGTCCACCCGCCCACCCGAAGGGGATCGACGTGAGCGACCAGCACCACGAGCACCCGCCCGACCGTGGCCACGCACACGACCATGACGACGGCCATGCCCACACTCACCCGCACGCGCCGGCTCCCCTCCGCCACCGCCTCGCCCACCTCCTCACCCCCCATTCCCACGAGTGCGCCGACAAGCTCGACCCGGCCCTGGAGACCTCGGCCCGCGGCATGCGCGCCGTGTGGGTGTCGCTGGCGGTGCTCGGAGCGACGGCTCTTGCGCAGGCCGTCGTGGTCGTCCTGTCCGGTTCGGTGGCGCTGCTCGGCGACACGGTGCACAACGCCGCGGACGCGCTGACCGCGCTGCCCCTCGCAATCGCCTTCGTGCTGGGCCGGCGGGCGGCGACGCGCCGCTTCACCTACGGCTACGGGCGGGCCGAGGACCTGGCGGGCATCGCGATCGTGCTGACCATCGCCGCGTCCGCGGCCTTCGCGGCATGGACGGCGGTCGACCGGCTCCTCGACCCCCGCCCGCTCGCCCACCTTCCGGCGGTCGCGGTGGCCGCCCTGGTCGGTTTCGCCGGCAACGAGTGGGTGGCGCGCTACCGGATCCGGGTCGGCCGCGCCATCGGCTCGGCCGCGCTGGTGGCGGACGGCCTGCACGCCCGTACGGACGGATTCACGTCACTGGCTGTGCTGTTGGGAGCGGGCGGAGCGGCATTGGGGTGGCAACTGGCTGACCCGGTAGTGGGGTTGGCGATCACCGCCGCGATCGTGCTGGTACTGCGGGACGCGGCGCGCGAGGTGTTCCGGCGGGTGATGGACGCCGTCGACCCGGCCCTGGTGGACGCCGCCGAGCACGCCCTGCGGGAGGTGGCGGGCGTACTCGAGGTGGGTGAGCTCCGGCTCCGCTGGATCGGGCACCGGCTGCGGGCCGAGGTCGCCGTCGTGGTCGACGGCGAGGTGACGATACGTCAGGCGCATGACATCGCCGTCGAGGCCGAGCACGCCCTGCTGCACGCCGTTCCGCGGCTCACCGCGGCCCTGGTGCACGCCGATCCGGCACCGACGCCCGGTGAGAGCGACCCGCATCTGGCGCTGGCGCACCATGTGACGCCCTGACCTCGGGCCGCCGCATGACGGCCGGCCTCCGGCACCTCGGCGGGCCGGCCTCAGGCCACTCCCAGCCCCTCCAACACCACCGCACCCGGCAGCTCCGCGAACGCCTTCCCGGGCACCAGCAGCTTGCCGCGCCGGCGTCCGCTGCCCACCAGTACGTACGGGAGGTCGACCACGGCCGAGTCCACCAACACCGGCCAGCCGCCGGGCAGTCCGATCGGGGTGATGCCGCCGTATTCCATACCGGTCTCGCCCGTCGCCGTGTCCATCGAGGCGAACGAGGCCTTGCGAGCGCCCAGTTGACGTCGGACGACACCATTGACGTCGACCCGGGTGGTGGACGGCACGACGCACGCCGCGAGCGTGGACTCGCCGCCCCGCTTGCCCGCCACGACCACACAGTTCGCCGACTGCTCGAGCAGCTCACGGCCGTAGTGCTCGACGAAGACGGCGGTGTCGGCCCACCGCGGGTCGGTGTCGACGTGGAGGATCTGGTCGGCGGGAACGCTGCCGCGCCAGTGGCGCACGGCGTCGGCGACCGGGCCGATCAGCTCGTCGAGGCAGTCGGGGGCGGGTGTGGCGTGGTCGAAGTGTCCGATGGGTGCGTGCATGACCGCACGCTAACAGCCGGCCGGTGACGGCTCACGAGGCGTCTCACTGCACGGGCGGGACCGAGACGGCCATCACCATGTCCACGGGTACGTCGCCCTCGTTGCCGTACGTGTGCGGGGTGTTCGCTTCGAAGGTGGCGCTCGCACCGGCCGGGACGCGGTGCTCCACCCCGTCGACGGTGAGCGTCAGCTCCCCCGCCATGACGTGGACGAGTTCGACCGTGCCGGTGGGGTGCGGGTCCGAGGGGCTGCTGTCGCCCGGCATCAGGTGCCAGTCCCACATCTCCAGCGGGCCGGGCGCCTCGGCGCCCGCGAGGAGCCGGTTGTAGCTGCCGGCGTCGGTGTGCCACAGCCGGACGGCCTGCTCGGCGGGGACGACGCGGACCTTCGGGCCCTGCTCGTAGTCCAGCAGGGTGGTGATGCTGATCCCGAGCGCGTCGCCGATCTTCACGACCGTGCCGATGCTCGGGTTGGTCCGGGCCTGCTCGATCTGGATGAGCATGCCGCGGCTGACCCCGGCGCGGGCGGCGAGCGCGTCCAGAGTGAAGCCGCGCTCGGTGCGCCAGCGCTTGACATTGCGCGCGAGGGACTGGGTCAGCAGGTCGAGGTCCGACACATTCCGTCCATTCCGTCCGAAATCCCCAAGGATTCATCCCGGATACCCGCGTTCAGTATTCTGGATGACAGAGTTCATTTCACTGCACTACGGTGTGGTGCACCCGGTCGTTCACCGAACTGTACTGCGAGGCACCCCGTGACAGCATTCTTCGCCCTGGCCACCAGCCTGTTGTGGGGCCTGGCCGACTTCGGCGGCGGACTGCTGACCCGGCGCACGCCGGCCCTCACCGTGGTCGTCGTCTCCCAGGGGATCGCGGCGGCTGTGCTGGGCGCGGTCGTGGCGGCCACCGGCGGCTGGAGCGAGGCCGGACCGCGCCTGTGGTTCGCGTTCGCCGCCGGGCTGGTCGGCCCGATCGCCCTGTTCGCCTTCTACAAGGCACTCGCGCTCGGCCCGATGGGCGTCGTCTCCCCCCTCGCCACCCTGAGCGTGGCCGTCCCCATAGGCGTGGGGCTCTTCCTGGGCGAGCGCCCGGGTCTCACGCAGGCCGCGGGGATCGCGGTCGCCGTGGCCGGCGTCGTCCTCGCGGGCGGGCCGCAGCTGAAGGGTGCCCCCGTGCAGCGCCAGGCCATACTCCTCACCCTGGTCGCGGCGCTCGGCTTCGGCACGGTGTTCGCCCTCATCGCGGAGGCGTCGACGACGGTCACCGGTCTGTTCCTCGCGCTCTTCGTGCAGCGCGTGACCAATGTGGCCGCGGGCGGCGCCGCCCTGTACGTCTCCGTGAAGCGGGGCACGGCGGGCCTCCCGGAGGGCGGCTTCCCGTGGGGCTCGCTGCCGGCGCTGGCCTTCGTCGGGCTCGCCGACGTCGCTGCGAACGGCACCTACTCGGTCGCCGCCCAGCACGGCCCGGTCACGGTGGCCGCGGTGCTCGCCTCGCTCTACCCGGTGGTGACCGCCCTGGCCGCGCGCGGCTTCCTCCGCGAACGGCTGCGCTCGGTCCAGGCCGCGGGCGCGGGCCTCGCCCTGGTGGGCACGCTGCTCCTGGCGACGGGCTGAGTCAGTCCAGTTCGGCGAGTCTCGCCGCGGCCTCCTCGTCCGGCTCGGCGAGCCTGGCCACCGTCTCGTCGTCCGGCTCGGCGAGCCTGGCCACCGTCTCGTCGTCCAGCTCCGCCAGCGCCAGCAGCTGGTCCGGCGTCACGCCCTCCGGGATCGGCACCGGAGCCGGGGTCCTGAGCGGCGGCTGCCAGCCGTCGGCGGACGTCCAGCGCCGTACGACCCGGGCGGGGGCACCGGCGACCACGGCATGGTCGGGCACCAGCCCGCGTACGACGGCGCCGGCCGCCACGACCACGTTCCGCCCGATCCGCGACCCCGGCAGGATCACCGCGCCGGTCCCGATCCAGCACCCCGGCCCGATCTCCACCGGCTCCATCCGCGGCCACTGCTTGCCGATGGGCTCGTGCGGGTCGTCGTACGAGTGGTTGGTGGACGTGACGTAGACGTACGGCCCGAAGTAGCAGTCGCTGCCGATCGTGACCGTCGTGTCGGCGATGACGTGGCTGCCGCGTCCCAGGACGACTCCGTCGCCGATCCGCAGGATGGGATCCGGGCCCAGGTCCAGGTCGGGCATCAGTCCGGCCGTCAGGGTGACCTGTTCGCCGACGATGCAGTGGGCTCCCAGGTGGATCCACGGTTCACCGAAGACGGTGCCGAGCGGGAACGCGAGCCGGGTGCCCGCGCCCAGTGCGCCGAAGCGGAAGCTTCCGGGGTGTTCGGCGGTGACGGAGCCGGTGCGCTGCATCCAGGCCCAGCCCGCGTGGACGGCGCGTTGCGCGAGGCCGCGCCGCCATGATGAGAACGTGTTCTTGCGCTTCGGCACCCGCTCACCGTACTCAGCACGCTGTGGGCCCATGCGACGGGAGCCCTGTGATCTTCGCCCCACCGGGTGGCGTACGGTGCGGTGTATCGAGGACCAGGAGGCGAGATGACGCAGCAGGCGCTGATCACGGGCATCGGCGGCAAGGACCCGAAGGTGGATCCGGACGCGTTCGTGGCACCCACGTCCGCGCTGATCGGCGATGTGACGCTGCATGCCGGTGCGAGTGTCTGGTACGGGGCGGTGCTGCGCGGCGACGTCGAGCGGATCTCCGTCGGCGCGAGCAGCAACGTCCAGGACAACTGCACGCTCCACGCCGACCCTGGCTTCCCGGTCACCGTCGGCGAGCGCGTCTCCATCGGCCACAACGCCGTCGTGCACGGGGCGACCGTCGAGGACGACTGTCTGATCGGCATGGGAGCGACCATCCTGAACGGTGCGGTGATCGGCGCGGGGTCTCTTGTCGCCGCGCAGGCCCTCGTACCGCAGGGGATGCGGGTGCCGCCGGGGTCCCTGGTCGCGGGGGTGCCTGCGAAGGTGAGGCGGCAGCTCACGGAGGAGGAGCGGCAGGGCGTGACGCTCAACGGGACGATGTATGCGGAGCTGGCGACGGCGCACCGGGAAGTGCACGGGGCGTAGAAGTGCACGGGCGGTGAGCGTCGTCGGCCGTCCGCGGGTCCGTCGCGGCCGGTCGCGCCCACGCGGCGGAGCCGCACGATGTCTCAGCCCCGCGCCCCGCGCAGGTGGGTCTAGTCGCCGGCAGGAACCGGTTCTGCTTCCTGCTGAGCCGCCTGCGCCTGCTTGGCCTTGCGCTTGAGGACCAGCATCGACGTCAGGCCGATGAGTACGGCCGCCACGAGGCCCAGCCACGAGAACCGCTTCAGCCAGGATTCGGCGACGACGCCGACGTAGTAGATGACGGCCGTCGTGCCGCCCGCCCAGAGGATGCCGCCGAGGACGTTGGCGATCAGGAACTTCCAGTACGGCATCCGCAGCACGCCCGCGAGCGGCCCGGCGAAGATGCGCAGCAGGGCGACGAAGCGGCCGAAGAAGACGGCCCACATGCCCCACTTCTCGAAGGACCGCTCGGCGGTGGCGATGTGCCCCTCGCTGAAGTGCTTGGGGAACTTCTTGCCGAGCCAGGCCAGCAGCGGCCGCCCGCCCTTACGGCCGATGGCGTAACCGATGGAGTCGCCGACGATCGCTCCGAAGCTGGCGCACGCACCGAGGATCACGGGGTCGATGCCCCCGTGCTGGGAGGACAGCAGCGCCGCCGAGACCAGGATGATCTCGCCCGGCAGCGGGATGCCCAGACTCTCCAGTCCGATGACCAGCCCCACCACGGCGTAGACGGCGGCCGCGGGCACCGTGTCGAGCCACTCCTGGACGTGCAACGCCGGTTCCTCCCGATTCGCGTGCCTGTACTACGGGCGTGCGCCGCTGCGAGGGCGCACCCCGGGAAGCCTACCGGGTCACCGGCGGGGCGGCCGATGGCAGGACAAGTGCGCCCCGGACGGTGAGGTCGTCGCGCGGGTCGTCCTGGACGGCCTGCGCTGTGGCACCGGCGACAAGGCGGAGTACCTGCGGACTGGTGCGACTGGCCTGCGAACTACCGGACCTGGGACCCGAGTTCGCGGCCCGGCTCAAGGAGTTCGGCGCGGGCCCGGCAGGCGACGCGACCGAGCACCGCCGGCTCGCGGTCTGGCGGGACGACGCGGGTACCGGCCCGCGCGCACCGCTCAGCCGTTGGGCCGCAGCGTCCAGACGACCGTCATCTCGCCGGTAACGGCGCCGTCCTCCCGCTGGATCGCGACGGTCACCGGGAACTCCGGGCGCTTGCCCGCGTCGAGCTCGGCGACGACCTCGGCGGCCGGGCGGCCGAGGGTCGCGGTGGCCTTCACGGGCCCGAGGGCGATCTTCTTGAACGCGATCTCGGCCGTGACCGGCAGCGGCACGGCACGCGAGAGCTGGTCACCGAAGGCGGCCAGCACGATCGCCCCGCTCGCCGACTCGCCGAGCGTGAACATCGCCCCGGCGTGCGGCCCGCCCACGTGATTGCGGTACTCGCTCTGGTCCGGAAGCGCCAGCACGGCCTTGTCCGGGGTGGTCTCCAGGTACTCCAGGTTCAGCGTCCGAACCATCGGCACCGTGGCGGCGAGCAACTCGCCGATCGACATCTGATCTGCGCTCATGGCGATATGTTACCTACGAGTAGACATCGCTGACCAGGGTCACCCGGTGATCGCCGTATCCTTGCGGCCCATGTGGCCAGGAGAGCAGCCGCCGGGAGGCGGGCAGAATCCGCAGCAGCGTCCAACGGACGGAAACCCGTACCAGCAGCCCGGATACCAGCAGCCCAACCCGTACGCCCGGCAACAGCCTCCCCCGTGGAACGCCCCCACAGTCCCGGCCGGCGCCACGCTCACCCAGCCACCCGACGGCACACGCCGCACGAAGGTCATGGCCCTCTCGGCGGCAGCGGCCGTCGTGGTGGCCACAGCGGTGACCGGAGCCGTGCTGCTGGGTGGCGGCACGGATGACGGGGCCGCTCCCGGTCCGACCCGTTCCTCGGCGTCGCCGACCTCGTCGGACGATCCGCGGGCGGCCGACGACCGGAAGCCGACCGTGGCGGGCTGGAAGACCGTGGTGAACCCCGAGCTGGGTGTCGCCTTCGACGTGCCGGCGGACTGGGCGCCGCAGTCGACGAGCTGGGTCACGTACGTCTCGGAGAACGACGACCCCGAGGACAAGCCGCTGGTCGGCATGAAGGCACCCGCCGTCCTCAAGGAGGAGTGGTGCGGGGCCGACGACGACAAGGACGGCCGACTCGACCACGTGCCGCTGGCGACCGCCGGCAGCCGAGGCAACAACGGGGCCAAGAACACCGACGAGATAGCGCGTTCGGACTCGGCGACGTGGGTCTACGGCATGTACACCCAGCCGGACCACAAGAAGGTGACGACCGGTCCTGTCACCTCCTTCACCACCGGCTCCGGCCTCACCGGCAGCGTCGCCACCTCCTCGTCGTCGGGTGTCGTCAAGCACGGCAAGTGCGACACGGACGGCAAGGCGACGACCTTCGCCTTCAGAAACGCGGAGGGCGACTTCGCGTCATGGTCGTTCGTCGGCGCCAAGGGGATCGGCGAGGAAGTCCCTGACGCCACGGTCAGAAGGGTCTTGAAGACCGTGCGGCTCTACACGCCCCCGGACGCCCCCTGATTTGCTACGCACCTGACAAACCCCGGTGACCGAATCGTGTCCCCGGCGGCACTAGGGTTGCTGCCCATGTGGCCAGGACAGCAGCCGCCCGGGGGCGAGCAGAACCCGCAGCAGAACAACCCGTACCAGCAGCCGGGGTACCAGCAGCCGAATCCGTACCAGCAGCCGGGCTACCAGCAGGCCAACCCCTATGGGCAGCAGCCGCAGTGGGGCGCCGCGGGGCCGGCCGGCGCGCCGGAGCCGCCGCGGGGTGGGGGCGGGAACAGCACGAGGACGGTCGCGATCGTGGCGGCGGCGGCCGTGGTCGTGGCAGCCGGTGTGACGGGATTCCTGGTCCTCGGCGGTGACAAGGAGAAGGAGGCGGACGGCGGCAAGGACGGGAAGCCGTCCGCGAGCGCGTCGTCCGTCGAACCGAGCAAGTCCGCCGCCGAGGACAACCCGCGCGGCGGAGAGGCCGAACAGGCGACGATCAAGGGCTGGAAGGTCGTCATCAACCCCAAGTGGGGCACGGCCTTCGACGTCCCGGCGGACTGGGAGGTCCAGGACCCGGGTCTCTCGATCGGCTTCGAGGACCGCAAGGCGGACGACGCCAAGCCGATCATCACCATGACCGCGCCCGCGTACAACAGGTCCAAGTGGTGCACGACCGACGAGAACAAGGACGGCAAGACCGAGGACACGGCGCTGGCGGCGGCCGGCACGAAGGGTGCCAACGGCGCCAAGAGCACCGACGAGATCGCCATCAACACCCCTGCCTGGTGGGTGTACGGCGGTTACACCCAGCCGGACAAGAAGACCGTCACGTTCGACAAGAAGGCCACTCCCTACAAGACCACGTCGGGTGTCGAGGGCAGCGTCGGCTGGGCGGAGTCGACCGACACGCCTCAGAAGGGCAAGTGCGCGAGCGACGGCAAGGCGGTCACGTTCGGCTTCAAGAACTCGGCCGGCGACTTCGTGTCGTGGAACTTCTACGGGGCCAAGGGCGTGAAGGACGAGGTCCCCAAGGAAACCATCATGAAGATCCTCAGCACGGTCCGGCTGCACGGGGATCCGACCGAGGGCTGAGCAGACGGCGAAGCGTTGGCAGGAGCGGCCCCGCCAGCGACTGTCGGGCGGTGACTTCCGCCGCCGGCTCCCCCGCCGCTCCCGCAGACCCGCCTGGGCGGGCCGCGACTCCACGCTGCTGACGGCCGCTGCGTTCGTCACGAACCTGGGCGGTCCCGGGCGCAGTCACGGGTGGGCGCTGATCGCCACCGCGTTCGCCGTGCTCGACGCAGGCGGCGACGGCGGCGACGTGGGTCCTGGCGTGGGTCCTGGAGTGGCCGCCTCCCGCACGCTGCCGCACAAGGGGGCACCGTGAAATCGTCGCCGTGGTCGGTGTTGTGCGACCGGTCAGGCGACCCAACTCGCTGTGGGGCCGCGGCGACGCCGTCGTGGCGGTGTTGCTGTGCGTTCCGGACGTACGGGATCCGCGGTGCAGGGCGAAGCCCGTGGCGCGGCGGGACGGGCCGGGTGCCGAGAACGGGTCAGCCGATGCCGAACGCCCCGTCGGGGGGCTCGGGTGACGGTACGGCGTCCACGTCCCGGACCGGCCGCGCGCCGCCGATGAAGTCCCGCAGGGCGGAGCCGTGGGCGACCCGCGCCGGGAAGGCGTCGGCGGCGGTGAGCCGGGCCAGAGCGGCCGTGTCGACGGGGTGGTGCGCGGCGACGAGCACCGCGTTGCCGAAGCGGCGGCCCCGCAGGACTCCCGGTTCGGCGATCAGCACCAGTTCCTCGAACACGTCGGCGAAGGTGGCGAGTTGGGAGCGCAGGAAGGCGAAGGGCGCGGCGTCGGCGAGGTTGGCCAGGTAGACGCCCCCGTCGCGCAGGACCCGCCCGGCCTCGCGGGCGTAGGCGAGGGACGTCAGGTGTGCCGGAACCCGTGAGCCGCCGAAGACGTCGGCGACGAGGACGTCCGCGGAATCCGCGGGTGCGGCCTCCAGCCACTCCCGGGCGTCCGCGGCGTGCAGCGCGATGCCGGCACCGTCCGGGAGGGGCAGGTGCTCGGTGACCAGCCCCAGCAGCCCGCGGTCGGCCTCGACGACGTCCTGCCGGGAGCCGGGACGGGTCGAGGCGAGGTACCGGGGCAGTGTGAGGGCACCGCCGCCGAGGTGCAGCACGTCCAGCGGGCTTCCCGGTTCCGCGAGGGTGTCCAGGACGTGGCCGAGCCGTCGCGCGTACTCGAACTCCAGATGCGCCGGCTCGTCCAGGTCGACGTACGACTGCGGCGCCCCGTCGACGGTCAGCAGCCAGGCCCGACTCCGGTCGACGTCGGGCATGAGCTTGGCGGTGCCGTGGTCGACGGTCCGGGTCACGGGTATGGGCTCGGTCACGCCTCCATTGTGCGGTCGTGCGGCAGGCCCAGGGGCGCGGGGAACCGCGCGGCCGGCCACGACGGCCCCGCGGTCCCCACGCGCCGAACCGCTCTCACTCGACGGCGGTCACGGTCCCCGCCCCGACGGTCCGGCCACCCTCACGGATGGCGAATCCCAACCCCGGCTCCAGAGGCATCTCACGCCCCAGCTCCACGGTCAGGGCCACCGTCTCGCCGGGCCGCGCCACCGCCGCGTCACCGAGGTCGATGTCACCGACCACATCCGCGGTCCGGATGTAGAACTGGGGACGGTAACCGGTCGAAACCGGCGTCGTACGGCCGCCTTCACGTCCGGACAGGACATAGACCCGCGCCGAAAAGCGACGGCGCGGCGTGACACTTCCCGGTGCGGCCACGACATGCCCCCGCCGGACGGCGTCCCGTGCCACCCCCCGCAGCAGCAGCGCCACGTTGTCCCCCGCCTGCGCCTCGTCCATCGGCTTGCCGAAGGTCTCCAGGCCGGTGACGACCGTCTCCAGTCCGGCGCCGAGCACGTCGACCCGGTCGCCCACGCGGACGGTGCCCCTCTCCACCGCGCCGGTGACGACGGTCCCCCTCCCGGTGATGGTCAGCACGTTCTCGACGGGCAGCAGGAACGGCGCGTCGAGGTACCGCTCGGGCATGGGCACATACGTGTCCACCGCGTCGAGCAGCGCCTCGACCGAGGCGGTCCACCGCGGGTCCCCTTCGAGGGCCTTCAGGCCCGAGACCCGTACGACGGGTACGGCGTCGCCGCCGTAGCCGTGCGCGGTGAGCAGCTCGCGCACTTCCAACTCGACGAGGTCGCTGAGCTCTTCGTCGCCCGCGTCGGCCTTGTTGAGCGCGACCACGATGTGGTCGACGCCCACCTGCCGTGCGAGCAGCACGTGTTCGGCCGTCTGCGGCATGATCCCGTCCAGTGCGGAGACGACCAGGATCGCCCCGTCGAGCTGCGCTGCCCCGGTGACCATGTTCTTGACGTAGTCGGCGTGGCCGGGCATGTCCACGTGGGCGTAGTGGCGGGTGTCGGTCTCGTACTCGACGTGCGCGATGTTGATGGTGATGCCGCGCGCGGCCTCCTCCGGCGCGCGGTCGATGCGGTCGAACGGCACGTAGGCGGACGCCCCGCGGCCGGCGAGGACCTTGGTGATGGCGGCGGTCAGGGTGGTCTTGCCATGGTCGACATGCCCCATGGTTCCGATGTTCAGATGCGGTTTGGTGCGCACGTATGCCGTCTTGGGCATGGCTGTACCTCGAAGCCTCTCAGTGATGGTGCTGAGTGATGGCCCCGGCGCGTTCGGACGCGGCCGGGACGGGGACCCCGAGGACTTGCCGACCCTCCCCCTGCGGGGTCCGCCGGACGATCCGGGAAGGGTCAGCTTCGGGCGCCGTCGACAGCGGCCACGATGACGGGAACGGCAGCCTTCGGGGCATCCGCTGCCGCGGATGCTGCGAGGACGAAGGGGTGCCGGAACATGACGCCGATCATTGCCGACGTTTTGCCCCACGTCGAATGGTTTTCAGCGGGAGTCGGGCTCCCGCGGGCCGATGTTCTTCAGCGCCTCCCGCACCGACAGCGGGGCGAACCGCCCCCGCTCCCGCGCCAGGAAGTCGCGTACGGCCTGCGGGTCGGTCTTCGCGTACTCGCGCAGGCACCAGCCGATCGCCTTGCGGATGAAGAAGTCCTGGTGCCCGGACTGGAACAGGCAGTAGGCGAACAGGCGCTCGGAGTCGGTGCGTTGCCCGTAGCGCAGCTGGTGCAGCAGGGCCGTGCGGGCGATCCAGAGGTCGTCGTCCGCGATCCAGACGTCCATGTCCGCCGTCAGTCCGGGATCGGCGGCCACCAGCGCGCCGACGACGTGCGCGGCGAGCGCGTCCACGGTGTCCCACCAGGAGACGGTGGCGACAAGGTGCCTCGCCACCGGAAGGAACGCGGAGGAGCACACGCGCGCGTGGTGGCGCAGGTAGTCGACGGCGAAGTAGTGGTATTCGCGCGCGGGCAGCTGCCAGCAACGCAGGGCGATCGCGGTGCAGTCGGCCTCGTCGGGCCGGCCCGTGCCCTTCAGGACGGTACGGGACAGGGTGCGGCGCACGGGTGTGGTGAGGCCGAGGAAGGGGGCCACGTCCTTCATGTACGCGCGCATGGCCGCGGCACGTTCGGGATCGGCAGCGGCGGCGTAGGCGGCCGTCAGCCGTTCCAGCACGGTGTCGGCGAGAGTGCTGTCCGGCACGGCCGGGGTGCCCGCGCCTGTGACGCTCATGAGACGAACCATACGGCGATCACACATAGTCGTCGGTTACTGTCGCCGAATGCTCGATGCCACCACCCGCTCTGGGGGCACCGCCACGGCCTCTCCCCGGGCCACCGCCACGGAGCTCGCCGTCGCCGTACCCGTCCCGGTGCCCACCGCGCCCAGCATGCCCACCGGTTTCGCCGCCCGCTGCACGAGAGCGCTGCTCTCGCCGTGGTCGCGGCTGTCCCTGCTGGTCGCGCTGCTCGCGGCGGCCGCCGCGACCGTGCTGCTCTTCGAGCCGCAGCGGCTGCTGGCGGGAGGCTGGCCGCCGCAGCTCGGCGGCGCCGCGGCGGCGGCGGTGGTGTTCGCGGTGGCGTACGGCCTGTGCACGGTGGCGTTCGTGCCGCGGCCGCTGCTGAACCTCGCGGCGGGCGCGCTCTTCGGTTCGCAGCTGGGCGTGGGCGCTGCCCTGGCGGGCACGGTGCTCGGGGCCGGCGTCGCCTTCGGACTCGGCCGGATCCTCGGCCAGGACGCGCTGCGCCCGCTGCTGCGCGGCCGGTGGCTGAAGGCCGCGGACGGGCAGCTGAGCCGGCACGGCTTCCGCTCGATGCTGGCGGCGCGGCTGTTCCCCGGGGTGCCGTTCTGGGCCGCGAACTACTGCGCTGCGGTCTCCCGCATGGGCTACGTCCCGTTCCTTCTCGCGACGGCCCTCGGGTCGATCCCGAACACCGCCGCGTACGTCGTCGCCGGCGCCCGCGCCTCGACGCCGACGTCGCCGGCCTTCCTGATCGCGATGGCCGGGATCGCCGTACCTGCGCTGGCGGGCGCGGTGGTGGCCTGGCGCAAGCGCCACCACCTGCGCGGCCGGTAGGCGGTCACACCGTCTCCAGGATCATCGCGTTGGCGAGTCCGCCCGCCTCGCACATGGTCTGCAGGGCGTAGCGGGCGCCGCGCTCGCGCATGGCGTGCACGAGGGTGGCCGTCAGGCGGGTGCCGCTCGCGCCGAGCGGATGGCCGAGGGCGATCGCGCCGCCGTGGACGTTGACCTTGGCCAGGTCAACGCCGGTCTCCTGTTGCCAGGCCAGGACCACACTGGAGAACGCCTCGTTGACCTCGAAGAGGTCGATGTCGCCGATCGTCAGGGACGCCCGGCGCAGGACCTTCTCGGTCGCCGGGATGACGCCGGTGAGCATGAGCAGCGGGTCCGAGCCGGTGACGGCGAAGCTGTGCAGCCGGGCCAGCGGGCGCAGGCCGAGACGGGCAGCGGTCTCACTGGAAGTGATCAGCACGGCGGACGCGCCGTCGTTGACGGGGCTGGCGTTGCCCGCGGTGACGTTCCACTCGATCTGCGGGAAGCGCTCGGCGAAGCCCGGGTCGTAGTAGGCGGGCTTGAGGCCGGCGAGGATCTCGGTGGTGCTGTCCGGCCGAACGCACTCGTCGCGCGTGACGCCGTCCAGCGGCGCCACCTCCGCGCCGAACAGACCGGCCTCCCAGGCCGCGGCGGCCTTGTGGTGCGAGGAGACCGCGAAGGAATCCATCCGCTCGCGCGTGA
This sequence comes from Streptomyces sp. NPDC040410, assembly GCF_055595715.1. Lineage (NCBI taxonomy): Bacteria > Bacillati > Actinomycetota > Actinomycetes > Kitasatosporales > Streptomycetaceae > Streptomyces > Streptomyces sp. NPDC040410. Next base: position 240,543 of record NZ_JBVIVK010000011.1, read on the forward strand.
TCGACCACTTGGCGGCGATGAGCTCGGCGCTGATGCCCTGGGGGACGAGGCCCTCCGGGTAGCGCTCGGCGACTCCGGGCCCGAAGGGGTCCGTGCCGGGCGGCACGTTCGACCACATCGGCACGCGGCTCATGGACTCGACGCCACAGGCGACGACGAGGTCGTACGCGCCCGAGATGACGCCCTGCGCCGCGAAGTGCACGGCCTGCTGGGAGGAGCCGCACTGGCGGTCCACGGTGGTCGCGGGGACCGTCTCCGGGAATCCGGCCGACAGGACGGCGTAGCGGGTGGTGTTCATGGCCTGCTCGCCGACCTGGTCGACCGTGCCGCCTATGACGTCGTCGACCAGCGCCGGGTCGACTCCGGAGCGCTCCACGAGGGTGCGCAGGGTGTGGGCGAGGAGTTCGACGGGATGGACGTGCGCGAGGGAGCCGCCTGGCTTGCCCTTCCCTACGGGGGTGCGTACGGCTTCGACGATCACTGCGTCACGCATGCTGCGGGCCTCCACGATTGCCAGGGCTGCTTGTGCCACGACTACTAGTGAGTAGGAAATCCGAACTCACCATAACTCGATAGGTTGGAAAAACAAACCCTCCCCTAGACTGAGCCCATGGCCGCCACCAAAGACCCGCGCCCCTGTTCCATCGCCGACGCCCTGGCGCTCGTCGGCGAGAAGTACTCCCTGCTCGTCCTGCGCGAGGTGTGTCTCGGCAACGGCCGCTTCGACCAGCTGGTACGCAATATCGGCGCCCCGCGCGACATCCTGGCCACCCGGCTGCGCCGCCTCGTCGACGCCGGCATCCTGACCAAGCGCGCCTACAGCGAGCGGCCGCAGCGCTTCGAGTACCGGCCCACGCAGGCTGGTCTCGAACTGGAGCCGCTGCTGCTGACCCTGATGGCGTGGGGCGACCGCCATCTCCGTCGGGACGACGACCGGCCCATGGTGATCGAGCACTCCTGCGGAAACGAACTGGCCCCGGTCGTCACCTGCGACGTCTGCGGCAAGGCGGTGCAGCACGACGACCTCACGGCACACCCGCAGGTCCCGGGCTGGACGGTGAAGGGGCCGGCGGCGGCGTAGGACGGCGGAGGGCGCGGCCGCCCGTCACCCGCGAAGCCCCTGTGGAGGGCTTTTCACCGCGGGACGCTACGCTGCACCCTCGACACACGTGATCAGCGAACCCGGCGGATCGCTGCGTCCGTTGCCCCTTCCACGATCAGCACTTGGACTCCTAACTTCATGTCTTGGTTTGAATCCCTCATCCTCGGACTCGTCCAGGGGCTGACCGAGTTCCTCCCCGTCTCCTCCAGCGCGCACCTGCGGCTGACCGCCGCCTTCGCCGGCTGGAACGACCCCGGGGCGGCCTTCACTGCAATCACCCAGATCGGTACGGAGACCGCCGTGCTGATCTACTTCCGCAAGGACATCGGGCGGATCATCTCGGCGTGGGCCCGCTCACTGGTCGACAAGGAGATGCGCGCGGACCACGACGCGCAGATGGGCTGGCTGGTGATCGTCGGCTCGATACCCATCGGCGTCCTCGGTGTGACGCTCAAGGACCAGATCGAGGGGCCGTTCCGCGATCTGCGGGTCACCGCGACCATGCTGATCGTCGTGGGCATCGTCATCGGCATCGCCGACCGGCTGGCGGCGCGCGACGAGGCGGGCGGCAAGCACCGTGCGCCCAAGCAGCGCAAGAGCCTCGAGGACCTCGGCGTGAAGGACGGCCTGATCTACGGCCTCTGCCAGGCGTGCGCCCTGATCCCGGGCGTCTCCCGCTCCGGTGCCACCATCAGCGGCGGCCTGTTCATGGGCTACCGGCGCGAAGCCGCGGCCCGCTACTCGTTCCTGCTCGCCATCCCTGCAGTGCTCGCCTCCGGGGTGTTCGAGCTCAAGGACGCGATGGAGAGCGACCATGTGGCCTGGGGGCCGACGATGTTCGCGACGGTGATCGCGTTCGTGTCCGGATACGCCGTCATCGCCTGGTTCATGAAGTACATCTCGACCAAGAGCTTCATGCCGTTCGTCTGGTACCGCATCGTGCTCGGCATCGTCATCATCGCCCTGGTGGCGGCGGGCGCACTCAGCCCGCACGCGGCGGAGTCGGCGGGCTGACCGGCCGGCGGGGAACGGGCCCGCATCCGTAGCGCCGAACCAGCAATGCGCCCGCGTCAGTCCGGCGTATCCGGGGCGCTGCCGTGCCGCGGCGCTCGACTCCCCGGATGCCGCGCCCGGCTGGGATCCGCCGGACGACGACCTCCTGGACACGGACGGGCCGGTGTGGGGCCTGCTGTGGTTCTACCGCTCGACGGTCGCCGACCGGGCCGTGATCGCCCTGCTCGACCGAGCGATCTCCGGCGACCCGGGCGGGGCCGCGGGCTTCCCCGACGTCGGCTTCCTGTATCACGACGAGGTGTACGACGGCTGCGACGGCCCGCCGCAGGTGCTGACGCGCGACGCCGTCAAGGACCTCGCCCGCGCACTCGAGGCCGTGGACCTCGACGCGCTGCTCGCGCCTCTGCCCACAGCCCCGGACGATCGCGAAGGCCTGCGGGTTCAGCCGCGGCTTCGACAGCGACGTACGGCGCTGTCCGGCCGAACACTTCGCCGCCATGCGGGACTTCTACCGAGGCGCCGCCCGACGCGGACCGTGCGTGGTCGTCCGGATCGACTGAACGACGAGTCAGCCCAGCGCCCGGTGCGCGTCAATTTCCGTGACCAAGCCCATACTTGATGCGTAGCCGTTCGGTAGCGGGCTGTCAGTGGTTGGCTCTAGGCTTGTCGGCATGTCCCCCGATTCCGTTGCCTCTGGTTCCGTGCGCTCTGCTTCCGAAGTCAACGAGCAGATCCGGGCCCTCTGGCTGCGCGCGGGCGGCTCCCTGTCGACCCAGGAGCGGGCGGAATACGAGCTGCTGGTGGTCGAGTGGGCGGCCGCAATCCGGGGAGAGGTCATCGAGGCGGCCTGAACCGACCACCCACATCACTCCAGGATCCAGCTCGTGGAGCATCTGCACAGCGTCCCGGCCCCCCGCGGCCTCGTCATCTTCCTGAACGGCACGTCGAGTTCGGGCAAGTCGAGCATCGCGGCCGAGCTGCTGCGGATCCTCGACGAGCCGTACTTCCACATGCCCGTCGACGCGTTCCACGCGATGCGCTCCCGCGCCGAGATCCCGCCCGACCGGCTCGCCACCGTCCTGCACCGCACCTGGCAGGGCTACCACCGAGCGGTCGCCTGCATGGCCGCGGCCGGCAACAACATCGTCATGGATCACGTGCTGAGCGCCGAGTGGCGGCTGACGGACTGTCTCTCGCTCTTCGTGCCCGAGGACGTCGTACTCGTAGGCGTGCACTGCCCGTTGGAGGAGCTGGAGCGCCGGGAGCGGCATCGCGCCGACCGGCCGCCGGGCCTCGCCGCCCGGCAGCTGGAGCAGGTGCACGCCCATCGTGTCTACGACCTCGAGTGCGACACCGGCCGCTCCACTCCCCGCGAATGCGCCGGCCGTATCAAGGACTTCCTGTCGGCGAGACCCACCCCGACCGCCTTCCAACGACTGCGAGCCGGCTGACCCCCTACGCGTCCCCGCCCCCGCCCCCGCCCCCGTTCCCGTCCGCGTCCGCGGTGACGCGCCGCAGCAGACTCAGCAGCGTTGCGCGCTCGGACGCGCTCAAGGGTGCGAAGCAGGTGCTCAGAACCTCGTCGGCGATGCGGTGTCCGGCCGCCATGACCTGTTCACCCGTCGGGGTGAGGTAGTGCTCGATGCGCCGGCCGGTGCCCGGGCGGCGCTCGATCTGGCCCAGGGCCACCAGTCGCCCGGCGAGCGTGCCGAAGGCCTGCTCGCTCTGGAACGTGGTGGCGGCCAGCGCGCGAGCCGTTGCCCCGGGAGACTCGCTGATCGCCCGGAGCGCGTCCCACTGGGCCAGCGTCGTGCCGGCACCGGCGAGCCGGCTGTCCAGGGCCCGGTGCTGCCGGTACTGCGCTTGCTTGACCGCTCTTCCCAGGACCTGCAGTTCATCGGGCATGGGCCCAGTCTAGAGCATGACTAAGCTAGCTTAAATAAATATCTTTAGTTATGCTCGGCGCATGCCTACCGACCACAGGATCAGCCTGTACCCCGACCTGCCTCTCGCCCTGACCACGGCCGGAACCGGCCGCCCCGTCCTCGTCCTGCACGGCGGCGGCGGACCGGCCACGGTTGCCGGACTCGCCGCCCACCTGTCGAAGACGGCCCACACCCTCACCCCGACGCACCCGGGCTGGAACGGCACCGAGCGCCCGGACCGGCTGACCGGAATCGACGACCTCGCCCTGGCCTACCTCCACCACCTCCACACCCTCGGGCTGCGCGACGTCCTCGTCGTGGGATCCTCGCTCGGCGGCTGGACGGCAGCGGAGATGGCCGTACGCGACACGGCGGGCGTCATCACCGGCCTCGTCCTGATCGACGCCGTCGGTGTGCACGTCCCCTCCGAACCGATCCGGGACATCTTCGCCCTCGACGCCCGTGGCATCGCCGACCACGCCTGGCACGACCCGGACCGCTTCTACCAGGACCCCGCCCTCCTCCCGCCGGAGCAACTCGCCGCCCAGCAGGCCAACATGGCCACCGTGCGGATACTCGCGGGCGACCCCTACATGCACGACCCGGAGCTGTTCGACCGTCTGCGCCACGTCGACGTCCCGGCCCTGCTGCTGTGGGGCGCGAGCGACCGTATCGTCACCCCCGCCTACGGCGCGGCCTACGCAGACGCCTTCCCCGACGGCCGCCTCGAGGTCGTCCCCCAAGCCGGACACCTGCCGCACATCGAACAGCCCGAGGCCACGTTCGCCCTGATCGACACGCACCTGCGCCGGACCGGCAGCCGCTCCGCCGCCACCCGCTGACGCCGGCCGATCACTCGAAAGAGCAGCGAATCTCGCGGCACTCCCCTTGGCGCGGCACGCCCCATGGCCAACACTGAGCCGATGACGCAGCGTGTGGAGCTCGCGACCGTGATGGACCGGCTGGCCGTCGACGGACTGATCACCGACTACGCGGTGGCGGTCGACGACGCGGACTGGGAGGGATACCGGGGGCTGTTCACGCCGGACGGGCGTGCGGACTACCGTTCGGCGGGCGGTATCGAGGGGGCAGCGGGGCAGGTCGCGGGGTGGTTCGCGGAAAGCATGCGGCAGTTTCCGATGCGGCAGCATCTGATCGTCAACCGCCGGGTCCGCTTCGGCCTGCTGGAGCAGGACACGGGCGACACGGCCGAGGTCAGGGCCGACTACGTCAATCCGATGCGCTTCGCCACACAGGACGGCGCTTCGACGGCGCCGGACTTCGTGTGCGGCGGGCGGTACGCCTTCGGGTTGCTGCGCACGGTGGACGGCTGGCGACTGCACGAGGTGGTCGTCCAGGAGAAGTGGCGCCGTCTGCCCGACCGGCACACCGCTCCTGTGATCGGCTGAGCCGGCTCCGTCTGTCGGGGATCGTTCACAGCACGCACACTGGAGCCACCCCCTGGGTAGGGAACTGCCGTGAAGACCTTCGGCACCTGGCCCGCCTCCCCGCGGCGGCGTACGACGGCCGCCCGGGCCGAGGGCGGGTGGCTCGCCTCCCGGTGGCGGCGTACGCCCGTCGCCGCGCTGGCGGGCGCCCTGCCCGTGCTCGCCTTCCCCGCCCCGTCCCTGTGGTGGTTCGCCTATGTCGCCCTGGTCCCGTGGGTCGCGCTCATCCGCTCCGCGCCGACCTGGAAGCGGGCGGCGTACGACGGCTGGTGCGGCGGCTTCGGATTCATGCTGGCGATGCACCACTGGCTGCTGCCCAGTCTGCACGTGTTCACCTTTGTGATCGCGGCACTGCTCGGCGTTCTGTGGGCGCCGTGGGGCGTGCTGGTGCGCCGGTTCCTGGCCGGCACGCCAGGCCGGGGACGGATCGCGGCCGCCCTCGTCGTCCTGCCGTCGGGCTGGCTCGTGGTCGAACTGGTCCGTTCCTGGCAAGGGCTCGGCGGGCCGTGGGGCATGCTCGGCGCGAGCCAGTGGCAGGTGGAGCCGGCACTGCGGCTCGCCTCGGTCGGCGGGGTGTGGCTGCTCAGTTTCCTGGTGGTGGCGGTCAACATCGCGCTCGCCGTGCTCGTCTCGGTCCCCCGGTCCCGGATGCCCGCCGTGGCGGGCCTCGTCGCCACGGCCGCCGCGACCTCGGCGGCCTGGGTGTGGTCGCCGCGGCCCGACGTGGACGGCGGGGTCCGGATAGCGGTCGTACAACCGGGCATCGTCGACGGCACCGAAAGCGGCGACCGCCGCTTCGACCGCGAGGAGCAGCTGACCCGTCGCCTCGCCGGGCAGGACGTCGACCTGATCGTCTGGGGCGAGAGCAGCGTCGGGTTCGACCTGGGTCAGCGGCTCGACCTCGCGAAGCGGATCGCGGCGCTCTCGCGCGAGACCGGGGCCGACATCCTGGTCAACGTGGACGCGCGGCGTTCCGACAAACCCGGCATCTACAAGAGTTCGGTCCTGGTCGGCCCCGACGGCCTCACCGGCGACCGCTACGACAAGATGCGGCTGGTCCCCTTCGGTGAGTACGTCCCGGCGCGCTCGCTGCTCGGCTGGGCGACCTCCGTGGGCAAGGCGGCCGGCGAGGACCGCAGGCGCGGCGCCGAGCAGGTGGTCATGAACGCCGGGCACGGCCTGGCCGTCGGCCCGATGGTCTGCTTCGAGACCGCGTTCCCCGACATGAGCCGCCACCTCGCCGACGACGGCGCCGACGTATTGATCGCCGAGTCCTCGACGTCGACGTTCCAGCACAGCTGGGCGCCCGAGCAGCACGCCTCACTCGCCGCGCTGCGCGCCGCCGAGACCGGCCGCCCCATGGTCCACGCGACGCTGACCGGGGTCTCCGCCGTCTACGGCCCCGGCGGGCAGCGACTCGGCCAGTGGCTCGGCACCGGGGCGAGCACTGCCGAGGTGTACGACATCCCGCTCGCGCACGGCGTCACCCCGTACGTCCGGTTCGGCGACTGGCCGGTGCACGCGGCGCTCCTGATCATCGCCGCCTGGTGCGCGGCGGAGGGCGCACGGAACCTGCGGTTCAGGCGGCCCGCCCCTGAACCGCACGCACCACCCGCTCGCACAGCTCGTGGGTCGCCAGCGCGTCCCGGGCGCTGAGCACCTTGCCCGCGCGCACGGCGTCGAGGAAGGCCAGGACCGCCTGCTCGATGCCGCGCTGCCGGGCCACCGGCACCCAGTCCCCGCGCCGCCGCACGGTCGGCTGCCCCTTGTGGTCGATCACCTCGGCGAGGTTGAGCACCTGCCGCTTGGTGTCCTGCCCGGACACCTCCAGGATCTCCTCGGCCGAACCGCTGAGCCGGTTCATCACGCCGAGCGCGGTGAAGCCGTGGCCGGCGAGCTGCAGCACGACGTGGTGCAGCAGACCGCCCTCGACGCGTGCGCGGACGGTCACGTCGTCGACCGGGCCGGGCACCAGGAAGCGCAACGTGTCGACGACGTGGATGAAGTCGTCGAGGATCATCGTGCGCGACTCCTCCGGCAGCCCGATCCGGTTCTTCTGCATGAGGATCAGCTCGCGCGGGTGGTCGGCGCACTGCGCGTAGGCGGGGGCGTAGCGCCGGTTGAAGCCTACGGCGAGACTCACGTTCCGCTGCTCGGCGAGCGCCACCAGCCGCGCGGAGTCGGCGAGTTCGTAGGCGAGCGGCTTGTCGACATACGTGGGTACGCCCGCTTCGAGGAGGCGGGTGACGATGTCCGGGTGAGCGGCGGTGGGCGCGTGCACGAAGGCGGCGTCGAGGTCCTGGGCGAGCAGCGCGTCGAGGTCGGCGTGGCGCTGCGCGTCGGGAAGGTGGAGGCCGTCGGCGACCTGGGCGAGCGTGGCGGGGGTCCGGGTCTGCAGGTGCAGTTCGATGCCGGGCTGCACGGCGAGTACAGGCAGGTAGGCCTTCAGCGCGATGTCGCCGAGTCCGATGCAGCCGACCTTCACTTGGTCTCCTCTACCGGTTGCCTGCCGCGGTCATGCCGGAAGCATACGGCTGCTGCGGGCGCCGTCGGCCGGCGATTCCCCCGCAGCCGCGCGGGAACAGGTCGGGCCGGCCGGCCAGGAGGGATCGATCGCCCGTCATGTCGAGGTGGACGCCCCACACGGCCCAGCGGCGACGGCCGTCGTACGGGGCAGTCGGGCAGCCGTGCAGGGGGCCAGGCCGGCCCGGTCGTGGGCGAGGACGATCGCGTCCTCGATGGCCTGGCCGCCGCCCTTGCCGAGCGTGGGGCCCGGCCAGGGCGGCGTCGCCGGGAAGGGCCAGGCGGCCGCGGTGGAAGGCGGGCAGGGGCTCGGCACGCCGATCTGATCCGCGAGCGCCTCGACGGCGCCACCGGGGACTGAACCGACGGCCGTCGTCACCCGGGGCCGGCCCGCACCCTCCATCGGGGGCCGGAGATCACCCGTGTGGGGCAACCTCCGCTTGTCCGCTGTCCCAAAGACGGCCGGACCCAGCAGAGTTGCGCGGGTGCATCGAACGACGACCACCGCAACGCTCCTGGTCACCGTGGCCGCCTCGGCCCTGTGCGGCTGCGTGACGGTCCAGCGCCCGGCCGCGTCCGGCCCGACCACGGCTCCGCTCAAGCTGTCGGCGCCCCGGCCGGACGGCCGGGCGGAGCAGCAGATCGTCCAGGCCCCTGCCCGCGAGGCCCTGGGGCTCATCGGCCCGTCCCCCCGTCCGCGGACGACCGCGCCCGCGGGGGCCCGCCCGGCGGGCCCGTCCGGCGCGCAGGGACACCCGTCTCCCCGGCGCCACTCACGCCCGCCGCACGAGGAAGCCCGGCCGCCACAGCAGCCTCGCGCAGAGATCCCCGACATGTCCGAGGCGGTCCGTGTGAACATCCGGCAGGACGCGGACGTCTGCGCGCTGGGCAGGAAGTACGGCGGCTGGCAGGCGGACAGCCCTGAGGCGGCCATCTGCGAGCAGGCATACGGGCGCTGAGGCGGTCATCGCACGCGGGGCGTACGGATGCCGGGGCGGCGGCTTCAGGGCCGCTGCCGCGGCGGCCCCCATCCTCCGCCGCCCGCGCGGCCTCCGTCCCCGAGGCGCAGTTCCAGGCGGCTGATCGCCGCGCGCACCCCGTCGCTGTAGCTGTCGTCGCCGAGGGCGTCGGCGGCGCCGCGGGCGCTGCGCAGATGGGTGCGGGCGGCTTCGGCTCGGCCGAGCTTCACGTAGTCGGCGGCCAGGTTCAGGTGCAGCGAGGGGTAGAGGGCGCGTACGGCGAGCACGCCCTCGCGCTCGGCGAGCCGCTCGTCCGTGAGCTCCTCGGCGGCCGTCAGCGCCCTCAGGTCCCAGGCGAGTTCGTCCGCGGGGTCGTCATGCGTGTCGGCGAGGTAGTGCGCCAGGGTGCAGCGGTGCAGCGGGTCCCCGTCCTCGCCGATCTCCGCCCACAGGCCCAGGAAACGGTGCCGGGCCTCCTCACGGTCCCCCGCGTGATGCAGCATGACGACCTGCCCGATCCGCGTCATCACGGCATCCGGCGCCGCCTGCTCCTGTCGCTCCGCCACGGTGTCCTCCGGGCAACTCGTCGGATGTCCCTTCCGACGCTAACCGTCACCACCGACAATCCCGGTCAGGCGGCTCCGTACGGCGCGGGGCCGGCCCCGTCGCCGGGCCGGCCCCCATGGGCAGGTCAGCCCAGGTCGGGGATGCGCCAGTCGATCGGGTCGTGGCCCTGCTGCGCGACCGCCTCGTTGATCTGCGTGAACGGGCGGGAACCGAAGAACTTCTTAGCCGACAGTGGCGAGGGGTGCGCGCCCTTGACCACGACATGCCGCGTCTCGTCGATCAGCGGGAGTTTCTTCTGCGCGTAGTTGCCCCAGAGCACGAAGACCGCCGGGTCGGGCCGGTCGGCCACCGCGCGGATCACCGCGTCGGTGAACTTCTCCCAGCCCCGGCCCTTGTGCGAGTTGGCCTCGCCGCCCCGGACCGTCAGCACCGCGTTGAGCAGCAGCACGCCCTGCTCGGCCCACGGCATCAGATAGCCGTTGTCCGGGACGGGCAGGCCGAGCTCCTCCTTCATCTCCTTGTAGATGTTGCGCAGGGACGGCGGGGTCTTCACCCCGGGACGCACCGAGAAGCACAGGCCGTGGCCCTGCCCTTCGCCGTGGTAGGGGTCCTGGCCGAGGACCAGGACCTTCACCCTGTCGTACGGCGTCGCGTCCAGCGCCGCGAAGACCTCCTCGCGCGGCGGGTGGACGGGGCCCTTCGCCCGCTCCTCCTCGACGAACTCCGTCAGCTCCTTGAAGTAGGGCTGCTGCAGCTCGTCGCCCAGAACCCCGCGCCAGGACTCGGGCAGCATGGCGATGTCGGTCACGTCAACGTCCTCACGATGTGCGGTCACTTCCAGGCCACGAACCTACAGGCGACCACTGACAATCGGACCGCGGACGAGACAACCGGGCTCTACCAGCTGGTCTTCCGGTACAGCTCCCAGAGCATCATGGTGGCCGACGGGTCAAGCGACCGCTCGGCGCCCGAGATGTCGTCGCTCGCGCCCACATAGTGCCTGCCCTGCCACAGTGGCAGCAGCCGGGCGTCGTCGACGAGGATCTGCTGGGCCTCCTCGAACTCCTTCACCACGTTGGCACGGTCGATCTCGCTGCGCGAACGGGGCAGCAGCTTGTCGGTGATCTCCTTCGCGGGGTAGGGCGTACCGAGCGCGTTCTGCTCGCCCACGAACGGGGAGATGAAGTTGTCGGCGTCCGGGAAGTCGGCAAACCAGCCGCGCCCGAACACCGGGTACTCGCCCTTCTGATAGCCCGCGACGTACGTCTTCCAGGGGCGGCTCTTCAAGGTGATCGTGAAGAGGCCCGAGTCCTCGAGCTGGCGCTTGAGCTCCTGGAACTCCTTGGCCGTGTCGGAGCCGTAGCGGTCGGTCGTGTACCAGAGGGTCAGCGGGACGCGCTCGGTGATGCCCGCCTCGGAGAGGATCTTGCGGGCCTTGGGGACGCTGGGCTCGCCGAAGTCGTCGAAGAAGGCGGTGCTGTGGCCCGTCAGCCCCTTCGGGACCATGGAGTACAGCGGGTCCACGGTGCCCTTGTAGACGTTGTGCGCGATCGCCCCCCGGTCGACGACCTGGGCGATGGCCCGGCGGACGGCGAGCTTGTCGGCCCACGGGTCCTTCGGGTTGAACACCAGGTAGCTGATGTCGGTGCTGGAACCCTCGATCAGCTCGATGTGCTCATTGGAGGACTTCGTCTGGAGCGCGATGATGTCGTCGGCGGCGAGGCCGCGGTCGGTCAGGTCGAGCTGCTTGTCCCGCAGCGCCTTGACCATGACTGCCGAGTCCTGGAAATAGCGGACCGTCACCGCGTCGTTCCTGCGCTTGGCGAAGCCCTTGTACTGGTCGTTGCCGGCGAGCTCGGCCTTCTTGCTCTCCTCGTAGGCCTCCAGGCGGTACGGCCCGGAGCCCGACACCTTGCCGTCATCGCGGACGGAGTCCGCGGGGTAGTCGGCGGGGTCGACGATGGACATGCCCGGGGTGGCGAGCACGAACGGGAAGGTGGTGTCGGGCTTGTTGAGGCGGAAGACGACCTCGCGGTCCCCCAGCACCTGCACGCGGTCCAGGCTGCCCAGCAGTCCGGCGGGGCCGGTGGGATGGTCGATCTTCCTGATCCGGTCGATCGAGTACTTGACGGCCTGCGCGTCCAACGTGTGGCCGTTGGTGAACTTCAGACCCTCGCGGAGCTCGCAGCGGTACGTCGTGTTGGAGTTGTCGCTGAAACGGCAGCTCTCGGCGGCGTCCGGCTGCGGCGTCGTCGCGCCGTTGGGGTAGGCGAGCAGCGTCTGGTAGACGTTGCGGAACAGCTCCCAGGAGCCGTCCCAGGAAGCCGCCGGGTCCAGCGTGCTCGGGGCACTGGTGGTGCCCACCACGATCGGTCCCTCGTCGTCGGAGGCGTCGGACGACAAAACGCCACATCCGGCCACAAGGGATGATATGGACGCGATGGCCGCCAACTGCCGCAGGCATCGGTTCCGGTTGAACACGCGCACGCTCCTCGATCTGCCGTACCAAGGGTCGGCGATCTGCCATACCAGGGGTCGGCAGACAATACCGCAGCGCCACGCCGCCTGAACCTCCTGGTCGGCGAACTTCTTGATCGACATTCCCTTGACTACGTTGTCAAACCCCCGTGCACCCCCATATGTGGACACGGGCGCCGTTTCCGTCAACGAGCGCCCGTGTCAATGTGACGAAGATCAGTCCACGCCGGCGTTCAGGAAGATGCCGCCGTCGACGACGAGCGTCTGCCCCGTGATCCAGTCGGACTGCTCCGACGTCAGGAACGCCGCGGCGCCGCCGATGTCGGAGGGCACACCGAGCCGGCCCAGCGGGTAGGCCGCGGCGACCTCCGCCTCCCGGCCCTCGTACAGGGCCTCGGCGAACTTGGTCTTCACCACGGCCGGGGCGATCGAGTTGACCCGCACCTTGGGCGCGAACTCGTGCGCCAGCTGCAGGGTCAGGTTGATCATCGCGGCCTTGCTGACGCCGTACGCGCCGATGAAGGGCGAGGCGGAGACGCCGGCGACGGAGGCGATGTTGACGATCGCCCCGCCGTTGTCCTTCTGCCAGGCGTGCCACGTCCGCTGCGCGAAGCCGAGCGCGGAGATCACGTTCGTCTCGAAGACCTTCCGCGCCACGTTCAGGTCCAGGTCGGCGATCGGACCGAACACCGGGTTCGTGCCGGCGTTGTTGACCAGGAAGTCGACGCGGCCGAAGGCCTCCATGGTGCGTTCGACCGCGACGGCCTGGTGGGCCTCGTCGTGGGCCTTGCCGGCCACGCCGATGACGCGGTCGGCGCCGAGCGCCTCGACGGCCTCCTTGAGGGCGTCCTCGTTGCGGCCGGTGATGCAGACCCGGTCGCCACGGGCGATCAGTGCCTCGGCCACGCCGTAGCCGATGCCGCGGCTGGCGCCCGTGACGAGGGCGACCTTGCCGGAGAGTTCAGGCAGAGCAGTCATGTCGGTGTTCCTCCGGCCCTAGTCGAGCGGTCCGCCGGCGACGTACAGCACCTGGCCGGAGACAAAGCCGGCCGCCTCGCCCGTGAAGAAGGCGATCGCGTTGGCGATGTCGTCCGGCTCGCCGACCCGGGCCACCGGGATCTGGGTGGCGGCCGCGGACTTGAAGTCCTCGAAGCCCATGCCGACACGGGCGGCGGTGGCCGCGGTCATGTCGGTGGCGATGAAGCCGGGGGCGACCGCGTTGGCGGTGATGCCGAACTTGCCGAGCTCCTTGGCGAGGGTCTTGGTGAAGCCCTGCAGACCGGCCTTGGCGGCGGAGTAGTTGGCCTGGCCGCGGTTGCCGAGCGCGGAGGACGAGGAGAGGTTGACGATGCGGCCGAAGCCCGCGTCGACCATGTGCTTCTGGACGGCCTTCGCCATCAGGAAGGCGCCGCGCAGGTGCACGTTCATGACCGTGTCCCAGTCGGAGACGCTCATCTTGAACAGCAGGTTGTCACGCAGCACGCCCGCGTTGTTGACGAGGATGGTCGGCGCGCCGAGCTCCTCGGCGACGCGCGCGATCGCGGCCTCGACCTGCGCCTCGTCCGAGACGTCCGCGCCGACCGCGATGGCCTTGCCGCCCGCCGCGGTGATCTTCTCAACGGTGTCCTTGCAGGCGGCCTCGTCGAGGTCGATCACCGCGACCGCACGGCCCTCGGCTGCCAGTCGTACGGCGGTGGCGGCGCCGATGCCGCGCGCTCCGCCGGTGACCACGGCGACCCGCTGCTCAGTGGTGGACATTGCTGGTTCTCCTCGCCCTCGAGAAAGACGCCCATGTAGGTGAGCGACCGCTTAGTACCTTCAGCAGACGTGACGCTAGAAGCCCTGGCACGCGGTGTCAACGCCACACGAGCCGGGTGTGATCCATTACCTCACCAGCAGCTCGAGCAACCGCTCAGCCTCGGCCGCCGGATCGGCGGTCAGGCCGGTGTGCACAGGCCCGGGCTGGACGACCGTCGAGCGGGGCGCGATCAGCCAGCGGAACCGCCGCCCGGCGTCGTCGCCCGCGGCCTGCCCCGCGGCCGCACCGCCGGTGCACACGCCCTCGACGGCGTGCAGCGCGGCTCGTACACCGGCGACGTCCGCGTCCGGGTCGAGGGCCAGCAGCCTGGTCTCGTCGAGGTGTGTGCGCACACCGACGAAGGACTTCGCGCGGCAGTACACGAGCACCCCCGCGTTGATGCACTCGCCGCGCTCCACGCGGGGCACGACCCGCAGCACGGCGTATTCAAAGAGGTCCCGCCCGCTCACTTGTCCCCCTCGAGGCGCTCGTGGATGACGGCGGCACGCGCGAGCAGCGGCCGCGCGTAGGCCCGCCGGAGTTCGTCCGGTGTGTCGAATCCGGGCTCGTCCGCCAGCCAGACGTCCGGGATCTGGGCCGTGACCTCGGCGAGGAGTGCCTCGGTGATCAGCGGTGCCAGGGCCGCGGCGGCCGAGGCGACATCCGGCGCGAAGGGCTTCAGCGCGTGGTCGGAGATGTCGTACGGGCGGGCCGCGGAGGCCTCGGCGCCGCGCCAGTTGTGGTGCCAGATCATCGTCGCGCCGTGATCGATGAGCCACACCTCGCCCCGCCACACCAGCAGGTTGGGGTTGCGCCAGGAACGGTCGACGTTGTTGACCAGGGCGTCGAACCAGATGATCCGCCCGGCCTCCTCGGGGCTCACCCGGAAGGCGAGCGGGTCGAAGCCGAGCGAGCCGGACAGGAAGTCCATGCCGAGGTTGGTGCCGCCGCTGGACTTGAGCAGCTCCTGCACCTCCTGGTCGGGTTCGCCCAGGCCGAGCACCGGGTCGAGGCCGATCGCCACCAGCCCGGGCACCCGGAATCCCAGCCGCCGGGCGAGCTCGCCGCAGACGACCTCGGCGACCAGCGTCTTGCGGCCCTGCCCGGCACCGGTGAACTTCATGACGTAGGCCGCGAAGTCGTCGGCCTCGACGAGGCCCGGCAGCGAGCCGCCCTCGCGCAGGGGCGTGATGTAGCGGGTCGCGGTGACTTCCTTGAGCACCGCCCCAGGTTACTGGGGCGTTCGCGGTCGCCCGCCCGGGCCGCGCGACATCTTTCCCACGGTCTGAACAGCGGATCGCGGCGAGCCGTACTGCTCTACGGATCACGAAACATTCCACGGAAGGGAACGTCAGCATGACCAGCGAATCGGTTCAGCCCACCGCCGGCCCGAGCCGCCGCACCGTCGTGGCGGCGGTCGGAGCGGCCGGGATCGCCGTCGCGCTGACGGCGTGCGGTTCGGACGACAAGAAAGACAGCGCCTCGGGGAGCGCCCTGGCCAAGACCTCGGATATCCCCGAGGGAGGCGGCAAGATCTTCAATGACGCCGGCGTCGTGGTCACCCAGCCCGCGGCGGGCAGGTTCAAGGCGTTCTCGTACAAGTGCACGCACGCCGGCTGTCCGGTGACCAAGGTGGACAACGGGGTCATCATCTGCCCGTGCCACGGCAGCGAGTTCTCCATCGAGGACGGCAGCCCGAAGAAGGTCCCCGCGACGAAGCCGCTGTCCGAGGTCAAGGTCTCGGTGTCCGGCGACGAGATCACGCTGGCCTGAGAGTCACCCGAGCCCCGGCCGGCGCGGCCGCTCGATGCAGCCGAGAACCTCGTCGGTGGTCGCGAGGGTCGCCACCAGGGCGAGCGTGTGGCGGATCATCGCGGGGGTGTAGTCGGAGGGCACCCCCGCGATGGCGTCCGTCGCCACGACGGCCGTGTAGCCGAGGTTGGCGTCGAAGACGGCGGCCGGGATCGCCACGTTGGCCGAGACGCCGGTCACGACCAGCGGGCGGCAGCCCAGGTTGCGCAGCAGGGCATCGACCTCGGTTCCCTGGACCGGCGACAGCCCGTGCAGCCGCCGTACGACGATGTCCTCCTCGGCGACCTCGATCGGGGCGGCCACGCGGACCGCCGTGGTGCCGGCCAGCTGCTGGACGGGCAGCCGTTCGGCGGCGCGGAAAAGGCGTGCGTTGCGGCTCGCGCCCCGGCCGTCCGGGCGGCGCTCGGCGGTCGCGTGGATCACCTGGAGCCCGCTCTCATGCGCGGCGGCGACCAGCCGGGCGACGTTGGCGAGGGCTCCCGACGAGCGGGCCTCGCCGGCGAGTTCTGGCAGCGCGCTGTCCGAGCCGACGACTCCCTGCTGGCACTCGACGGTGAGCAGCACCGTGGTCGCGGGGTCGAGGAGGTCGCTGAGCTGGTCGTACGACGGCATGGTCCCCCCTGGTCGCAGTGGTGTGCGGAGCGGGCGAGACTAGCCCCCGTTGCGCGGGCACGGAAGACGACTCATCCTTTTCTGACGTGATGTCAGAGGATCTCTCCTCTGACACGACGTGGGAGAAGAGAAGAGGGGGCCGCATGACCGTCACTCAGCGCCGGGGCCGAAAGATCATGATGACGCCGGGCGAGCTGGACGAGTTCCTCACCAGCCAGCGCACCTGCCGGGTGGCCACCGTGTCGACCGACGGAATGCCGCACGTCAGCGCCCTCTGGTTCGCCTGGGACGGCATCTCGCTGTGGCTGTACTCGGTGGTGCGCAGCAAGCGCTGGGCCGACCTGCGGCGCGACCCGCGGGTGGCGATCGTGATCGACTGCGGCGAGGAGTACGACGACCTGCGCGGCGTCGAACTGTCCGGGACCGTGGACTTCGTGGGCGAGAGCCCGCGCACCGGAGAGCTGTGCGCGGAACTCGACGTCCCGGAGACCCTGTTCGCCCGCAAGAACTTCGGCCTGGAGGAGATGCCGCATGACGGCCGGCACGCCTGGATACGGCTGACGCCCGATAAGGCCGTCTCCTGGGACTTCCGGAAGCTGGGAGCGCCGTAGCCTCGTCCGGGGGCTCAGCCGACCTCCTCCGCCGCGGCCTTCAGCGACCGGACCGCCGCCCGGATCGACGGGCGGCGGTCGGCGTCCGCGCGCCAGACGACGTACACATGGCGGCGCACTCGCTGCTTGAGCGGGACGGTGACGACCTCGGCGGGCATCGGATGGCGGCCCAGCAGCGGTGCGATGCACACACCGAGTCCCGCGGCGACCAGTCCGAGCTGGGTATGTGTCTCTGCGGCGCGATGGCCGACGATCGGCTCGATCCCCCGGGAGCGCAGCGTGAACATCAGCCACTCGTGGCAGAACTCGCCCTCGCCCCAGGTGATCCACTCGTCCTCGGCGAACTCGGCGAGATCCACCTCCTCGCGGCCGGCGAGCCGATGGCCGGCCGGCATCGCCACATCGGCGGGGTCGTCCAGGATGGGCGCCTTGACCAGGCCGTCGGGCAGCGGCATCGGCTTGTTGTACCAGTCGAGCACCACCGCCAGGTCGAGGTCCCCGCGGACCACTCCCCTGATCCCGGCCTCCGGTTCCAGCTCGCTCGAGCGCAGCCGCAGCACCGGGTGCTCGGCGCGCAGGGCGGCGAGCGCGATGGGGAAGAGTCCGCGGGCGGCGGTCGGGAACGCCGACAGTCGCAGCTCGCCGACGACCTGTCCGCGCTGTGCCTCCAGGTCGGACTGGGCGAGCTCGACCTGCGACAGGATGCGCGCCGCGTGCTCGGCAAGCAGCCGGCCCGCGTCGGTGAGTCGCACGCCCCGCCCGTTCTTGGCGAGGAGCTGCTGCCCGACCTCCCGCTCCAGTTTGGACATCTGCTGCGAGACGGCGGACGTCGTGATGTGCAGACCCTCGGCCGCACCGCTGACCGAGCCGTGCCGGGCGAGGGCGTCGAGGGTGCGCAGACGCTCGAGGTTCAACATATAAGCAATGCTACGAGATACCTCGCTCGAAATCTCGATTGTGCTACGAGGTGACCTCCAGCATCGTGGTCCGCATGAGCACCGTCACCGCCAGCCGCACCCCGGCCCGTCCGGCCTCCCGAATCCGCCCGGTTCTCGACTGGCGCCTGCGCTTCGGCGCCCTGTCCTTGATCTGGGGTTTCAGCTTCCTGCTCATCAAGGTGGGCACCGAAGGCTACGCCCCCTTCCAGGTCACGCTCGGCCGGCTGGTGTTCGGCACGGCGGTGCTCGCGGCCGCGATGGCGGTGAAGCGTGAGCGGCTCCCGCGCGGCGCGCGCACCTGGGGCCATCTGACGATCGCCGCGTTCCTGCTCAACGCCCTGCCCTTCTCGCTGTTCGCGTACTCGGAGCTGACGATCCCGTCGACGCTCGCGGGCATCTGCAACGCGACCTCTCCGCTGTGGGGCATGGCCCTGTCGCTGGTCGCCCTCTCCGAGGACCGGCCGACGCGGCTGCGGGTCGCCGGGCTCGGCATCGGCTTCCTCGGCGTCCTGACCGTGCTCGGCGCCTGGCAGGGCTTCGCCGGGCTGGACGCCACGGGCACGGCGATGGCGCTGCTCGCCTCGCTCAGCTACCCGATCGGCTGGATCTACGTCCGCCGCACCCTGGCCGGCACCGGTCACTCACATCTGTCCCTGACCGGCGCCCAGTTGCTGCTCGCCACCCTCCAACTGGCCATCGTCACCCCGCTGTTCACCAAGCTGCCCACCCAGTTCCCGACCCTGCCACTGCTCGCGATCGTGGCGCTCGGCGCGCTGGGCACGGGCCTGGCCATGCTCGTCCAGTACGGCATCGTCGCCGAGGTCGGTCCGACGACGGCCCAGATGGTCACGTACTTCATCCCGGTCATCGCCACCGCCGCGGGCGTCGCGATCCTGGGCGAGCCACTGACCTGGTCGACACCGGTCGGCGCGGCGATCATCCTGGCGGGGGCGGCACTGACCCAGGCAAGGCCGAAGCCGAAGACGGTGCCCTAGCCGAAGGCCGGGCGCCAGCGGAAGCCCGTGCGATGGCCGAGAGCGGCCTTCGGCTGGGGTACGGTCCCCGGCCGGGGCCACGACCCGGCCTGGGGTCACGCCGAGCCGGAGACCTCGCCCGGGCCGAAGACCCGCCCGGGCCGAAGACCCGCCCGGGCCAGGGACCCCGCCAGCCCAAGACCCCAGCCGCCCGGGCCGGGGACCCGTCCTAGCCGAAGACCTCGCCCGGGCCGGGGACCCGTCCTAGCCGAAGACCTCGCCCGGACCAGGGACCCGTCCAGGCCGAAGACCTCGCCCGGACCAGGGACCCGTCCAGGCCGAAGACCTCGCCCGGACCAGGGACCCGTCCAGGCCGAAGACCTCGCCCGGACCAGGGA
>NZ_JBVIVK010000011.1:259798-293373 GCF_055595715.1 Streptomyces sp. NPDC040410
GGACCCGTCCAGGCCGAAGACCACCACCCAGCCGAAGGGCCGCGCCCCACCCGACAGCACGCCCTCACCGCAGACCACCCGCCAGCCGAAGGCCGCGCATTGGGCGTTCTAGCCCGACGGCCGAACCACAGCCGAAGGCCAAGCCTCAGCCGACGGGCCCGCCCCGGCCGAGAACCACACCCGACCTCGGACGGCACCCCGGCCGAGAACCACACCCGACCTCAGACGGCACCCCGGCCGAGAACCACACCCGACCTCAGACGGCACCCCGGCCGAGAACACCCGACCTCAGACGGCACCCCGGCCGAGAACACCCGACCTCGGACGGCACCCCGGCCGAGAACACCCGACCTCGGACGGCACCCCGGCCGAAGCCGCGTCCAAGCCGAAGGCGACGTCACAACTGTCATGCGCCGGCTAGGCATAGCTCCGGACCGGTGCCGGGCCGATCGCGGAGGCGATCGCGTTCGCCAAGGGGGCGGCCTCCTCGGGTGTCAGGGTCGAGACGGTGATCCGGATACCGGGCGGCGCGCTCATCCGAAAGCGGGCGCCGGGTGCGACCGCCCAGCCGGCGTGCAGCAGCCGGGCGACGGCTCCGGTCTCGTCGGGCACGGGGATCCACACGTTCAGGCCGCTGCGGCCGTACGCCGCGACCCCGCGTTCCGAAAGCGCCCCGATCAGCAGGTCCCGGCGCCTGCGGTACGCGTCCGCCACCGCCGGTGTGTCCAGGGTGCCGTCGGCCCACAGCCGTACGACGGCCCGCTGCAGGATCCGGCTCACCCAGCCGGGCCCGAGCTGCTGACGCCCGCGGACTCGGTCGACGGTGACGGCGTCACCGGTGAGCAGGGCTAGCCGCAGGTCGGGGCCGTAGGCCTTGGCGACCGAGCGGACGAACGCCCAACTTCGGGTGACGCCGGCCAGCGGGTGCAGTGGCAGGTCGACGATCCCATGGCCGTGGTCGTCCTCGATCAGCAGGGTTTCCGGGTGTGCCGCGAGGACGGAACGCAGGGCACGCGCGCGCGTGGCGCTCACCGCGGCGCCCGTCGGGTTCTGCGCGCGGTCGGTGACGATCATGGCACGGGCTCCGGCCTGCAGGGCCCCGCGGACGTCGTCGGGGAGCGGCCCCTCGTCGTCGACGCCCACGGGGGCCGTGCGCAGCCCGAGCGCCGGGACGAGATCGAGCAGGCTGCCCCACCCGGGGTCCTCGACGGCGACGGTGTCCCCGGGCTTGAGGTGGGCCGCGAGGACGCGCTCGATGGCGTCGAGCGATCCCGAGGCGACGGCCAGGGGCCCGTCCGGCACCCCGTCGGCGTCCATGTCTGCTCGCGCACCGCGCGCCAGCGCCGGTTCCACCGAGGCGTCCCCGTACAGCACCGGTTCCCGGTCGGCCAGTTCGGCGGCCGCCGCGAACGCCCCCGCGAGCGACGGCAGCAGCGCCGGGTCGGGGTTGCCGTTGGACACGTCACGCACACCGTCGGGCACGTCCACCCGGATGTGTTCGCGCCCCGTGGTGGCCGGCTTGGGCCGCACCCTGCTGCCGCGGCGCCCGGCGGTCTCGATGACCCCGCGCTCGCGCAGGGTGCGGTACGCGGCCGCGACGGTGTTGGGATTCACGCCCAGCTCGGTCGCCAACTCCCGCATGGGCGGAAGCAGTTGCCCGGGATCCAGGTCACCGGCCCCCACCGCCCGCTCGACGCTTGCCGCGATCTCTGCTGCGCGCCGGCCTTCGATCCGATATCCTCCTAGCACAAAGCATAGTATGCACTAGTGCAATGGAGATC
The DNA here is from genome assembly GCF_055595715.1 of Streptomyces sp. NPDC040410. Taxonomy (NCBI): domain Bacteria; kingdom Bacillati; phylum Actinomycetota; class Actinomycetes; order Kitasatosporales; family Streptomycetaceae; genus Streptomyces; species Streptomyces sp. NPDC040410. The sequence continues at coordinate 261,580 of NZ_JBVIVK010000011.1, forward strand.
GCAATGCAGGGGACCCAGCAGCCGACGTCGCAGCCCGCCGCCTACACGCCGACCGACCGGACCGTCCCCACGCGCTCCCCGAACCGGGCGTCGTACGACCGGGAAGTGGTGCACGCGATACTCGACGAGGCCTACGTCTGCCACCTGGGCTTCGTCCGTGACGGCGGGCCGGTCGTACTGCCCACGCTCTTCGCCCGGATCGGCAACCGGCTCTACGTGCACGGCTCGACGGGCTCGCGCCCGCTGCGGATGACCGGACAGGCCGACCCCGGGCTGCCGGTATGCCTCACGGTCACCCACGTCGACGCGCTGATCCTGGCCCGCTCGGCCTTCCACCACTCGATCAACTACCGGTCCGTGGTCGTGCACGGCGTCGCCCACGACGTGACGGACCCCGAGGAGAAGCGGGTGGCCCTGGACGCACTGGTCGACCACGTCGTACCGGGCCGGTCCCGTGACTCCCGGCCGGCCAACAAGAAGGAACTGGCCGCCACCGCGGTGATCCGTCTCGACCTCGACGAGGTCTCCGCCAAGATCCGCACGGGCGGAGTCAACGACGAGCCCGAGGACCTCGCCCTCCCCCACTGGGCCGGCGTCGTGCCGCTGCGCAAGGGCTACGAAACGCCCGTCGCCGACGCCGACCTGGCCGCCGGCACGGAGGTCCCCGGTTACCTCAAGGCCCTGTGATGCTCATCCATCCCTGGGACGCGCCGCGCGACGACTCCGAGTGGCAGCGGTGGCTGGCCGCCCACGACTTCGGGCAGCTCGCCGTCAACGGCCTGCCGGGCGAACCGCCCCACGTCCAGCCCCTGCACTTCGCCTACGACGCCGAACGCTGCGAGGCCGTCACGCATCTGGCCCGTCCTCATCCCCTGTGGCACGCGTTGGAAGCGGACCCGGACGTCGTGCTGAGCGTCGCCGACGACTATGTGTACGTCCCCGGGCCGTGGCAGGCCGCGCCGACGGGCCCGCCCGAGCACGGCACCCCGACCAGCCTGTACGCGGCCGTGCAACTGCGTTGCCGGGCCCATGTCGTGGACGATCCGGCCGAGAAGGCCGACCTGCTCAACCGGCAGGTGGGCCACTTCCAGCCGGAAGGCGGTTCCGCGCGGGCGGCGGTGGGCGAGGGGCCGTACGGCCGGATGCTGCCCGCCATCCGCGGTCTGCGCCTGGAGGTGGTCGGCGTACGGGCGAAGTTCAAGTACGCGGGCAAGAGGCCCGAGGCGGTCCAGGACCGGATCGCGGCCGGGCTGGCGGCCCGGGGTGGTCCCCGCGACGCAGCGGCGCTCGAGCACCTGCTGCGCAGGCGCGGGTCGTAGGGGGCGCGTGCCAAAGTCCGCGGGCGGCACCGTTCGGCCCGGCACCGTGCCGGGCGTGCGTTCCGGGGCCCGCCTCAGGCGGCCGGAGGCGGGAGAACGAGTGCGGTCGAATGCATGATCAGCAGCCTAGGCGGCGGTCCTGCGGGCCGACGACTCCCTTTCGGTGCCGCCGCCGGCCACCGGCTCGCCGGAGCCCCTGGCAGGCGCCGACGACTGTGCGATGAACGCGCCCCCGAGAACCACCACGCCGCCGATGACCTGCGGCGCCGAGAGGTGCTCGCCGAGCAGGATCCAGGCGAGGACGGTGGCGATGACCGCCTCCAGACAGGCCACAACGCCGGCGACCTGCGGTGAGAGCCTGCGCACCGCGAGCACTCCGGTGACGTAGGCGAGGACGGTGGCGATCAGCACGATCCAGGCCAGCAGCAGACCGGCGGCGACGGGGGTGCCGTCCATGTCCGCTGTCCGCGCGAGCACGGACCAGTCCATGTGCCAGGGCCGGGCGACGGCGGTCAGTACGACGGCCCCGACCAGCAGGCCGTACGCGATGACCCCGAGCGGGTCCGGGGCCCGCTCGCCCAGGGCGGTGCCCTGGTCGGACAGGACGAAGTAGCCGACCTGGCAGCAGGCGGCGCCGAGCGCGAGCAGGAGGCCGAGGGCGTCGAAGTTCAGGCCCGACCAGACCTCGACGACACAGGCGAGTCCGCCGGCCGCGAGGACCACACCGAGCGCGGCGGCTCGGGTCACCGGCCGCCGCTGCACGAACCGGACCCAGCCGAGGACCAGGGCCGGTGCCAGGTACTCGACGAGCAGCGCGACCCCGACGGGGATCCGGGAGATCGCGGCGAAGTAGCAGGCCTGGACACCGGCGACGGCGAGCAGTCCGAACGCGGCGAGCAGTGCGGGGCGGCTGCGCAGCAGCGCGCGATGGCGCACGGCGACCGGCAGCATCACGAGCGCCGCTCCCGCCACCCGCAGCCACACCACGTGGAGCGGATCGAGTCCCGCCTCGATCAGCGGCTTGGCCGCGACACCGGATCCGCCGAAGGCGAGCGCGGACGCCAGGGCGAGGCCCAGCCCGACGCCCCTTCCGCTGTTGCCCCGACTGCAGTCTGACGTATGCACCGGCACATGATGACAGGCCATGACATGAGCGTCACCCCCTATGACACCTGTCTCACCGGCTGGACGGCGCTACCGAGGGCTTCAGGGGCCGGACGGCGCCACCGATGGGAGCCGCCCCCTCATTGGCGGGCCTCGCCGCCGCCCGCGTATTCCTCGCAGCGGTCCTCGATCCGGCCGGAGAGTTCCCCGGCGTCGGTCCCGGCGCGGGTGAGGACCTCGACGGCCCGCGCCTGGCGGTCCACGACGATCGCGGCAAGGAGGTCGACGCCCCGGGGCGGTTCACCGTCCCGCAGCGCAGCGCGTGCACAGGCGTACTCCAGCGCAGCCGCGGCCAGCGGCGAGAAACCCGCGGCCTGCGGCACCACGGGCACGGCACCGGAGTCCTCGACCGTGCCCTGCCAGCGCAAGCCGTAGCCGATGCTGCGTTGTACGAGGTAGCCGAGCAGACGGGCCATCCGGGGTCCGCCGCCGAAGAGGGCACGCACCTCGGGGTCGGACTCCACCAGCGAGTGCAGCAGATGTGCCGTGTCGATCTGCGGGTCCCCGTCCCGGACCGCCCGCCGACGGGCGCCGGAGAGCACCGCTGCCAGCTCCGCGCCGAGATTGGCATCGTTGTCGCGGTGGTCGCGCCGTTCCGAGCGCCGGCTGTCCTGTTGCTGGGCCGACTGCCGGGGGATTCGGGATTGCACACCCCCACCCCATCAGCCTCTGCGGATCCGGTCATCCTCGACGGGAAGCATTTTCGCGTCCCACGCAGAGTGGACGGCAGCTGCCTGAATCTCCTCCTCACGGATGAGATCACGCCGTTCTCACCCTCGGCGGCGCGCCTCCCTCCTCGCACGACGCCCTTCGTGGTCCACGAAAGACCCACACTTCCTGACGGTTCATCAGTATTGAATGTTCCAGGCCCCGCGACTACGTTCCGCGACAGCGTAGCCCGACTCGAAGAGGTGGTCGCATGGCCGAGGTCAGCGTGGAGGCACGCCTTCAGGCATCCGCGGAGAAGGTCTGGGCACAGCTCACGGACTGGTCCGCGTACGGGGAGTGGAACGCGACCCACACCAGCTTCCCCGAGGGCGGCCCGGACACCCTCGCCGTGGGCGGCACTTTCCAGGAGAACATGAAGCTCATGGGCTTCCCCGCCGAGGTCGAGTGGACGATCGCGGAACTGGAACCGGCCCGAGTGCCGGCCATCCGCGGCAGGGGCCCGATGACCGTGGCCGTCGCCACACGGTACACGCTGACCCCCGACGGCGACGGCACGGCGGTCCGTATCGACGGCGAGTTCACGGGTGCCGCCGTCTCGTTGACGGCGGGCAGAGTCAGGGACTCGGCGACCGCAGCCCTGAACGAGTCACTGCGCGAGCTGGGCGGGCTCGTGTCCTGAGGACACGCCGACGGCGGGGGCCCTGACGACAAGTCGACACGCGCACACGCGAACGCGCCCCGCGGATCACTCCACGGGGCGCCACTCGGCCCGCCGGTGTCGGCCCTTCGCCCGCCGGCGTGAGCCCTCGTCAGCCCTTCAGCCCTTCAGCCCTCGTCAGCAAGGATCAGGTACAGCTTCTTGCGGGCCTCGTTGACGACGGTCAGCGCCTTCTCGCGCTGCTCCTTGCTGCCGGTCTTCCAGACCTGACCAAAGGCTTCCATCAGACCGAAGCCGGCCTGCCGGATCTCACCGAGGGCCTCCCAGTCGACGCCACGAGCGGCTTCCTCCCAGGGCGCTTCCGGACCCTCGCCGGCCGCCGTGCGACCGGACTCCGTGAGTGAGAACAGCTTCTTGCCGCCCTCGGTCTCGCTGGCGATCAGCCCCTCGTCCTCCAGCAACTGAAGGGTGGGGTACACCGAGCCGGGGCTGGGCTTCCACGCCCCGCCGGTGCGCTCGGCGATCTCCTGGATCATCTCGTAACCGTGCATGGGCCGGTCCTTGAGCAGGGCCAGGATCGAGGCACGTACGTCACCCCGCCGCGCCCTGCCCCTGGGTCCGCCACGCCCCCGGTGCCCCCAGGGGCCGGAGCCGAAGCCCGGTCCGCCGAAGCCGAAGCCGGGACCACCGGTGCCGCCACCGGGCCCACCCGGCCCGAAGGGCCCGAATGCCGCACGCCGTCCGTCGAAGCCGTCCCGGCCACGCCGGCCAGCGCCGTCCTGTCGACGTCCATGTCCACGCTCGTATCCATGGGTACGCATCGCCATCACTCCATTCCATCGTTGATCTGTCGCGATGCGTCAACGATATATCGGAACTGTTCGGAGGACAACCCCCTCGCCCAGGGAGCGCTCCCCGCACACCCAGCCGCTCGCCAAATGGGGCCAGGTTCACCGAATTGGCCTTGGTCAGGCGGGCCACGCGCGACCTAGCGTCGTCGCATGCGCATCCGAATCGTCGACGCCTTCACCGACCGCCCCTTCGCCGGCAACCCGGCAGGGGTTCTGCTCCTCGACACCGCCTTCCCTGACGAGGACTGGCTCCAGAACGTGGCCATGGAGGTCAACCACGCGGAGACCGCGTTCGCCCACCGTCTGCCCGCGGGAGGGGAGGCGGACTGGGCGCTGCGCTGGTTCACGCCCGCCACCGAGGTCGCCCTGTGCGGGCACGGGACGCTCGCCACCGCCCACGTCCTGCACACCACCGGCGCCCACCAGGGTTCGGTGCGGTTCGCCACCCGCAGCGGCGTCCTCATCGCGACGCCCGGCGAGGACGGCTCGATCACCCTGGATTTCCCGACGGCACCGCTCACCCTCGTCGACGTCCCGGACGGAGTCGCCGAGGCCCTGGGGGCCGAGCCGCGCACCGCCTTCGACACCGGCCCGAACGTCGGCGACCTGCTGGTCGAACTCGCCGACGAGAAGACGGTGCTCGGCCTCTCTCCCGACCACAAGGCCCTCGCCGCCTACTCCGAGCGCGGCATCATCGCCACGGCCCGAGCCGAGGATCCCGCCCGGGGCTACGACTTCGTCTCCCGCTGCTTCTTCCCGAAGATCGGCATCGACGAGGACCCTGTCACCGGCAGCGCCCACACGGCTCTGGCCCCCTACTGGTCCGAGCGCCTCGGCCGCCACGACCTCACCGGGCTGCAGGCCTCGCCCCGCTCCGGCCTGGTCCGCACCCGGCTGCGCGGCGACCGGACCCTGCTCACCGGCCACGCGGTGACGGTGATCGACGGGGAGCTCTTGGCCCCACAGCACACCTGACAGCACAAGAGGGGCGTACGAAGCACTCGTACGCCCCTCTTGACCTCTTGTGGCCGCTCACGCCGTGGGCAGCCAGCCCACCTTGCCGGCCAGCAACGCGTACCCCACGAACGCCCCGACATCCAGCAGGGAATGTGCCACCACCAGGGGACCCACCCGGCCCCAGCGCCGGTACAGGTAGACGAACACCACCCCCATGGCCATGTTCCCGACGAACCCGCCGATGCCCTGGTAGAGGTGGTAGGAGCCGCGCAGCACGGAACTGGCCACCAAGGCGGTGCCGGGCGTCCAGCCGAGCTGGCCGAGCCGGCGCAGCAGATAGCCGACGACGATGACCTCTTCGAGGATCGCGTTCTGCAGCGCCGAGAGGATCAGCACCGGGTATTTCCACCACACGTCGGGCAGCGCCTCGGGCACGACCGTGAGGTTGAAACCCAGCCCGCGGGCCGCCAGATAGAAGGCGATTCCGATGCTGCCGATCACCGCGGCGATTCCGGCCCCGCGCCCCAGGTCCGGCCAGGGTCGAGTGCGGTCGAAGCCGAGGGTGCGCAGACTCTGCCCCTCCCGCAGCAGGAAGTGCGCGACAAGGGCCACGGGCACGAGTGCCGAGGCGATCCCGAAGAGCTGCCAGGCGAGATCCAGCCAGGGACGGCCCGGCGCGGCCGAGGCGTTGAGCGTGGCGGCCTGGTCCTTGAGGCCCCCTGGTTTGGTGACCGATCCGACAAAGCTGATCAGGGCGGACACACCGCTCGCACCGAGCGAAAGCCCCAGAACGAGCAGCGTCTCGTCACGGAAGATCCGCCGCGAGGGCCCCTCCGGAGGAAAAGAATCGGCCACCGGGCCCGCCTCCGCCTGCACACCTGCCTCCAGTTGAGTCATCCCGCCTCATCCCACCACTGCCCCACTACGGTCTCGAACGAAGTTACGAAACTCGTGCGCGACAGGCCCCTGGGGAACGGACGCCGCACGCGGGCGTACCTCCCCTTTTGCTTTTGCATGCCTTACGGCGTATTGCGGCACGGGGTTCAACAGGGAGGGGCACCACCGTCATGGGACGTCACAGCTTGCCCGATCAGTATGGGGCGGGCGGAAGCGACCCCGTATTCGCGCGCGCCGCAGTACGGTGATCGTCGCCACGGTCCTCGTGCTCACCGTCGCCGGGGGCACGGCCGCGGCGAAGCAGGCCCGCGCGGCGAACACCACCCCCGGCGGGCGCAGCGTCGCCGCCACGGTCACCGCACGCGAGTCGTACAAGGTCAACTCGTCGGCACGGAGGACACGCGCAGGGCTCACCCGTCGGCACGGAAGACACGCACAGGACTCACCCCGTCGGCACGAGGACGCGCGCAGGGCTCACTCACCCCGTCGGCACGGAGACACCGCAGCAGCGGCTCACCCCAGCGGCACCGGCTCCAGCAGCCCCACCGGCCAGGTGTGCACGGGCTCCCCGGCGTGCATCAGCTCGCGGTAGCGCCGGGTCGTGGCGGCCAGTGCGGCATCCCGCGGCAGGCCCGTCTCGAGAGCCCGGTGGAAGGTCGCGGCCTGCCAGGTCGCACCGTTGACCCTGCGTCGGCACCGCTCCTCGATCACACCGAGGTACAGATCCCGGTCGGCGGGCTCCACCCCCCACGCGTTCAGTCCGGCCTCGGCGAGCGGCAGCAGTTCGTCGCGTACGAGGCTGACGGCGTCGACCTCCGCGGTGCCGCCGTACCGGCCTCGCCGGGGCCAGGCCAGGCGGGCGTCGATGCCGCTGCGGCACGCGGCGTCGAAGTTGGCCGCGGCCGCCTCGAACGGCATCCTGCTCCACACGGGCCGCGACTCCTCGGCGAGGGCGCGGACGACGCCGTAGTAGAACGCGGCATTGGCGACGACATCGGTGACTGTGGGGCCGGCGGGCAGTACGCGGTTCTCGACGCGCAGATGCGGTACGCCGTCGGCGATGCCGTACACCGGGCGGTTCCAGCGGTAGATGGTGCCGTTGTGCAGGACCAGTTCGGCGAGCTTCGGAACGCCGCCCGCGTCGACCACCTCCAGCGGGTCCTCGTCGTCGCAGATCGGCAGCAGGGCCGGGTAATAGCGCAAATTCTCCTCGAAGAGGTCGAACGCCGAGGAGATCCACCGCTCCCCGAACCAGGTGCGCGGTCGCACCCCCTGGGCCTGCAGTTCGGGAGGCCGGGTGTCGGTGGACTGCTGGAACAGCGGGGGCCTCGACTCGCGCCACAGCTCGCGGCCGAACAGGAAGGGCGAGTTGGCGCCGACGGCCACCTGGACGGCGGCGACGGCCTGCGCGGCGTTCCACACGTCGGCGAAGCGGGCCGGGGTGACCTGCAGGTGCAGTTGCACCGAGGTGCAGGCGGCCTCGGGCGCGATGGACTTCGAGGTGCAGGTGAGACGCTCCACGCCGTCGATGTCGAGCACGAAGTCCTCGCCGCGGGCGGCCACGATCTGTTCGTTGAGAAGGGCGTAGCGGTCGACGTCGGAGAGGTTGGAGGAGACGAGGTCGTCCCGGTCGAGGGTCGGCAGAATGCCGATCATCACGATTCCCGCGTCGAGCTCGCCCGCTTTTCGGTCGGCATATGCCAGGGAGGTGCGGAGCTCCTCGGCGAGCCCGTCGAATACCCGCCCGCCGAGTCGGTGTGGGGCTATGTTGACTTCCAGGTTGAACATGGCGAGTTCTGTCTGGAAGTCGCGACTCGCGATGCGTTCGAGGACCTGTGCATTGAGCATCTTCGGCATGCCGTCGGCTCCGGTGAGATTCAATTCGATCTCCAGCCCCATCAGGTTCTTCGGGCGATCGAACCGCTTCTCGGCCAGGAGTCGTTCCAGCCCCGTCAGGTTCCGCCGGAGCTTGTCGCGGTAGCGCTGACGATCGGACAGGTCGAACGGACCAGCCACGACCTTCTCCCCCATCGAAGCGTCCCTCCTCGGATGGGCGGGCCGGATCCGGCCGCCGGTGTGCGGGTCAGGTGGGATGATGCCCAGCGAAAGCGATCGATAACGTCCCGGCGAGCCCCCGTCCCCGCTACTCTGTCGGAGGAGACCGGCGGCACATTCACGAGGCATGGAGCACCGTGCAGTTTCGAGTGCCCCGAGGAACTCGTGAAAAACGCCGACGAGAATGGGCCGACCGCTTGCCGGGCATTTTCCGAGGTCATCGCGGCACGGTCGGCCGGAAATCGGGATCATTCCCGCGAATCGACGACCGAATAGACCCTTGCTAGGGGCACCGGAAACGGCTAGACGAAACACCGCCTGAACACCTGTCGTATAAACTCCGCGAACAAGGCAGAAGGCCGGTGCCCAAGGTTCTTCTGATCCTGCCGCCCAGATGACGTACGGCAGGGCTCACCCACACCACGCGTACCCCGATCAGGGCACCCGTCTCTCTGTCCCCGTGAGCTGACAGCGCCGTCCGCCCCCGCCCTCGCGCCATCGTGCCTGTCGAATGAGAGGCGACCCACCATGCCGCTGCATGTCCCCCCGGCTCCCGCGCCCGCCCTTCGCTCCGTCCTCACCGCACTGGGTTCCCCCACCGCGGTCCGCGAGGCCCGAACTCCCTCCTTGCTGCACGCTCAGGGACCCGCCACGCCGGAACTCCCGCTGCCCGTACACGTACTGGACCAGATCAGCCCAGCGGGCGTCCCCGCCACCCGGCTGGCCGGGTGGCGCTTCCTGATCCGCTGCGGCGACCGCGCGGTGGCCGCGGCCGAGACCATGCTGACCCCCGACGGCTGGGCGTTCTCGCACTTTTTCGAGGGTCCCTACATCGCCTCCACCGAGCGTGCGCTGCGCCAGGCGGAGACCGTGCAGCAGTCGTACCAGCCGCGCCTGCTGTCGGTCCCCGGCCTGTACATGCTCACGCTCTGGCTGCACGGCGACACCACCGCGGACGGCGCCACCGGCCACCCCGCCGCCACCGATCTGCTGGTCCCACTGGCGCCGGCACCACCCGGCATCGCCGCCCACAGTCCGCACGCGGTCGCCGATCTGCTCCCGGTGCTCACCCTCCGGGTCACACCCGCGCCACTGCTCTCCGCCTGACACCTCACGGCGCGACGGTATTCGTAGCCCGCTGCCCGGAATTCCGGGCAGCGGGCTATGAGGTTCTTGACAGTGCACCTACGCTCGTACGGGATTGCCGGGACTCCCCCGAACCGCCGCCTGCTCGTACGAGCACTTTATGGCTCTAACGAGCCGGAAAGCGTCTCTGACCAGTCCGGACTAGCCCTATCCGGCCACCGTGAACCACCCGAAGTGACAGGGCAGTTGGGATGAACCATCCGCGCGGGTGATGCGTCATCAACCTGTGAGAAGCGGTGCTGCGAAATCCCTGCGGATTGACGCCCGTGGGGCAACACTGGGTTCGAACCGGCTTATCACAACGGGGGGCGGCCATGAACGACGCATCTAGCCGCGAAACACGCACGACAGCCATCTCACACGTCACGACAGAGCGAAAGATCCCACCAATGTGCCAACACCAGCCACCGTGTCCCACAGCCCACTCCGCCGACCGGGAATCCGCCCGCCTCGTGGCGCACCACCCGGAGCAGGGATGGAGTCTGCTGTGCAACGGCGTTCTGCTCTTCGAGGACACCGGTGAGCTCCTGCCCGACGGCCAGATCATCGCGCCGCACCGCCCGATGTGCGCCGGCCAGGTGATGACAGCCGCCTGAGCAGTGCCGGGCGGCCCACCGATCCGCCCGGAGACACAAGGGGCCGGCCGGCAGCATCGACTGCGCACCGGCCCCGACGCATGTCCGGGGATGGTCACTCCACGTAACTTCTCGTGCCGGATCCCGTTCGCGTACGTGCCCCTTTCCCTACGCCCGCTCTCCGTCGGGGCCGTTCTCCACCAGCTCGGGCGACCGGACTCTTGGCCGCTTCAGCGCCTTGCGGATGGCGAAGTAGGCCTGCCTAGGAGCCAGTTACTCGTCCCATTGCGGAAGTCGCCCAGGAAACACAGGAGTTGACCGACGATATCGCCGAGGCGGGTGGCACGCCGCTGCGCCCTCAGGCCGGTGACGCACCCCGCGCATGCTGCTGCCCGCGAAGCCCGCCCGGTGGCGCTCGCGAAGCCGGTGTCTCTCCTTCGCGAGTACGACGACGGAGCGGCCCCCGGCCTCTCGTCGGTCAGCGACGACAGCTGGGCCGCGTCGGCGCCCTCGGCCCCGGTGGCACCGTGCACCGGCACGAACCCCGCCGCGTGCCGGTTGCCGGTTTCCGGTTTCCGGTTTCCGGTTTCCGGTTGCCGGTTGCCGGTTGCCGGTTGCCGAGGTTGATGGTGCCGGTTCACCAGATGGTGCCGGTTCACCACCGTGAGCAGGAAGACGATGCCAGACCGCACGCCCTTGACGCGAATCATCCGGATCCGGCCACGGCAGGCGGGAGTTGACGCACCCGGAGAGGGTTTGACGGGGTCTTGACGGCACCCCTGGCGTAAACACCCAGCGTCACGGCACCCGTTCCGGATCCGCCTCTGACAGCGCCGCATCCAGTCTTAACGCAAGCTTGACGCGGACGGCGCCCTCCTCCATGGGCCCAAGCGTCACTCTCCGCTTACGCTGTTCCCGCCGTCCGTGTGATGGCCGGAACCACACACTGAGCCGCACACCAGGAGCCGTCCGATGGCCACCACCGAGCACCCCCCGCCCAGTCGCCTGCGCTCGTGGATGCTGGAGGGCCTGTCCGACATGGGCAAGGGCGGCGACCACCAGCGGCCCCCGGCCGAACCCGAGACCGCGCACAAGGGTCAGCGCTGGTGGCGGGTCATGTGCCTGACCGGCGTCGACTACTTCTCCACGCTGGGCTACCAGCCCGGTATCGCGGCTCTCGCGGCCGGTCTGCTCTCCCCCATCGCGACCATCGTCCTGGTGATCGTCACGCTGGCGGGCGCCCTGCCCGTCTACCGGCGGGTCGCCGAGGAGAGCCCCCGCGGCGAGGGCTCGATCGCGATGCTCGAGCGGCTGCTCTCCTTCTGGCAGGGCAAGCTGTTCGTCCTGACCCTGCTCGGCTTCGCCGCCACCGACTTCCTGATCACCATCACCCTGTCCGCGGCGGACGCCTCGACCCACCTGGTCGAGAACCCGCACCTGACCAGTGCCCTGCACGACAAGGAGTTGCTGATCACCCTGGTCCTCGTGGCACTGCTCGGTGCGGTGTTCCTCAAGGGCTTCCTGGAGGCGATCGGCGTCGCGGTCGCCCTGGTGGGCGTCTATCTCGCGCTCAACGCCGTCGTCGTGGTCGTGGGTCTGTGGCACGTGATCACCGCGGGCCATGTGGTCACCGACTGGTCCAGCGCCCTGACCGCGGAACACGGGAACGTCTTCGTCATGGTGGGCGTGGCCCTGGTGGTCTTCCCGAAGCTCGCGCTCGGCCTGTCCGGTTTCGAGACCGGCGTCGCCGTCATGCCGCACGTCGAGGGCGACCCGGGCGATACCGAGGAGAAGCCCACCGGCCGGATCCGGGACACGAAGAAGCTGCTCACCACCGCCGCACTGATCATGAGCTGCTTCCTGATCACCACGAGCTTCATCACCACCCTCCTGATCCCGGAGAAGGAGTTCGAGGACGGCGGCGATGCCAACGGCCGCGCGCTCGCCTACCTGGCGCACGAGTACCTCGGCAACGCCTTCGGCACGGTCTACGACATCTCGACCATCGCCATCCTCTGGTTCGCCGGCGCCTCCGCGATGGCCGGTCTGCTCAACCTGATGCCGCGCTACCTGCCCCGCTACGGCATGGCCCCCCACTGGGCACGCGCCGTGCGACCCATGGTCATCGTCTTCACCCTCGTGGCGTTCCTGGTCACCTGGATCTTCGACGCCGACGTCGACGCCCAGGGTGGCGCGTACGCCACCGGTGTTCTGGTCCTGATCAGCTCCGCCGCCATCGCGGTGACGATCGCCGCCCGCAAGGCCGGCCAGCGCAACTGGACCATCGCGTTCGCGGTGATCTCGGCGGTGTTCCTGTACACGACGGTCGTGAACGTCATCGAGCGCCCGGACGGCGTGAAGATCGGCGCCTGCTTCATCGCCGGCATCATCCTGGTCTCCCTGCTGTCCCGGCTGGCCCGCGCCTTCGAGCTCCGTGTGACCAGCGTGACGCTGGACGACATGGCGGAACGTTTCGTCCGCGACGTGGCCAGCCGCAAGATCCGGTTCATCGCCAACGAGCCCGACCAACGGGACAAGGCCGAGTACCACGACAAGATCGAGCAGATCCGGGAGGACAACGACCTCCCCGGCGAGGACTTCGTCTTCGTCGAGGTCACGGTTCTCGACCCGTCCGAGTTCGAGGCCGGCCTGACGGTGCGCGGCGAGGTCCTTCACAACCGCTACCGCGTCCTGACCCTGGAGTCCTCCTCCATCCCCAACGCCCTGGCCGCCCTGCTCCTGCATGTCCGCGACTCGACCGGCTGCATCCCCCACATGTACTTCGAGTGGACCGAGGGGAACCCCTTCGCCAACTTCCTGCGCTTCTTCCTCTTCGGCCAGGGCGAGGTCGCCCCGGTCACCCGCGAGGTCCTGCGCGAGGCGGAGCCGGACCGTGCCCGGCGGCCCCGCGTCCACACCGGCTGAAGCGAGGCGAGCAGCGGGGCAGGGGCAGCCGTATCAGGATCGCGTCAGGCATTCGCCGAAAGGCGTCAGAACACCGTCAGCAGGGCCGTTGCCACGCACGGCCCTGCCTACTGTCCCGCCATGCGAGGAATCGGCCCGCCGAGCCCGGAAAGCGACCGCCACTGGAGTGCCGGCGCGCGGCTGGCGACAGGCTGCGCCCTCGTCTTCGGGGCACTGTGCGTCCTCGTCGACTGGGATGGGGGCACACTGACACCACCTCGTGCCCTGCTGTGGGCGGCCCTGTCCACGGCCGTCTTCACCGTCCTCGTACCGGACCGCGTCACCGCCGGATCCGGCCGGCTGACGGTGCGCGGCCCGCTGCGCAGGCACACGGTGCGTACGGACGCGCTGGCGGCCGTCCGGCAGTACGACGGGGTCTTTGGCCACCTGGTCCTGCGGGACGTCTTCGGCAGCCGTCTGGAGCTCGACCCTCGCGTCCTGGTCGCCAACCCGCTGGTCTGGCACGAGCTCGACACCGGGGTTCGCCGCTCCCTCGAACGCGGCCACGTGCGCCAGGGCGCCGACGTACTGTGCCGGATCGGCCATCTGATCGACGACGAGACGGCGCGGTCGGTGCTCAATGCGTCGGGGATCTCCTGAACCCGCCGCTTGGCGACGGACGGGGCCACGACCCGACGATCAGCCCACATCCACGGCACCCGGTTGGTCCCCCTATCGTGATCCGCATGCAGTCCTACACGATCGGCCAGGCAGCACGGCTGCTAGGCGTGAGCCCGGACACCACGCGCCGCTGGGCGGACGCGGGCCGGGTGGCGACCCATCGCGACGACAGCGGGCGGCGGCTCATCGACGGGCGGGACCTCGCCGCGTTCTCGGTCGAGCTGGCCAAGGCGGCGGGCAGCGAGGAGGAGGCCGCCTCGTACACCTCCGCCCGCAACGCCTTCCCAGGGATCGTCACCGCGATCAAGCTCGGCGACGTGGCGGCCCAGGTCGAGATTCAGGCCGGCCCGCACCGGCTGGTCTCCCTCCTGACCCGGGAGGCCGTCGAGGAACTGGGCCTGGAGGTCGGAATGGAGGCCACGGCCCGCGTGAAGTCGACGAACGTGCACATCGACCGGGCCTGAGCGACGGGCCACTCCCGGCACGTGCAACCCCGCCAGAACGCACATGCACACCCTCACCGGCACTTGCGCCAGCTCATGCGATGCAGCACGAGACCTATGGCTCGCATATGCGCAGTATGATCGGCGTACCGGGAGAAGCTGTCGGTCTCCCCCGCTGAGCCCAGAGGAGTGGCCCCCTGATGACCCGTTCCGCTCGCCGGACCCGCCGGCCCCTGCAACTGGCCGGAGTCGGCGTCGCCACGCTGCTGGCCCTGAGCGCCTGTTCCTCCGGCGACTCGGCCTCCGGCACCGACTCCGCGGGGTCCCACTCCTCGGCCTCGTCGAAGAAGCTCTCCGGCACGGTCACGGTCTTCGCCGCCGCCTCGCTGAAGGAGAGCTTCACGACGCTGGGCAAGGAGTTCGAGAAGCAGCACCCGGGCACCAAGGTCACCTTCAACTTCGCCGGCAGCGACGCCCTTGCCGCCAGCATCACCGGCGGTGCCCCGGCAGACGTCTTCGCCGCCGCCAGCCCCAAGACGATGACGATCGTGACGGACGCGAAGGACGCGGTCGGCCCGCCCGCCACCTTCGTCCGCAACCAGCTGGAGATCGCCACCCTGCCGGGCAACCCCGACAAGGTCTCCTCCCTCAAGGACCTCACCAAGTCCGGCCTGAAGGTCGTCCTGTGCGACCAGACTGTGCCCTGTGGGGCCGCCGCCCAGAAGGCCCTGGACGCGAGCAAGCTGAAGCTCACGCCGGTCTCCTACGAGCAGGACGTCAAGAGCGCACTGACCAAGGTGGAGCTGAAGGAGGCCGACGCCGCCGTCGTCTACAAGACCGACGTGAAGGCGGCGGGTGACAAGGTGGAGGGCGTAGAGTTCCCCGAGTCGGCCGACGCCATCAACGACTACCCGATCGCCCTCCTCAAGGACGCGCCCAACGCCGAAGTGGCGAAGGCCTTCATCGAACTGGTGAAGTCCGCCGAAGGCCAGAAGGTGCTGACCGAGGCCGGGTTCCTCGAACCGTGACCTCCCCGCACGACAAGTCCGCTGCCGCGGCCGACACCCTGACGGGCGGGCCGCGGCGACGGCGCGTGCGGACGGGCGGTGGCCACGGCGTGCCGCTGCCCCTCCTGGTGCCCGCCCTGGCGGGCCTGGCGTTCTTGCTGCTGCCGCTGATCGCCCTGCTGGTGCGGGCGCCGTGGAGCAGCCTGCCGGAGCAGCTGACGAGCACCGAGGTGTGGCAGGCCCTGCGACTGTCACTGGTGTGCGCCACGGCAGCCACCGCGCTGAGCCTGGTCGTCGGCGTCCCGCTGGCCTGGCTGCTGGCGCGCACGGACTTCCCCGGCCGCGGCCTGCTCCGCGCCCTGGTGACCCTCCCGCTCGTCCTGCCCCCGGTGGTGGGCGGCGTCGCGCTGCTGCTCGCGCTCGGGCGCAACGGCCTCGTCGGCCAGTGGCTGGACTCCTGGTTCGGGATCACACTGCCGTTCACCACGGCCGGCGTCATCCTCGCGGAGACCTTCGTGGCGATGCCGTTCCTGGTCATCAGCGTGGAGGGCGCCCTGCGGGCCGCCGACCCGCGCTACGAGGAGGCCGCCACCACCCTGGGTGCCTCACGTTTCACCGCGTTCCGCCGGGTCACGCTCCCGATGGTCGCGCCGGGCATCGCCGCGGGTTCCGTGCTCGCCTGGGCGCGTGCACTGGGCGAGTTCGGAGCCACGATCACCTTCGCGGGCAACTTCCCCGGCCGCACCCAGACCATGCCGCTCGCCGTCTACCTGGCCCTGCAGAACGACCCCGCGGCGGCCATCGCTCTCAGCCTGGTACTGCTGGCCGTGTCGATCGCGGTCCTGGCCGGGCTGCGGGACCGCTGGATGACGGCGTCATGACGGCTCACCTCGGATGCCGGACGATGACGTCGACTCCCCATGGATGCCGGACGATCCCCTCGGCCCCCCTCCGATACTGGACGATCCCCTCATGACCGACACCGACGCCACCGCGACCGGCCTCAGCACCGGGGCCCCACCCTGCGAGGGCCTGGACGCCCGTCTCGTCGTCGACCGTGGTGACTTCCGCCTCGACGTCACGCTGACCGCCGCGCCCGGCGACGTCGTGGCCCTGCTCGGGCCCAACGGCGCAGGCAAGACCACCGCCCTGCGCGCGCTCGCCGGCCTCACCCCCCTGACCGGCGGGCAGCTCCGGCTGGACGGCGCCTCGTTGGACCGCACGCCGCCCGAGTCCCGCCCGGTCGGCGTCGTCTTCCAGGACTATCTGCTCTTCCCTCACCTCACCGCCCTCGACAACGTGGCCTTCGGCCCGCGCTGCCAGGGCACGGCAAAGGCGGAGGCCCGCGCCCTGGCCGCCGCGTGGCTGGACCGCCTGGGCCTCGCCGAGTACGCCGGCGCGAAGCCCCGCCGTCTCTCCGGTGGCCAGGCCCAGCGCGTCGCCCTCGCCCGCGCCCTGGCCACCCGTCCTCGGCTGCTGCTCCTGGACGAGCCCCTCGCGGCCCTGGACGCGCGCACCCGTCTGGAGGTGCGCGCCCAGCTCCGGCGCCACCTCGCCGAGTTCGAGGCCGTCGCCGTCCTGGTCACGCACGACCCGCTGGACGCCATGGTGCTGGCCGACCGTCTGGTCGTCGTCGAGAACGGCCGCGTCGTCCAGGAGGGCACGCCCGCCGACATCGCCCGCCACCCCCGTACGGACTACATCGCGCAACTGGTCGGCCTGAACCTCTACAAGGGCCATGCGGACGGCCACACGGTGCGCCTCGACGCGGGCCCCGGCATCACGACCACGGAGCTCCTCTCCGGACCGGCCTTCGTTGCCTTCCCCCCGGGCGCCGTCACCCTGTACCGGGAGCGCCCGTCCGGCTCCAGCGCCCGCAACCTGTGGCGCTGCGAGGTGGCCGGTCTGGAGACCCACGGCGACCAGATCCGCGCCGATCTCACCGGTGAACTGCCCCTCGCCGCCGACCTCACCACGGTCGCCGCGGCGGAACTCGACCTGCACCCGGGGGCACCGGTCTGGGCGACCGTCAAGGCGACGCAGACACACTCATACCCGGCATAAGGCCCTCGTGCGATTACGGTGGTGCCCCCACGGCCCACCGTCTGCGAGGCGTCCTCCATGAGCCTGAGCATCCGAAACCAGCTTCCCGGCACCGTCACCGCCGTCACGCCGGGGGAGGTCATGGCCACGGTCAAGGTCAGCCTGCTGGGCGGCCAGGACCTCACCGCGGCGATCACCCGCGAGTCCGTCGAGGAGCTCGGTCTCGCCACGGGAACCGCCGTACGGGCCCTGGTGAAGTCGACGGAGGTCTCCCTCGCCACCGGCCGGGTCGAGGGCATCTCGATCCGCAACCAGCTGCCCGGCACCGTCCGCGACGTCGCCGTCGGAGCCGCCATGGCGTCGGTCAAGGTCGCCGTGGACGGCGGTGAACTGACCGCGGCGATCACGAAGGAGGCCGCCGACGACCTCGGCCTGTCGGCCGGCACACCCGTCATCGCCCTGATCAAGTCGACCGAGGTCTCGCTCGCGACCTCGTGACGCACAGGCTCCGCCCGGGCCGTACCAGCCCGGGCGAAGCCTTTGTTCGGGCCGGACTCCCGGCGTTCCGGCCGCTCGCTCAGTCCTCGTACGCGTCCAGCGGCGGGCAGGAGCAGACCAGGTTCCGGTCGCCGAAGGCCTGGTCGATACGGCGCACCGGCGGCCAGTACTTGTCCGCGGCCGTGACGCCGGCCGGGAACACGGCGTCCTCGCGCGGGTACGCGTGCTCCCACTCACCGCCCAGCGCGGCGGCGGTGTGCGGGGCGTTGCCGAGCGGGTTGTCGTCCGCCGGCCACTCGCCCGAACCGACCTTCTCGATCTCCGCGCGGATGGCGATCATCGCCTCGCAGAACCGGTCCAGCTCGATCAGGTCCTCCGACTCGGTCGGCTCGATCATCAGTGTCCCGGCCACCGGGAACGACATCGTCGGCGCGTGGAAGCCGTAGTCGATCAGCCGCTTGGCGACGTCGTCGACGCTTACGCCGGTCGCCTTGGTCAGCGGCCGCAGGTCGATGATGCACTCGTGCGCGACCAGGCCGCCCGGGCCGGTGTAGAGGACCGGGTAGTGCGGCTCCAGGCGCTTGGCGATGTAGTTGGCGGAGAGGACCGCCACCTGCGTGGCCCGCTTGAGCCCTTCGCCGCCCATGAGCCGGACGTACGCCCACGAGATCGGCAGTATGCCCGCGGAACCCCAGGGCGCGGCCGAGATCGGGCCGACGCCCGTCTCCGGCCCGGCGGCGGGCTGCAGCGGGTGGTTCGGCAGGTACGGCGCCAGGTGCGCGCGTACACCGACCGGGCCGACGCCCGGACCGCCGCCGCCGTGCGGGATGCAGAACGTCTTGTGCAGGTTGAGATGGGAGACGTCACCACCGAAGTGGCCCGGTTTGGCGAGTCCCACCAGCGCGTTGAGGTTGGCGCCGTCGACGTACACCTGCCCGCCGGCCTCGTGCACCTGGGCACAGATGTCGGTGACGTGCTCCTCGAACACGCCGTGTGTCGACGGGTACGTGATCATCAGTACCGAGAGCCGGTCGCGGTACTGCTCGATCTTCGCGCGAAGGTCCGCCACGTCGATCTCGCCGTCCTCTGCGGTCTTCACGACGACGACCTTCATGCCGGCCATGACGGCGCTGGCGGCGTTGGTGCCGTGCGCGGAGGACGGGATGAGGCAGACGGTGCGCTGCTCGTCGCCGTTGGCGCGGTGGTACCCGCGTACGGCGAGCAGGCCCGCCAGCTCGCCCTGCGAACCGGCGTTGGGCTGGAGCGACACCTTGTCGTACCCGGTGACCTCGGCGAGCCGCTCCTCCAGCTCACGGATGAGCGTCAGATAGCCCTCCGCCTGCTCGGCGGGCGCGAAGGGGTGCAGCTGCCCGAACTCGGGCCAGGTGACCGGCTCCATCTCCGTGGTCGCGTTGAGCTTCATGGTGCAGGAGCCCAGCGGGATCATGCCGCGGTCGAGCGCGTAGTCGCGGTCGGCGAGCCTGCGCAGGTAGCGCAGCATCGCGGTCTCGGAGCGGTGCTTGTGGAAGACGGGGTGGGTCAGGTAGTCGTCGGTGCGCAGCAGCGTGTCCGGAAGGACGTCCTGCGTCGCCGCGTCCAGCGCCTCGATGTCGCCCTCGACGCCGAAGGCGGCCCACACGGCACCGAGCTGGGCGCGCGCGGTGGTCTCGTCACAGGCGATCGACACACGGTCGGCGTCGACGAGGTACAGGTTGACGCCGTTCTCCCGCGCGGTCGCGACGACATCGGCGGCGCGTCCGGGGACCCTGGCGGTGAGGGTGTCGAAGTAGGAGCCGTGGACGATCTCGACGCCGCCGGCCTCGAGCCCCGCGGCGAGGATCGTGGCGTACCGGTGCGTGCGCAGGGCGATGGCCTTCAGGCCCTCCGGCCCGTGGTAGACGGCGTACATGCCCGCCATCACCGCGAGCAGCACCTGCGCGGTGCAGATGTTGCTGGTGGCCTTCTCCCGGCGGATGTGCTGCTCGCGGGTCTGCAGGGCGAGCCGGTAGGCCTTGTTGCCGTCCGCGTCCACCGAGACGCCGACGAGCCGCCCGGGCAGGCTGCGCGCGAACTTCTCGTGCACCGCCATGTAGCCGGCGTGCGGCCCGCCGAAGCCCATCGGCACGCCGAAACGCTGCGTCGTACCGACCGCGATGTCCGCGCCGAGCTCACCGGGCGACTTCAGCAGCGTGAGCGCGAGCAGGTCGGCCGCGACGGTCACCAGCGCGCCGAGTCCGTGCGCCTGCTCGATCACCGTCCTGATGTCACGTACGGCACCGGAGGCACCCGGGTACTGGACGAGCACGCCGTTGATCTCCCGCCCGGCGACCTCGGCCGGAATGCCCTCGCTGAGGTCGGCGACGACGACCTCGACGCCGGTCGGCTCGGCGCGGGTCTCGATCACGGCGATGGTCTGCGGCAGCGCGTCCGCGTCGACCAGGAAGAGGCCCTTCTTGTTCTTGCCCATGCGCCGGGACAGCGCCATCGCCTCCGCCGCCGCGGTGCCCTCGTCGAGCAGTGAGGCACCGGAGGTCGGCAGGCCGGTGAGCTCGGCGACCATGGTCTGGAAGTTCAGCAGGGCCTCGAGCCGTCCCTGGGAGATCTCCGGCTGGTAGGGCGTGTAGGCCGTGTACCAGGCCGGGTTCTCCATCACGTTGCGCAGGATCACCGGCGGCGTGAAGGTCCCGTGGTATCCGAGCCCGATCATCGGGTCCAGGACCTGGTTGCGGTCGGCCAGCGAACGCAGCTCGGCCAGCACCTCGGACTCGGTGCGCGCGCTCGGCAGGTCCAGCGCGTCGGCGTTCTTGATCACATCCGGGACCGCGGCGGCGGTGAGCTCGTCGAGGGAGCCGTAGCCGACCTGCGCGAGCATCTTGGCCCGGGCCTCGTGGTCAGGGCCGATGTGGCGCTGCTCGAAGGGGATTCCCTGTTCGAGCTCGGAGAGCGGAATGCGATGGGCGGTCATTGCGGAGGCCTCCTGGTCTTACACGACCTTCGAGGGGCACCACGGCACGGGTACCCGGACGGCCTCCCCCTCTGTCATTTCAACCTGAGAGCTTCACCGGACCGCCCGAGGGCTCTCCCGGCTTTCACCGTCGGTGAGAGCGGAAGCCGTCGACAACCGCCCTGCTTTCCAGAGTGACCTCGTCCGTGCGGTACGTGGGCCTGAGAGATTCCGGGGAGGATTTGCTCCTTCGGCGCCTCCGATGGTGTCTGGAGGACTCTCCCGCACAGGGTCAGCAGCCGCTTGCCAGCCTACCAGCGAGGTCAACGCCGAGCCTTCGAGTGGCCACCTTCCTGAATGTGCTCTTTTGTAGTGCTTACGGATGAGTTGCGACCAATTGGAGGGACCGTGCAGACCGACATCGATCCGCGCAACCTGATCGGCCGCAAGGCGTTCGACCGCAACGGCACCAAGATCGGCACCATCGACGAGGTGTACCTCGACGACGCGACCGGAGAGCCGGAGTGGGCAGCCATACGGACCGGCCTGTTCAGCAGGGACGCCTTCGTGCCCCTGGAGCCCAGTGAACTGGTCGAGGGCACCCTGAAGGTGCCGTTCGACCGGGCCCTGATCAAGGACGCCCCGGACTTCGGCGTCGGACGGCACCTCTCACCGGAACAGGAACTGCAGCTCTACCATCACTACGGCCTCGACGTGGCCGCTCCTCCCCCGTTCCCGGACCGCGACTTCGGCAAGGTCGCGGGCTCGGACGAGTCCTGAGGCACCGCGGTCTCCGGGCCTTCGGGTCTTCGCGCCACCAGTGGCATGTCCGACGCGTGCGCGACGTGCGGTACCAGCGGCAGCGGATCCGCCGGTTCCAGATCCGGGTCGCCGACCCGGAAGGTCCGTACGCGCCCGGGGTCCGAGTCGGGCGTCTCGAACCGCACGGTGACCCTGCCGAGGCCGCTGCCCTGCACCCATCCGTGCCCGTACTCGGCATGCCGCACGTCGTGCCCCGCCGGCCACCGTCGCTCCGCGGGCGTCTCCTGTTCCTCGACGGGCCGGTCCTCGCCCTCCTCCTCCGGATGGTCCGCCCGCTCCCCCGCCGCCTGCGCGAACAGGTCCTCCTGCGTATAGTCCGCGAGCCCGCTGACGCCCACCCCGAGCAGCCGTACGCCGCCCGTCGTGTCCACCGCGTCCAGCAACCGGGCCGCGGCCTCCCGCACCACCGCCGGGTCGTCCGTGGGCCCGCGCAGGGTTTCCGAGCGGGTCAAGGTGGAGAAGTCGTAGCGCCGCACCTTCAGCACGATGGTCCGTCCCGACAGCCCGGCCCCGCGCAGCCGCCGTACGCAGCGGTCCGCCAGCCGCTGCACCTCCAGCCCCACCCGCACCCGGTCGTGGATGTCCACGTCGTAGGTGTCCTCGACCGACACCGACTTCGTCTCCCGCTCGGCCACCACGGGCCGCTCGTCGTGCGCCAGCGCCATGGCGTACAAGGCGTGCCCGTGGGCCTTGCCCAGCAGCCGTACGAGCTCGTCCTCGCCCGCCTCGGCGATCTCGTCGACCGTGGTGATCCCGGCCCGCCGCAGATGATCGCCCGTCGCCGGCCCCACCCCCGGCAGCGTCCGCACCGACATCGGCCCGAGCATGGCCCGCTCGGTCCCCGGCTCGATCAGCACCAGCCCGTCCGGCTTGGCCTGCTCCGACGCGATCTTCGCGAGCATCTTGGAGGCGGCGAGCCCCACGGATCCCGTCAGCCCCGTGACAGCCCGTATCTCCGCGCGCAGCCTGACGCCTGCCAGCCGGGCCGACGCCTCGTCCCACGCCGCTCCCCCGGCCTCCAGGTCCACGAACGCCTCGTCCAGGCTCAACGGCTCCACGAGCGGTGACAGCGAGCGCAGGAGCCGCATCACCTGCTCGCTGATCGACTTGTAGAAGCCGAAGCGCGGCACGAGATACGCGGCGTTCGGGGCCAGCCGGCGAGCCTGGGCCATGGGCATCGCCGAATGGACACCGAACACGCGGGCCTCGTACGAAGCGGTGGCCACCACTCCGCGCGGCCCCAGCCCGCCCACGACGACGGCCTTCCCGCGCAGGCTCGGCTTGGATGCCTGCTCCGCCGAGGCGAAGAAGGCATCCATGTCGAGATGCAGGATCGTGGGCGCGGTTCTCACATCTCCGATGCTGCCCTACGCCACTGACAATGCCGCCGGAAGAGCCGGGGGGTCTCAGACCGCCCGGTTGCGCCGCCGCGCCAACTCGTCCGCGGGGTTCTGTCCGACCAGGGTCTCGCCGGTGTCGACCCGCTCGCCGTGCAGCTGCGACAGCGCGCTTTCCACGTCCCGCCACACCACACCCACGGCGATACCGAAGATGCCCTGACCGCCCTGCAGCAGCGCGTGGACCTCGTCGGGCGAGGTGCACTCGTAGACCGTGGCGCCGTCGCTCATCAGGGTCATGCGCCCCAGGTCGCGGAAACCGCGTTCCCTGAGGTGCAGCACGGCGGTGCGGATGTTCTGCAGCGACACACCGGTGTCGAGGAAACGCTTGACGATCTTCAGGACCACTACGTCCCGGAAGCTGTACAGACGCTGCGTCCCAGACCCGTAGGCCGGGCGCACGCTCGGCTCGACGAGGCCCGTGCGGGCCCAGTAGTCCAATTGCCGATAGGTGATTCCGGCGGCCGCGCAGGCCGTCGGGCCCCGGTAGCCGATCTCCTCGGACGCCATGGACGTCGCCCCTCCGCTGGTCGGCACGGCCGCCGGTCGCTGCGGAGCGTGGTCGGCCGCGCTGCTGTGAAGCGGGTACGGACCGCTCGCCCCGAGACTGCGTCCGGGAGCACCCCCAGCCATACCGTCGCCGCTGCTTCTCACGCCGACCTCCGTCCTTGACCTGCCTCCTCGAAGGTAGGCAGTCACCAGGGGTGCGTCAACGATCGCCACACTCGGCACGCCGAGTGATAATCACCCTAGGAGTGGTTTCCCGTACCCCGCCGCGGGGAAAGGCTAGCCGAATGCGCTCGGAGGGGGTCGCAGGACGCTCTCACAAGCCCCCGGCAAATGCCGGCCTTCGAGCCGTGCACGACTCACTGGCTGCTGGTGCCGAAGTCCTCAGGAGAGATCTGGTCGAGGAACTCGCGGAACTTCTCCACTTCGTCCTCCTGCTCGTCCGGGATCGCGATGCCGGCGTCGTCGAGCACGCCGTCGCTGCCGTAGATCGGCGTCCCGGTGCGCAGCGCCAGCGCTATGGCGTCGGACGGGCGGGCGCTCACCTCGACCCCGCTGGCGAAGACCAGCTCCGCGTAGAAGACGCCCTCACGAAGGTCCGTGATGCGCACTTCGGTGAGCTCCTGGCCGACGGCCTCCAGCACGTCCTTGAACAGGTCGTGGGTCAGCGGTCGCGCCGGAGCCATGCCCTGCTGGGCGAAGGCGATGGCCGTGGCCTCCCCCGGCCCGATCCAGATGGGGAGGTAGCGGTCGCCTCCCACTTCACGCAGGAGCACGATCGGTTGGTTGGAGGGCATTTCGACCCGGACACCTACGACATCGAGCTCGTTCACACAGCAACCCTAGGCCGTGCCCGGGATGTTTGGGTAGTCGGGCCGGTATCGCGTGGCCGATCCGGCCTCCCCAGGCCCGCCGCCTCAGGGCAGACGCACCCCGAGCGCCATCTGCACCAGTGCCGCGTGCAGCTTCACGGTGAGCCCCGCCAGTTCCTTTGTGCGGGCCTCCGCATGTGCCCTGGTCTGCGGGTTGCGGTGCCGCTTCAGCGGTGCCACCACCTGGTCGACGAGCCCGGCCTCACGGTCTGCGGCGGCCTTCATCACCCGAAGGTGCCGCGGCTCGATCCCGAACCGCCCCAGCTCGGCGACCAGCGACGCCACCGTCACCGCCTCGGCGTCGTACGAACCGTCCGGAAGCGGCGTGATGAGTCCGTAGGACTCCCATTCCTCGAACTCCTGCTCCCCGACCTCGGCGGCGGCGAGCAGCTCGGCCCGTCCGATGCGGGCCGCCGTCGGCACGTCGGACGCCTCCACGACGGCGTCGCCGTCACGCTGGCGGCTCACGGCCGGCAGCTGCACGGCCTCGCCGCGCTCCATGGCGTCCAGGTGCTCCCGGATCACCTTGAGCGGCAGATAGTGGTCCCGCTGCATCCGCAGGACGTGGCCGAGCCGCTCGACATCGTGCGCGCTGAACTTGCGGTACCCCGAGGGCGCGCGCTGCGGCTCGATGAGCCCCTCCGACTCCAGGAAGCGGATCTTGGAGATGGTGACTTCGGGAAACTCGTCGCGCAGCACGTTCAGAACCGTGCCGATGCTCATCAGCCCACTGTCCGCGGCGGCGGTACCGTGCCCGGCACCGCCGCTCGGTGATTGAAGCATGGACCTTCCCTGGGGTCCCCCCGGACGGAGTCCGGGGAGGTTCAGTAGCCCCGCTGGCTCGCGTAGAAGACCAGCCGGTACTTGCCGATCTGCACCTCGTCACCGTTCGACAGGGCGACCTGGTCGATCCGCTCTCGGTTGACGTACGTACCGTTCAGACTGCCCACGTCGGCCACCGTGAACGAGCCGTCCGGACTGCGGCGGAACTCCACGTGCCGTCGGGAGACCGTCACGTCGTCCAGGAAGATGTCGCTCTGCGGATGACGCCCGGCCGTGGTCAGCTCGCCGTCCAGCAGGAAGCGGCTGCCCGAGTTCGGCCCGCGTCGCACCACCAGGAGCGCCGACCCCAGCGGGAGCGCGTCCACAGCCGCCTGCGCCTCCGGGGAGAGCATCGGCATCTGCGTCTGGCCGGTGGCCTCCGCGTCGTAGGCCTCGAGTCCGGAGATGGAGATCGTCGAGGTCGTCTCGGAGGGACGCTCGGCCGCCGCTCCGCCGCGCAGCGGCGCGCCGCAGTTGGAGCAGAAGCGGCTGTTCTCCGCGTTGCGGTTACCGCACCTCGTACACACCAGGGCCGCCATAGGGGAAAACCCTCCACCCGTACTTGAGGTTGACGGTTGTCCGAAACCTATGTCGCCGGACTGGGCAGGGTCAACAGACGGCGCGCCCTGGCCTCCGGAAATGTCACCGCCCGGGGCTGGGACCTGGTCCCGGAACAGCGGGCGCTGACCCTCTGCGTCAGGCTGTGCGCGATGACGGGCGGTCGCATTGTCGCTGCCCTCTCGCGCGCTCTTGCCGAACAACTTCGCAAACAACTTCACGGGCGATTCCCCTTGACCGAAACAGACCCGCCCGTGGGGCAGGACGAACCCTGATTGAACACACCGGTCGACCCGGACATCCTCACAACGTCCGTATCCACCAAACAGTTTCCACCACGCGCCACCCATTCGGTGCGCCGACCCCCCGCAAGCTCATCACCTGGGCGGACCTCCCCCATACACCCCCGGTTCACCGCGAGGACGACCGAGCGTAGTCAGGCCGCTGCGCAGCTCGCAAGGCGTCCACGACGATCTCGTCCGACCGCTCGACGGTCACGACGGCCTGCTCCTTCTCCAGGGTCTGCACCACGCCTCCAGGGATGTTGAGTGCCGGTTCGAGGTCCTTCGGGTTGCCGATGACCTTGAAACGATAGGGGGCGTTGATCTTGTTCCCGTCGACGCTCACGCTCTTGTCGGAGTCCGTCAGGTAGGTGCCGGCGACGACACGCACGTCGTTCACCTGGATCGCCTCCGCGCCTGCCGCACGCAGTTCCTGGATCGCGTCGAGCAGCATGTCCGCCTCGACCGTCCCCTTCGTGTCGTCGATCGTCATGGTGATGCCGGGACCCTGGGCGGCCACCGTGCCCGCCAGAATGCCGAGTTGCCTCTCCTTCTCGACCGTCTGCTTTCGGGCCTCCTCGGCCTGGTCCGAGCTGTTCTCCAGCTCGTCGCGCTGCTTCTCGAGTCCCTGCTTCTCGTCTTCAAGACGCTGAGTTCGGTCATCCAGTTCATCGAGAATGCGAACAAGATCTTCCTGGCGTGCTCCGCGCAGCGCACTGTCGCTGTCGCTGTTCGAGGCCACCTGGACGGCCAGACCGAACCCGAGGCCGAACAGCAGCACGGCGACGATCAGTTGGGCTCGGCTGACCCTCGGCGGCCACAGCCCCTTCACCAGACGCTGGCGACCGGTGAGCCCGGGCTCCGTCTCGCGGACCTCCTCGGCCTCGGCAACGGCCGTCGGCACCTCCTCGGGCAACTCCTTGCGCAGCCGGTTCTCAGGCGTCGCGTCCTGGTCGCTCATCGGCCTCACGCCCGGAAGACGTGCCGGCGGATCGCCGCGGCGTTGGAGAAGATGCGGATACCGAGGACGACGACGACACCGGTCGACAGCTGGGCTCCCACGCCCAGCTTGTCGCCCAGGAACACGATCAGCGCCGCCACGACCACGTTGGACAGGAACGACACCACGAAGACCTTGTCGTCGAAGATGCCGTCGAGCATGGCCCGCAGACCACCGAAGACGGCGTCGAGCGCCGCCACGACGGCGATCGGCAGGTAAGGCTCGACAACCGCCGGAACCTCGGGCCGGACCAACAGGCCGGCCACGACTCCCACGACGAGGCCCAGTACGGCGATCACGATGTGCCCTTCTCACTTCTCGGCTGTGCTGTACGTACGATCACACTCGGTGCGGCGGGCAGCCGGAGGTCGTTCTCCACGGAGATGCCGGTCCGGATGCCGTAGTTCTCCTGCAGGGCGTGCAGATACAGGCCGTCGGCGCTGTTCTGGAACCTGGTGCCCAGCCGCTTCCCGTCCCCCACGGCCAGCACCGTATAAGGCGGAACCAACGGTTTGTTGTCGACCAGTATCGCGTCACCCGCGGCCCTGATCGCCGACAGGGCCGTCAACCGCTGCCCGTTGATGGACACGGCCTCGGCGCCCGATTCCCACAGGCCGTTCACCACGCGCTGCATGTCGCGGTCGCGCACCCGCCCGGTGTCGGAGAAACCAGAGGTCTCACGCGGGTCGCCGTCGCCGCCCGTGGTGGCTTCCTTGGCGTCGTTCACGACCAGTTTCACGCCGGGACCGTGGACCTCCGAAGCGCCCGAGAGGATTCCGACGAGCTCGGCCTGGTCGCTGCCGCCGGTATCCCTGAGTGCCTCGCGCTGCCGCTCGCTCACGTCGTCGCGCAGCTTGTCGACCGTGCCTTCCAGTTCGTCCGCCGCCTCGGTCTCCCGGTCGATGCGGTCGATCAGCTCCTCGCGCTCCTTGGCGACCACGGGTGCCGCAACCCGAGCCTGCGCCGCTCCCACGGTCACCACCAGCGCCGCGAGCACCAGGCCGGCAGCCAGACCGAGCTTCGCCCTGAGCGTCTTGGGCATGCCCCCGCCGCCCTCGGCCTTCTTCCGGGCGGCGGTCTCGGCGTATCCGTCGTCGAGGCTGTGGTCCATGACGTTGGTGAGCAGCGACATGGAGGCGTCCGGGCGCGAAGGGCGCGTGGGTGTGCTCCGAACGGGGGGCTGCTGCGGCATGCCGCACATCGTCGCACGTCGCGACCGATACCTCCGAATGGCCCCACCGGCGTGCCGGACAGGCCCCCTTGGGGGACACTTGTCCGGCACGCGCGCGTGCTCCGTTTTTCAGCGACCGGCGCTGTCCACGACTGCGGCCCACTCGTCGAGCAGGGCCTGGGCAGACGCGTCGTCCGGCCCCTCCGCCCACAGATGGGTGACGGCCTCGGCGGGGTCGGGCAGCACCATCACCCAGCGCCCGTCCGTCTCCACGACCCTTACGCCGTCGGTCGTGTCGACGAAGCGATCTCCCGCCTCCTCCACGACCCGCCGCATCACGAGTCCCTTGACGGCCCACGGCGTCGCCAGATCCCGCTTGAGGACATGCGCCCTCGGAATCCGGGCGTCGATCTGGCTGAGCGTGAGCTGCGTCCGCGCCACGAGGCCGATCAGCCGTACGAAGGCCGCCGTACCGTCGAAGACGCTGCTGAACTCCGGGACGATGAACCCGCCCTTGCCGTCACCGCCGAAGATCGTCGAGTCGTCGCCGCCGACCCTGGTGAGATCGTCGGGCGACGTCGTCGTCCATTCCACCTGCGTCCCGTGGTACGCCGCCACCTGCTCGGCGATCCTGGTGGTGGTCACCGGCAGCGCCACCCGCCCACTGCGCCGCTCCGCGGCGACCAGGTCGAGCATGACCAGCAGCGCACGGTCGTCCTCGACGATCCGCCCCTTCTCGTCGACCAGCGACAGCCGCTCGCCGACGGGATCGAACCGCACCCCGAACGCGGCCCGCGCGGACGCCACAATCTCTCCCAGCCGTACCAGCCCCGACCGCCGTGCGTCCGCCGTCTCCGTCGGCCTCGACTCGTCGAGACCTGGGTTGATGGCCAGGGAGTCCACCCCGAGCTTGCCGAGCAGACTCGGCAGCACCAGGCCGGCGCTGCCATTGGACGCGTCCACTACGACCTTGAGCCCCGACTCGGAGATGCCGGTCGTGTCGACGTTCCGCAGCAGCGATCCGGTGTACGAGTCGAAGACGCTGGCCGGGAAGTGCAGATCCCCTATCTCTCCGGGGAACGCACGCCGGTACTCCTGCCGCGCGAACACCCGGTCCAGCTTGCGCTGGCTCGCCTGCGACAGGTCGGCCCCCTGCCCGTCGAAGAACATGATGTCGACGGAGTCCGGCACCCCGGGCGTGGTGCGGATCATGATGCCGCCGGCACTGCCCCGCGCGGTCTGCTGCCGGGCGACGGGCAGCGGTACGTTCTCCAGGTCCCGTACGTCGATGGCACTGGCCTGAAGCGCCGAGATGACCGCCCGCTTGAGCGCACGGGCACCTCGGGAGTGGTCACGGGCCGTGGTGACGGTGGAGCCCTTCTTGAGCGTCGTCGCATAGGCACCGGCAAGCCGTACGGCGAGCTCCGGTGTGATCTCCACATTCAGGATCCCGGACACCCCGCGGGCTCCGAACAGATGCGCCTGCCCCCTGGATTCCCAGATGACCGAGGTGTTGACGAACGCGCCGGCCTCGATCGTCTTGAACGGGTAGACCCGCACATTGCCCTGCACGATGGACTCTTCGCCGATCAGGCACTCATCACCGATGACCGCGCCGTCCTCGATGCGCGCCGCGCGCATGATGTCCGTGTTCTTGCCGACGACACACCCGCGCAGATTGCTGTGCTGCCCGACGTACACGTTGTCATGAACAACGGCCTTGTGCAGAAAGGCTCCGCTCTTCACGACGACGTTGGATCCGATGACGGTGTGCTCGCGGATTTCGGCACCGGACTCGACCTTGGCGTAGTCCCCGACGTAGAGAGGCCCACGCAGAACGGCGTCGGGATGCACCTCGGCGCCCTCGGCCACCCACACGCCCGGTGAGAGCTCGAACCCGTCGATCTCGACGTCGACCTTGCCTTCCAGCACGTCGGCCTGTGCCTTCACATAGCTCTCGAGTGTGCCGACGTCCTCCCAGTAGCCCTCCGCGACATAGCCGTAGACGGGCTTACCCTCCTTCATCAACTGCGGGAACACATCACCGGACCAGTCGACGGGCACATCGGCTTCGACATAGTCGAATACCTCGGGCTCCATCACGTAGATGCCGGTGTTGACGGTGTCGGAGAACACCTGGCCCCACGTCGGCTTTTCGAGGAAGCGCTCGACCTTGCCCTCTTCGTCGACGATGGTGATGCCGAATTCCAGAGGATTCGGCACACGTGCCAGACAGACGGTTACCAGCGCGCCCTTTTCCTTGTGGAAATTGATGAGCTCGGTGAGGTCGAAGTCGGTCAGGGCATCGCCGGAGATGACAAGGAAGGCATCGTCCTTCAACGCCTCTTCGGCGTTCTTGACGCTTCCGGCGGTACCGAGTGGCTTCTCCTCGTTGGCATAGGTGAGCTCCATACCGAGCTCCTCACCGTCACCGAAGTAGTTCTTGACGAGCGAAGCCAGGAACTGGACAGTAACGACGGTCTCGTTGAGCCCATGCCTTTTGAGCAGCCGCAGGACATGCTCCATGATCGGCCGGTTGGCCACCGGCAGGAGCGGCTTGGGCATGCTTGAGGTCATGGGACGAAGGCGCGTGCCTTCGCCTCCGGCCATCACGACGGCCTTCATGTCGGAAGCGTCCTCCTCGAAGAGACGACGGTCTGGCCGACTACCCCCGTCCAGATTGTCCCGCACTTTTCCATCGCGGGCCATCCAGCCCTTACGGCCGCACGAATGGGCGGGGTCAATCGGCCATGGTGTCCGCACGGACCAGGCGGCGGACTTGTACCACGTAGAGGACTCCTGCCCACCAGTACAGCGTTGTACCCCACCCTGCGAACGCCCATCCGAAAATAGCAGCGAGTGACGCGATCCATCCGCTTGCGTCACTGAGCAGGAGCAAGGGGAAGGCGTACATCAAGTTGAAGGTCGCCGCCTTGCCCAGGAAGTTCACCTGCGGCGGCGGATAGCCGTGGCGCCGGAGGACGCCCACCATGACCAGCAGGACCAACTCCCGCGCCAGAAGTACAGCGGTCAACCAGATTGGCAGAATCTCACGCCACGTCAGTCCGACCAGAGTTGAGAGAATGTACAGCCGGTCAGCTGCGGGATCCAGGAGCCGGCCGAGGTTGCTGACCTGGTTCCAACGCCGCGCGAGCTTGCCGTCCAGGTAGTCGCTGACACCACTCAGCGCCAGCACCAGAAGTGCCCAGCCGTCACTCTTGGGGCCCCCGAACTCGGGCCTGAGAATCAGCCACAGGAAGAGCGGCACACCCACGAGCCGCGCCATGCTGAGGATATTGGGGATGGTGAGCACCCGGTCCGTCTGGACGCGGGTCTCCTGGACCTCCACCCGGGGGCCTCCTGTGGGAAACGTGCCAACGATGCCCCCTGACCCTACCTCAACGCAAAAAAGCTCTGACTCCTGGGCTGCGTGCCCAAGAGCCAGAGCTCTAAAAGGAGTTCGGCGGTGTCCTACTCTCCCACAGGGTCCCCCCTGCAGTACCATCGGCGCTGTAAGGCTTAGCTTCCGGGTTCGGAATGTAACCGGGCGTTT
>NZ_JBVIVK010000012.1:0-290280 GCF_055595715.1 Streptomyces sp. NPDC040410
GTACTGCAGGGGGGACCCTGTGGGAGAGTAGGACACCGCCGAACAATTATTACGGGAAACCCCCGCACCGAAAAGGTGCGGGGGTTTTCTGCGTTTCGGGGTCCTCCGTGCCCCATTTCCATCACAAACGCCCAGCCGTCTTCAGTGCCAGATACGCGTCAGCCAGTGCGGGCGCCAGCTCATCCGGCGTTGCGTCGACGACTGTGACTCCGTGGCGGCGGAGTTGCTCCGCTGTGCGATGGCGTTCGCTCTGGGCCTGCGCGGCGGCAGCGGCTTCGTACACCGCCTCCGTGTTTCCGCGGGACGTCGCCATGCGGGAGATGTAGGGGTCTGCCACAGAGGCGAGCAGCAGCGTGTGCCGCTGGGTGAGCTGGGGGAGGACGGGCAGCAGGCCTTCCTCCACAGGAGCCGCGTCGAGGCTGGTGAGCAGGACGATCAGGGAGCGTCGGGGGGCCGTTCGTAGTGCCGTTGCCGTGAGGCCTCGAGCGTCGGTTTCGACGAGCTCGGGTTCGAGCGTGGCCATCGCGCTCACCAGGGACGGGAGGACATCGCGTGCTGTACGTCCCTGGACGAGCGCGCGGACTCGGCGGTCGTAGGCGAGCAGGTCCACGCGGTCGCCGGCGCGGGATGCCAGCGCGGCCAGGAGCAGCGCGGCGTCCAGGGAGGCGTCGAGGCGCGGGGCGTCGCCCACTCGGCCCGCAGAGGTGCGGCCGGTGTCGAGGACTACGAGGATGTGGCGGTCGCGTTCGGGACGCCAGGTGCGTACGGCAACCACCGACTGGCGGGCTGTGGCGCGCCAGTCGATGGAGCGGGTGTCGTCGCCGGGGACGTATTCGCGAAGGCTGTCGAATTCCGTGCCCTCGCCGCGGGTGAGGACGGTGGTGCGGCCGTCGAGTTCGCGCAGGCGGGCGAGTCTCGACGGGAGATGCTTGCGGCTGGTGAAAGGGGGCAGGACACGTACCGTCCAGGGGACCTGGTGGGCGCCCTGGCGGGTGAAGAGGCCGAGGGGGCCGTACGAGCGGATCGTCACACGGTCGGCCTGGCGGTCGCCGCGGCGGGTGGGGCGCAGGCGGGTCGTGACGCGTCGGCGTTCGCCGGCGGGAACCGTGAGGCGGTGGCGCGAGGCCGACACTTCGGCGCCCGGCTGCCAGCTGCTCGGCGGCCAGGCATCGCGCAACTGCGCCTTGAGCGGGCGGCGGGACGGATTGGTGACCGTCAGGGTGACGTCGGCGGTGTCGCCGAGGCGTACGGAGGTGTCGCCCGAGCGGCTCAGGCCCAGACGTCGTACGGGTGCTGCCAGGGCGAAGTCGCAGGCGCAGGCCACGGCGAGGGGTGCGTTGACGGCAAGGATGCCCGTCCAGCTCGGGTCCCAGATACCGACAGGGAGGGAGCCTAGGGCCGCGAGGAGCGCGGCGCGTCCGGTGAGTGCCATCAGCGGGGGACAGGGACGTGGGCGAGGATCGCGTTGATGACGGAGTCGGCCGTCACGCCTTCCATCTCAGCCTCCGGGCGGAGTTGTACGCGGTGGCGGAGGGTGGGGAGGGCCAGGGCCTTGACGTCGTCGGGGATGACGTAGTCGCGGCCCGTCAGCCAGGCCCAGGCACGGGATGTGGCGAGGAGGGCCGTGGCGCCTCGGGGTGACACGCCGAGGGTGAGGGACGGCGACTCGCGGGTGGCCCTGCAGATGTCGACGACGTACGCCGTGATCTCCGGGGAGACGGCTGTCTTTCCGACGGCGGCGCGCGCGGCTTCCAGGTCGGCCGGGCCCGCTACGGGGCGCACGCCGGCGGCGCGCAGATCGCGCGGGTTGAAGCCCTCGGCGTGGCGGGTGAGGACGTCGATCTCGTCCTGGCGGGAAGGCAGCGGGACGGTGAGCTTGAGCAGGAAACGGTCCAGTTGGGCTTCGGGGAGGGGGTACGTGCCCTCGTACTCGACCGGGTTCTGCGTCGCGGCCACCAGGAAGGGGTCCGGGAGCGGGCGCGGGGTGCCGTCGACCGTGACCTGGCGTTCCTCCATGGCTTCCAGGAGGGACGACTGCGTCTTCGGAGGCGTGCGATTGATTTCGTCGGCGAGGAGGAGGTTGGTGAAGACCGGGCCGGGCTGGAAGGAGAACTCGGCGGTGCGGGTGTCGTAGACGAGGGAGCCGGTCACGTCGCTGGGCATCAGGTCCGGGGTGAACTGGACGCGCTTGGTGTCGAGTTCGAGCGCCGAGGCGAGCGTGCGGACGAGCAACGTCTTGGCGACTCCAGGGACTCCTTCGAGGAGAACGTGTCCGCGGCAGAGGAGGGCGACGACGAGACCGGTGACGGCGGGGTCCTGGCCGACCACGGCTTTGGCGATCTCGGCGCGCAGGGCCTCCAGGGAGGCGCGGGCGGTGCCCGCGTCCCCGGTGTACCCGGCGTTGTCAGTGGTCGGGTCCATCATGGACGGCGTACCTCTCTTTCGAGGGCGTCGAGTTGGTCGGCGAGTGAGATGAGGGCCGCGTCGTCGCCGGGCGGCGGGCCGAAGAGGAGGGACTGCAGCCTCTGTCCGTCACCGTGGAGGTGTGCGGACAGCGCGGGGAGCAGGGCCTCGGGCGCATGGGCCTGGGGGACGGGGATGCCTACGAGGGGGGCGAGGCGGGTGCGGGTGGTGGAGCGAAGAGCGGCGGCAGCGCGCTCGCGGGCGTTGGCCTTGCGGTAGAGGCGGGCGCGGCCTTCGACGGCTTCGGAGGCTCGGATCGCCACGGGGAGTTTTTCGGGTACGAGGGGGCCGAGCCGGCGTGCCCGCCACAGGGCGGCCAGGCCTGCCGCGATGAAGAGCTGCAGTGTGCCCCACAGCCAGCCCGAGGGGAGCAGGTCGAAAAGGCCGCGCTCTTCGCCGGGGTCGGCGGCCGTGGCTTCGGACAGCGAGGGGAGGTACCAGACCAGATGGGGGCGGGAGCCGAGGAGTTGGAGGGCGAGCGAGGCGTTGCCCTGCTCGTCGAGGTGGTCGTTGTAGAGGATGTCGGGCGCGCCGAACACGACGGTGTCGCCGTCCCCGGACGCGTCCGGGACGCGCACCAGGGTGGCCAGGTGCTCGCTGGGGTAGCACTCGTCGGCGTCGGGGTGAGTCGTGTTGTAGCGGATGCCGCCCGTGTCTGCCGGGCCCGCGCGCTGCGCGGCGGGCAGGGCGCAGTCGGGGGAGAGCGTCGAGTCGACGCTGGTGGCGGGGTCCGCGGCGATGCCGGGGGCGAGCCGTTCGACGGACCAGCTGCCCGGGGCGACGAGGACGGTACGGCCTCCGGAGCCGGCGGTTGCCCCGCGCAGATGGTTCTGTTGACGGTGCGTCAACAGGTCGGGTACGGCGACGAGGAGAGTGGTGTCGGGGCCGGCCGCCGCTCGCGCCCCGTCCAGGGTGGTCACCACGCGTGTGGAAACGCCTCGGTCGGCGAGGAGTTCGGCGACGGCGCGGCTGCCGTAGGGGTCGGCGGAGCGCGGGTCGAGGCTGCCGTGTCGGGCGTCGGAGCGGATCGTGGCGATCGCGACCGCCCCCGCCAGGAGCAGGACGACGGCGAGCAGGACGCCTCGCGCGCGGGACCACACCTGGCGCGCGGTGGGCGAGGCCGAGGTGGACGGAAGCGTGGCCTCGGTGGTCATCCGGCGGCTCCATGGCGGGCGTTGGGGGCCGCGCTGTGGCTGCTGTCGCTGCTGCTCGCTAGTGCCGGCCTGGTGCGTTCCAGGTCGCGGTCGAGTTCGGCGATGCGGTGGTACGACTGCTCGGTCGCCGTCCGGCCGCCGTACGTCACGTCGTCGAACTCCCGGGCGGCGGTGCGCAGCCGGTCCGCTCGCGCGGGGAGGGCGCGGCCCGCTTCGGCGGCGGCCTCGTCGGCGGTGCGGCCTGGGCGGACGTCGAGGAGGGCGCGTTCCTCCAGGGAGCGGACGATGGCGCGCATGCGTTCCTGGAGGGCCTGGTTCCAGTGGCCCTGGGCGGCGTGCGCCTCGGCGGCCGCTCGGTGTTCGGCGGCGCTGCGGGGGCGGTCGTCGAACATGGGGGCCGCGGAGGCGGGTTGGCGGTGCGGGGTGCCGAGGCGCCACCAGAGGGCGCCCAGGACCGCCAGGACGGCCAGGATGACGACGACGAGGCCCACTGTGCCTCCGGGAGTCGCGGCCGAGGCGCTGTCGAACAGCTTGTCGACCCAGTCCCAGAAGGTGTCCAGGGCGCGCTGGAAGAGGCTGGGATCGTTCTCGTGGTACATGCGCTTGGACAGCTCACGCCGAGCCGCCTCCCGGGCGGGATCACGCGGGATGGTGACCGGCGGTTCGTCGCCCGAGCGCGCCAGCGACAGTACGGATGTGTCGCCGGCGCGCAGCAAGGCACGTACCGCTGTGTCGGCGGCGCGCGGCAGGGCCGCCGGTGTCGTTGTGAGAACTCCCCCCGAGAGACTCACGGCATCAGCTCCCCGGCGTGGCGGTGCCGTAGCCCTGGACGCCGGCCGCGCGGGCCAGGTCGAGGTCGAGGGCCTCGCGGCGGATGCGCTGGTCGATGTAGAGGAGCACAGTGACGCCTGCCGTGATCGGGAACGTGATCATGGAGCCGATCACCGATCCGATCCCGCTGACGATGAGGAACGACCACCCGAGGTCTCCGCCGCCGTTGAGGAAGACGGTGAAGCCGCCGTTCAGTGCGGCGGCGAGGAGGGAGAACGGGATGACGATGATCATCGCGACGATGTTCGCGATGATCACGGCGAGCAGCTGGATGCCGAAGATCC
Source organism: Streptomyces sp. NPDC040410 (assembly GCF_055595715.1). NCBI lineage: Bacteria > Bacillati > Actinomycetota > Actinomycetes > Kitasatosporales > Streptomycetaceae > Streptomyces > Streptomyces sp. NPDC040410. The sequence goes on from NZ_JBVIVK010000012.1 coordinate 4,733, forward strand.
GCCACCAGGAGCCGCGAACCAGCTTCGCGGAGCGGCTCATCGACTTCACGATGCCCTGCTTCTCCAGCATCAGCGCCGGCGAGGCGAGGGAGAAGCGGACCATCAGCCACAGGGCGACGACACCGGCGCCGAGGCTGCCCAGGATGGCGAGCGCGGCGCCTGCCTCCGAGTCGCCCGCGACGGCCACGAGGATGCCGGGCAGAGCCCCCCCCAGGACCACGCCGGAGGTGATCAGCAGCAGGAGGAAGATCAGGCCGAACAGTTTCAGCATCTGAGGGCGGGCGTCGCGCCAGGCCTCGCCGATGGTCACGGACTTGCCGAGCACCGCACGGCTGGTGACGGTCGTGAGCAGGGCGGTCGCCGTGATCGTGCCGATCAGGGAGATCAGGAACACGACACCGGAGCCGAGCATGGCGTCGCCCATGGCGCGGGTCAGCTCGCTGAGGGTGGCACTCGGGTCGTCGAGGGCCTCGGCGCTGGTGGCGTCGTTCAGGACGAAGCCCTGGACGAGGATGACGACGATCTCCGTGAGGACCGCGACTGTCAGCGAGATGCCCAGCACCGTGCGCCAGTAGGTGCGCATCGTGGAGACGGCGCCGTCGAGGATCTCGCCGACGCCGAGGGGGCGCAGCGGGATGACGCCGGGCTTGGCGGCGGGCGGGGGCCCGCCCCAGCCTGCTCCCCAGGCGACGTACGGGCCGGGGGCTCCGTAGCCGCCGTACGGGCCGGGGCCGGCAGGCGGGCCGTAGCGCTCGTAGCCGCCGCCGGGGCCGGAAGGGGGCTGGGCGCCCCAGCCGGGGCCGGGCGGTGGGGGTGGCGGGGCCGGCCGGCCTGGGCCTGTGGGGCCGGCGGGGGCGGACCACTGGCCGGGGGGCGGCTGCTCCTTGGACCACTGCGAGCCGGGGCCCTGCGAGTGGGGGTCCTGCGGGTTCTGTCCGGGCTGGTCCGCGGGCTGCGCCGCGCCGGGCTGACCGGTGGGCTCGGCAGGGCGGGACGCGCCGCGTTCCTGCCCGTCGGACGGGGCGGATCCGGGCGAGGCCCAGCCCGGAGTGTCTTTCATCGTCGCTCCTTCACGGTGCCCGTCCGCGGTCGCGGCGGCAGGTTCGCAGCCATCGTGCCATGGGGTGGTCTCCGGGAGACCGGCCGCGGTATGGGCTGCACACCTTCAATTGTCCGCCGGATACGGGGCAGACTGACGGCATGGCTGATCAGTTTGCGCAAAGCGGCGAGAACAACCGGCCGACCGAGATCCCGGCGATCCGCTGGGACGAGCCACCCGAAGGCCCCGTACTGGTTCTTCTCGACCAGACGAGGCTGCCGGCCGAGGAGGTCGAGTTGGTCTGCACGGACGCACCCGCGCTGGTGGAGGCGATCCGTTCGCTCGCCGTGCGCGGCGCACCGCTGCTGGGCATCGCGGGGGCGTACGGTGTCGCGCTCGCCGCCGTTCGCGGCTTCGACGTGGACGATGCCGCGACCGCGCTGGCGGGGGCCCGGCCCACCGCGGTGAACCTCGCCGTCGGTGTGCGCAGGGCCCGGTCCGCGTACCTGGCCGAGCTCGCCAAGAGCGGTGACGCCGCTCGGGCCGCCGAGGCGGCGTTGCGTGCGGCGCGGGCGCTGCACCAGGAGGACGCCGAGGCCAGCGCCCGGATGGCAGAGCACGGACTGGCGCTGCTGGACGAGTTGCTGCCCGGCGGTGGGCACCGGATTCTCACGCACTGCAACACCGGGTCGCTGGTGTCGGGCGGCGAGGGCACGGCGTTCGCGGTGGCGCTCGCCGCGCACCGGGCCGGGCGGCTGCGGCGGCTGTGGGTGGACGAAACGCGTCCGTTGCTGCAAGGTGCTCGCCTGACGGCTTACGAGGCGGCGCGCAGCGGGATGGCTTACACCTTGCTCACCGACAGCGCGGCGGGCTCGCTGTTCGCCGCGGGGGAGGTGGATGCGGTATTGATCGGGGCGGACCGCATCGCGGCCGACGGTTCGGTGGCGAACAAGGTGGGGAGCTATCCGCTCGCGGTGCTCGCGCGGTATCACCATGTGCCGTTCATCGTGGTGGCGCCGGTGACGACGGTGGATTTGGAGACGCCGGACGGGGCGTCCGTCGAGGTCGAGCAGCGCCCCGGTCATGAGGTGACCGAGATCACAGCACCCCAGGTGCCGGTGGCGGGAGCGGAAGCGGGAGGCGGGATTCCGGTGGCACCCTTGGGGACCCAGGCGTACAACCCGGCGTTCGATGTGACGCCGCCCGAGCTGGTGACGGCGATCGTCACCGAGGAGGGCGCCGTTTCGCCCGTGACAGCTGAGGCTCTGGCCGAGCTGTGTGCCAGGTCACGCCAGGTAACGATTAGCTAATGGGATGATGTCGTTTATGAAGGGACGAGTCCTTGTCGTCGACGACGACACCGCACTGGCCGAGATGCTCGGCATTGTGCTGCGTGGTGAAGGTTTTGAGCCGTCTTTCGTAGCCGACGGCGACAAGGCGCTGGCAGCCTTCCGTGAGGCCAAGCCCGATCTCGTACTGCTCGACCTGATGCTGCCCGGCCGGGACGGCATCGAGGTGTGCCGCCTGATCAGGGCGGAGTCGGGTGTGCCGATCGTGATGCTCACGGCCAAGAGCGACACTGTCGATGTCGTCGTGGGCCTGGAGTCGGGCGCCGACGACTACATCGTGAAGCCGTTCAAGCCGAAGGAGCTCGTGGCCCGCATCCGGGCGCGGCTGCGGAGGTCGGAGGAGCCGGCGCCGGAGCAGCTTGCCATCGGTGATCTCGTGATCGACGTGGCCGGCCACTCCGTGAAGCGGGACGGGCAGTCCATCGCGCTGACGCCGCTGGAGTTCGACCTGCTGGTCGCGCTGGCACGCAAGCCGTGGCAGGTGTTCACGCGCGAGGTCCTGCTGGAGCAGGTGTGGGGCTACCGGCACGCTGCGGACACCCGTCTCGTCAACGTGCATGTGCAGCGGCTGCGCTCCAAGGTCGAGAAGGACCCGGAGCGGCCGGAGATCGTGGTGACCGTCCGTGGGGTGGGATACAAGGCAGGACCCAGCTGACATGTCCGGAGACAGTGCCTCTTCGTCGCCCGGGCGGACCGGGGGTCAAGCGGGGCGGCCTGTCGGCCGGAAGACGGCACGCTCCCGTTGGGGACGTTTCTTCGAGGGCGGGCTGCTGCAGGGCGGAGTCCAGGGCAGTCCGGTCCTCCGCCTGTTCATGCGCTGGGTGCGACGCCCGCTGCTGCCCGTCATGCGGTTGTGGCGGCGCAACATCCAGCTCAAGGTCGTCGTCACGACGCTGCTGATGTCGCTGGGCGTTGTTCTGCTGCTCGGTTTCGTCGTCATCGGGCAGGTGCGCAACGGGCTGCTGGACGCCAAGGTGAAGGCCTCGCAGAGCCAGGCGACCGGAGGGTTCGCGGTGGCCAAGCAGAAGGCCGACGAGGCGGCGAGCGGGACCGGTGACGACGGTTCCACGGTGGACGGCCGGCCCGCGCAGAACGTCATCGAGTGGATGAGCAGCCTCGTGGCGTCCCTCTCCAGCGGCGGTCAGGGCGCCTTTGACGTGGTGACCCTGCCCGTGGGCGACGACAGCGGCGGCGGGCGCGGACCACGCGCCTCAGGCCGCGTCAACCCCACCGCAAGCGTGCCCGAGGACCTGCGCGCGCGGGTCGACAGGAGCCCGGCGGCGGCTCAGAGCTACACGCGGATCATCTACAACGCCGACGCCCACGAGGAGTCCCAGCCGGCCCTGGTCGTAGGCAAGCAGGTCAACGACCCGAACGGCGACCCGTACCAGCTCTACTACCTCTTCCCGCTCACTCAGGAAGAGAAGTCGCTGAGCCTGGTCAAGGGGACGCTGGCGACGGCGGGCCTTTTCGTCGTCGTGCTTCTCGGGGCGATCGCCTGGCTCGTGGTGCGGCAGGTCGTCACCCCGGTGCGGATGGCGGCAGGGATCGCCGAGCGGTTGTCCGCGGGGCGTCTGCAGGAACGCATGAAGGTCACCGGTGAGGACGACATCGCGCGGCTCGGCGAGGCCTTCAACAAGATGGCGCAGAGCCTCCAGCTGAAGATCCAGCAGCTGGAGGACCTGTCAAGGATGCAGCGGCGGTTCGTGTCGGACGTGTCGCACGAGCTGCGGACCCCGCTGACCACCGTGCGGATGGCCGCGGACGTCATCCACGAGGCACGGGAGGACTTCGATCCGGTGACCGCGCGGTCGGCGGAGCTGCTCGCCGACCAGCTGGACCGGTTCGAGTCGCTGCTCGCGGATCTGCTGGAGATCAGCCGCTTCGACGCGGGTGCGGCGGCGCTGGAGGCCGAGCCGATCGACCTGAGGGAGGTCGTACGGCGGGTCGTGAGCGGCGCCGAGCCGCTCGCCGAGCGCAAGGGCACGCACATACGCGTGGTCGGCGACCAGCAGCCCGTGGTTGCCGAGGCCGACGCCCGGCGGGTCGAGCGGGTGCTGCGCAATCTCGTCGTCAACGCCGTGGAGCACGGCGAGGGCAAGGACGTCGTCGTCAAGCTCGCCGCGGCGGGCGGGGCGGTCGCGGTCGCGGTGCGCGACTACGGGGTCGGGCTCAAGCCCGGCGAGGCGACCCGCGTCTTCAGCCGCTTCTGGCGGGCCGACCCGGCACGCGCGCGTACCACCGGTGGTACGGGCCTTGGGCTGTCCATCGCCCTGGAGGACGCGCGGCTGCACGGCGGCTGGCTGCAGGCCTGGGGTGAGCCGGGCGGCGGTTCGCAGTTCCGGCTGACGCTGCCGCGGACCGCGGACGAGCCGCTGAGGGGCTCGCCGATACCGCTGGAGCCCAAGGACTCGCGGCGTAATCGTGGCCTCGACGACGCCGGTCTGCCCCGTGGGGGCGGGGAGAAGGCCGCAACCGTGCCGGTGCAGCCGACCGGCGGCCTGGTGCCGCCGCTGCCGCCGAGGGACCCGATCGCGCCGCGGTCGTCCGCAGTGGCGCCCACGGCCGACCCGACGGCCCTGCCCGGCAATGGCGCGCGGGTCGTGCCCCGGCCCACGTCGGGCACGCGACGCGAGGACGACAACCCGGACGCGCCGCAGGACGAGACCCCGGACCGTGCGGACGCAGGGCCGGTGGACATGAACAAGCAGGGGGAGGCATCTCGTGGGCGCTGACCGCGAGGGGGGCGCCCGGCGCAGACCGGTGCGCGCGGCAACGTACGCGGCCTGCGGAGCCGTACTGCTGGCGGGATGTGCCTCGATGCCCGACAGCGGCGATCTGCGCGGCGTCGAGTCCACACCGCGCCAGGACACGCGCGTGCGGGTCTTCGCGGTGCCGCCCGCGGACGACGCCCAGCCCCCGGAGATCGTGCAGGGCTTCCTGGAGGCACTGACCAGCGACGATCCGCACTATGAGACGGCACGCAAGTATCTGACCGCCGGTGCGGCCGAGAAGTGGCGCCCTGAGTGGTCCACCACGGTGCTCGAGGACGGGCCGGACACCGAGGCCACGCGGTCCGGCGGGCGGGAGGACGCCGACGACTTCGCGTACGCGCTGACCGGCACCAGGGTCGCCACGGTGGACGGGCAGCAGTCGTACTCGCCCGCCGACGGGCTCTACAGCCAGTCGTTGCACCTCACGCGGGACAAGAAGACCCAGCAGTGGCGCATCGACTCGCTGCCGCAGGGGGTCGTCATGGGCAAGTCGGACTTCCAGCGCAACTACACGTCCGTCGACAAGTACTACTTCGCCTCGAACACGGCTTCCGGGACCGACTCGGAACCGGTGGCGGTCGCAGATCCGGTGTACGTCCGCCGGATGGTGGACCCCATGACGCAGATGGTGCGCTCCACGCTCAACGGGCCCACGAGCTGGCTCGGGCAGGTGGCCAGGTCCAGCTTCCCCACCGGTACGGCGCTGCAGAAGGGTGTCAGCTCGCTGACGCCCGACGACCAGAACCGGCTCACCGTGCCGTTGAACGACAAGGCCGCCAGGGTCGGTTCGGTCCAGTGCAGTGAGATGGCGGCCCAGCTCCTGTTCACCCTGCGGAACGTCACTCCCGCAGTGGACGAGGTGGACCTGCGGGCGGGCGGGACACAGCTGTGCTCGCTCACCCAGGACCGGGCCGACGCCGTCGCCGCGCGCGGTTCGGCGAAGCGCCCCCAGTACCTGTACTTCCTCGACGGCGAGCATCGCCTCGTACGGATTGCTGCCGCGAGCAACGGCACGCGGCCCGACCCCGCCCCCGGGCCGCTGGGCGAGGGTGCCAAGGCGCTGCGCTCGGCGGCTGTGTCACGCAACGAGCAGACCGCTGCGGGTGTGGGCATCGACGGCAAGGCGCTGTACGTCGGGTCGATGGTGTCGGGCAGTTCGCTCGGCGAACCCGTGCTGGTCAGCCGGGGCAAGACGGAGAACGACCGGCTCACGGCGCCCAGCTGGGACACGGCGGGTGACCTGTGGGTGGCCGACCGGGACCCTCGCGACCCGCGGCTGCTCCTGCTGGAGCAGGGCAAGGGCGAGCCGCTGGAGGTGAGGACTCCCGGCCTCGACGGACGCATCAAGGCCGTCCGGGTGGCCGCCGACGGGGTGCGGATCGCGCTCGTCGTGGAGAAGGACGGCAAGGGGGCCCTGCTCGTCGGACGGATCGAACGGGAGCAGAAGGCCGGGGGGCGGCAGACCGTCTGGGTCCAGGAACTGCGTTCCGCGACGCCGGAGTTGGACGAGGTCACGGCCGTGTCGTGGGCCGGTGACAGCCGGCTCGTCGTGGTAGGGCGCGAGCCGGGTGGCGTGGAACAGCTGCGGTACGTCCAGGTCGACGGCTCCACGCCGGATTCGCCCGCGCCCGCGGCTTTGACCGGGGGGAACGAGATCGCCGCGTCCGAGGGCGACGAGGTGCCGCTGGTGGCGTACTCGGAGGACGGGATCGTCCGGCTGCCGTCCGGGGCGCAGTGGCAGCAGGTGGCCACGAAGGGGACGGCGCCGGTCTATCCGGGGTGAGCCGCCCGGCGGGCGACCGCGGGTGCGTTGTCCACAGGGAGTTGTCCACAGGGGTGGCCGGTCCCTGCGGGCCTTGGCACAGTGGTGGACATGCGGGGGTGGTGGCAGGACCTCACCGACCTGGTGCTGCCGGCCCAGTGCGGAGGCTGCGGGAGGCCTCGGACGGTGCTTTGCCCGGAATGCCGTGACGAACTGAGCGGGGCTGCACCGAGCCGGGTGCGACCGGTGCCGGAGCCGCCGGGACTGCCGGTCGTGCACGCGGCCGCCCGGTACACGGACGCGGTGCGGGCGGTGCTGCTCGCGCACAAGGAGCGGGGTGCGCTGGCGCTCGCGGCGCCCCTCGGGGCGGCTCTGGCGGGGGCCGTGCGGGTAGGGGTGCGGGACGCTGGGGCGAGCGCCTGCCGAGGCCTGCCGACGGGGCCGCCGGAGGCTTGCGTGGCGGCCGGTGGTGGAGCTCTGCTGCTCGTTCCTGTGCCGTCCTCGCGTGGGGTGGTCCGGGCGCGGGGGCATGATCCGGCGCGGCGGATCGCGCTTGCGGCGGCCGCGGAGTTGCGGCGGAACGGGACGCCGGCCCGGGTGGTCGCGGTGCTGCGGCACAGGCGGGCCGTGGCCGACCAGTCGGGACTCAACTCCCGGCAGCGGCTGGAGAATCTCGCGGGCGCGCTGGCGGTGGCCCCCGGCGGAGCCAGGCTGCTCTTCGGCGGTCCGGTGGTGCTCGTCGACGACCTGATGACGACCGGCGCGTCCCTGGCGGAGGCGGCTCGTGCCGTGCGGGCGGCGAGGGCGGAGCAGGCGGCACACGTCGGCTCGGAACCGCCCGTGTACGCGGCGGCAACTCGGGAAAGCAGAGAAGAATGGATGCAACCGACGCGACGGACGCGACGGACGCGACGCGTGCAACGGAGGGAACCGATCGGGGGATCGAGAGGATCGAGAGGATCGAGGGGATCGACTCAGGAGGATCCGGGCTGGGCGTCCGGCAGGCCTGGAATGGCGGGCGTCGGCCGTGCCCGCGACGCGATCTGCGCGGCCGTGGTCGCAGCTGCACCGGATTCCTTCGAAATGAATCGGAACTGACTGCGAACTTGCATCGTTGCAGGTAATGAGCGGGTCAATTCGCCTGAACGGAGGTACGCCGCAGTAGAGGGTGACGACATCCGTCCGGGCGAGATATGTTCGGTTGTGAGAGAAAGGCGCAGGCCACCCCTCTCGTACCTAATGCCGTGCCGCGGGTTTTTTCACAATCACCCGCATCGGTGGAGTGGAGATCTTGCCCGCGGGGGAGGAGGTGGGAGTCACCGAGTCCGAGGTTCCGGAGCTGACCGGAGCCTGGTGCAAAAGGGAGATGCTCCGCGACTCGAGCGGAGCGATCCGGGAACGGAGTTCTGCGTGGACATCGTCGTCAAGGGCCGCAAGACCGAGGTGCCCGAGCGGTTCCGCAAGCACGTGGCCGAGAAGCTGAAGCTGGAGAAGATCCAGAGGCTCGACGCCAAGGTGATCAGCCTCGACGTCGAGGTGTCCAAGGAGCCCAACCCCCGACAGGCCGACCGCTGTGACCGAGTGGAGATCACGCTCCGCTCCCGTGGTCCGGTGATCCGGGCGGAGGCAGCGGCCAGCGATCCGTACGCGGCACTCGATCTGGCGGCGGAAAAGCTGGATGCCCGGCTGCGCAAGCAGCACGACAAGCGTTTCTCACGCCGAGGCGCACGCAGGCTCACTGCGGCCGAGGTCCCCGACCACGTTCCGGGCGCGGCCACGCTCAACGGCAACGGGCCCACCGTCCACGACGAAGAGCCGGACGGCGTGCCCACCAGGAAGATCGGTTCGCTCGAGGTGAAGGGCGAAGGCCCCCTCGTCGTTCGCGAGAAGACCCATGTCGCCTCCCCGATGACTCTCGACCAGGCCCTCTACGAGATGGAGCTGGTCGGACACGACTTCTACCTGTTCGTCGACTCGGAGACGAAGGAACCGAGTGTCGTCTACCGGCGACACGCCTACGACTACGGCGTCATCCACCTCAGCACGGACCCGATGGTCGCCCAAGGCCAGGCTCCCGCGGCGGGGGGCACGCTGGGCGGCTGAGCCCCCCGGCTGACAGTTGAGAAGGTGCCCCTGGAGCGTGTGTGCGCCCCCAGGGGCACCGGTGTGCGACCACTTCGCGCCCTGTGCTGTCACCTCAGTGCCGTCCAGGCATGGAATCATGGCCGCACCGGCCCAACCGGTGGGCCGTTGCCTTGGGTTGGCGATGGCACAGGACCACAGGCCACAGCCTCAGGGGGAGGAACGATGGCGGACAGCTTCGGACCGATGCAGGACGGGGACGCCGACGGCGTCGACGGCCTGGGCCCGGACGAGGGCTCTTCACGCAAGGAGCCGATCCGTGTCCTTGTCGTGGACGACCACGCGCTCTTCCGCCGGGGCCTGGAGATCGTGCTCGCGGCCGAGGAGGACATCCAGGTGGTCGGGGAGGCGGGCGACGGCGCGGAGGCCGTCGACAAGGCCGCCGACCTGCTGCCGGACATCGTGCTGATGGACGTGCGGATGCCCAAGCGGGGCGGGATCGAGGCGTGCACCTCCATCAAGGAAGTCGCACCCAGCGCCAAGATCATCATGCTGACGATCAGCGACGAAGAGGCTGATCTCTACGACGCGATCAAGGCGGGCGCGACCGGATACCTCCTCAAGGAGATCTCGACGGACGAGGTCGCCACCGCCATTCGTGCGGTGGCGGACGGACAGTCGCAGATCAGTCCGTCCATGGCGTCGAAGCTGCTCACCGAGTTCAAGTCGATGATCCAGCGCACGGACGAGCGCCGTCTGGTGCCCGCGCCGCGGCTGACGGACCGTGAGCTGGAGGTTCTCAAGCTCGTGGCCACCGGGATGAACAACCGGGACATCGCCAAGGAGTTGTTCATCTCCGAGAACACGGTGAAGAACCACGTCCGCAACATCCTGGAGAAACTGCAGCTGCACTCCAGGATGGAAGCGGTTGTGTACGCGATGCGGGAGAAGATCCTCGAGATCCGGTGACGCTCAGCCGAGTATGCGGCTGAGCTCATGCGCCAGGGGCTCGCGCAGTTCGGGGGAGTCCACCCGTTCCACGCGTACGTTCGTGCAGTCCACCCAACTCGCCGCCTCCACCAGGGCCTGGGCCACCGCCTGGACCGCCTTCGGGCCGTCCAGGGTGACCTGCCTGCCCACCAGGGTGCGCCCCTCGCGGGCGGGGTCCACCCGGCCGACCAGGCGACCGCCGGCCAGCACCGGCATCGCGAAGTAGCCGTACACCCGCTTCGGTTTGGGGACGTAGGCCTCCAGGCGGTGCGTGAAGCCGAAGATTCGCTCCGTGCGGGCCCGCTCCCAGACCAGGGAGTCGAAGGGGGACAGGAGCGTGGTGCGGTGGCGGCCGCGCGGGGGCGCCTCCAGGGCCGCGGGGTCGGCCCAGGCGGGCTTGTCCCAGCCCTCGACCGTGACCGGGACCAGGCCCGAGTCGGCGATCACCGCGTCGAACTGTTCGCCCTTGAGGCGGTGGTAGTCGGCTATGTCCGCGCGCGTGCCGACGCCCAGGGACTGGCCCGCCAGGCGGACCAGGCGGCGCAGGCACTCGGTGTCGTCGAGATCGTCGTGCAGCAGGGACTGCGGGACGGCGCGCTCGGCGAGGTCGTACACGCGCTTCCAGCCGCGGCGCTCGACGCACACCACCTCGCCGTACATCAGGGCGCGCTCCACGGCGACCTTCGCACCGGACCAGTCCCACCACTCGCTGGTGCGCTTCGCGCCGCCCAACTCGGTTGCCGTGAGGGGCCCTTCGGCGCGGAGCTGCTTGATGACCTGGTCGTAGGCGCCGTCCGGCAGATCGTGGTGCCAGTGCGGGCGGCTGCGGTAGGCGCGGCGGCGGAAGGCGAAGTGGGGCCATTCCTCGATGGGGAGGATGCAGGCGGCGTGCGACCAGTACTCGAAGGCGTGCGGCTCTGCCGCGGGCGCACCGGTGGTTCCGTCGCTCCAATAGGCGGCCTCGACCGTCCTTCGGCCCACGGCGCCCAGGCGGGCGTACGGGATGAGTTCGTGGGAGCGGGCGAGGACCGAGATCGTGTCGAGCTGGACCGCGCCGAGGTGGCGGAGGACGCCACGGACGCCCGCACGGCGGTCGGGGGCGCCGAGGAAGCCTTGTGCCCGGAGGGCGATGCGGCGGGCTTCGGCTGCCGAGAGGGTGGTGGCGGGGCGCGGGGTCGTCATGGTCTGCACGATAGGCGGTGGCACTGACAGTGGGGGTGAGCTGCGCTCAGAGGCCGGAAGGGCCGGACGGTGCGGGGGCGGGCAAATAGGGTGCCGCCGAGGGCAGGGCCAGGTCCGACGGCAGCAGGGAACCCACCCAGCAGTCCCGTCGCACGCCCCTGTTGTTGACCCCGGAGCGCAGGGTGCCCTCGACGGTGAAGCCTGCGCGTTCCGCCACCGCGCGAGAGGCCTTGTTGCCCACCTCCGCGCGCCATTCGAGGCGGTCGACGCCGAGACGGGTGAAGGCCCACCGGGAGGCGGCGACCGCGGCCTCGGTGATGTAGCCGTTGCCGCGGTGTTCCTCAGTGGCCCAGTAGCCGATTTCGCCCGCGCCCAGGGAGCGCATCGTGATGCCGAGCATGCCGGCGAGGGCGCCCTCGGGCAGGAAGACGCCGAAGGTGAACATGGAGTCGTTCGCCCAGCCGTCGGGTGCCGTCTGCCCCGTGAAGGACTGGGCGTGCTCGTACAGATACGGCGACGGGAACTGGGCGATCCAGCGCTGGATGCCGGGGTCCTGGGCGGCGGCGTACACGGCGTCGGTGTCGTCGGGACCGACCGTGCGCAGGACCAGGCGGTCGGTCGTGAGCGTGACGGGTTCCATCGGCCGATTCTGCGCGGATGCCCGTCGGAAACGCCATCTCATTCACCGTGTGTGAGGGCGCGATCACATTTCGCGCGATTGGTCGGCGGAACGCGGCACCATCTTCGGGACCCGGCCGTTGTCCCCTTTGAAACAGATTTGAAGTGATGGGCGGGCGCCGTGCCCGGCAGGCCTCCCGGCGTGCCGGGGTCCTCGCATACGATGGCCGTTGCTCAGTAAGCCAAATGGAAACCGACCGTCCCAGGCCCGACCGGCAAGGAGACCAACCCCCGTGTCCGTCCTCTCGAAGATCATGCGTGCAGGCGAAGGCAAGATCCTGCGCAAGCTGCACCGCATCGCGGACCAGGTCAACTCCATCGAAGAGGACTTCCTCGACCTCTCCGACGCCGAGCTGCGGGCCCTCACCGATGAGTACAAGCAGCGGTACGCCGATGGTGAGAGCCTGGACGACCTGCTGCCCGAGGCGTTCGCCACCGTGCGCGAGGCCGCCAAGCGCGTCCTCGGCCAGCGCCACTACGACGTGCAGATGATGGGGGGCGCGGCCCTCCACCTCGGCTATGTCGCCGAGATGAAGACCGGTGAGGGCAAGACCCTGGTGGGCACCCTGCCCGCGTATCTGAACGCCCTCTCCGGAGACGGCGTTCACCTGATCACGGTCAACGACTACCTGGCCGAGCGCGACTCCGAGATGATGGGGCGCGTCCACAGGTTCCTGGGTCTGTCCGTCGGCTGCATCCTGGCCAACATGACGCCGGCCCAGCGCCGCGAGCAGTACCAGTGCGACATCACGTACGGCACGAACAACGAGTTCGGCTTCGACTACCTGCGCGACAACATGGCGTGGTCCAAGGACGAACTCGTCCAGCGCGGCCACAACTTCGCCATCGTCGACGAGGTCGACTCCATCCTCGTCGACGAGGCCCGTACGCCGCTGATCATCTCCGGTCCGGCCGACCAGGCCACCAAGTGGTACGGCGACTTCGCCAAGCTGGTCACGCGTCTGAAGAAGGGCGAGGCCGGCAACCCCCTCAAGGGCATCGAGGAGACCGGCGACTACGACGTCGACGAGAAGAAGCGCACGGTCGCCATCCACGAGTCCGGCGTCAGCAAGGTCGAGGACTGGCTGGGCATCGACAACCTCTACGAGTCGGTGAACACGCCTCTGGTGGGCTACCTGAACAACGCCATCAAGGCCAAGGAGCTCTTCAAGAACGACAAGGACTACGTCGTCATCGACGGCGAGGTCATGATCGTCGACGAGCACACCGGCCGTATCCTCGCCGGCCGCCGCTACAACGAGGGCATGCACCAGGCGATCGAGGCGAAGGAAGGGGTGGACATCAAGGACGAGAACCAGACGCTCGCCACGATCACCCTGCAGAACTTCTTCCGCCTCTACGGCAAGCTCTCCGGCATGACCGGTACGGCGATGACCGAGGCCGCCGAGTTCCACCAGATCTACAAGCTCGGCGTGGTCCCGATCCCGACCAACAAGCCGATGATCCGCAAGGACCAGTCGGACCTGATCTACCGCACCGAGGTGGCCAAGTTCGAGGCGGTCGTCGACGACATCGCCGAGAAGCACGAGAAGGGCCAGCCGATCCTCGTCGGTACGACCTCGGTCGAGAAGTCCGAGTACCTCTCGCAGCAGCTGAGCAAGCGCGGTATCCAGCACGAGGTGCTGAACGCCAAGCAGCACGACCGTGAGGCGACGATCGTCGCCCAGGCCGGCCGCAGGGGCGCCGTGACCGTGGCCACGAACATGGCCGGCCGTGGTACGGACATCAAGCTCGGCGGCAACCCCGACGACCTCGCCGAGGCGGAGCTGCGTCAGCGCGGCCTCGACCCCGAGGAGCACATCGAGGAGTGGGCGCACGCCCTGCCCGCCGCGCTGGAGAAGGCGGAGCGTGCGGTCAAGGCGGAGTTCGAGGAGGTCAAGGAGCTCGGCGGGCTGTACGTGCTGGGCACCGAGCGGCACGAGTCGCGCCGTATCGACAACCAGCTGCGCGGTCGTTCCGGTCGTCAGGGCGACCCGGGCGAGTCCCGGTTCTACCTCTCGCTGGGCGACGACCTCATGCGCCTGTTCAAAGCCCAGATGGTCGAGCGTGTGATGTCGATGGCGAACGTCCCGGACGACGTGCCGATCGAGAACAAGATGGTCACGCGCGCGATCGCGTCCGCGCAGTCGCAGGTCGAGCAGCAGAACTTCGAGACCCGCAAGAACGTCCTCAAGTACGACGAGGTCCTCAACCGTCAGCGTGAGGTCATCTACGGCGAGCGGCGCCGCGTTCTGGAAGGCGAGGACCTGCAGGAGCAGATCCAGCACTTCATGGACGACACGATCGACGCGTACGTCGGTGCCGAGACCGCCGAGGGCTTCCCCGAGGACTGGGACCTCGACCGGCTGTGGGGCGCCTTCAAGCAGCTCTACCCGGTGAAGGTCACGATCGAGGAGCTGGAGGAGGCGGCCGGCGACCGGGCCGGCCTGACCGCCGAGTACATCTCCGAGTCCATCAAGGACGACATCCACGAGCAGTACGAGCAGCGTGAGACGCAGCTCGGTTCCGAGATCATGCGTGAGCTGGAGCGCCGGGTCGTGCTGTCGGTCCTCGACCGCAAGTGGCGCGAGCACCTCTACGAGATGGACTACCTCCAGGAGGGCATCGGCCTGCGCGCGATGGCGCAGAAGGACCCGCTGGTCGAGTACCAGCGCGAGGGCTTCGACATGTTCACCGCGATGATGGAGGGCATCAAGGAGGAGTCCGTCGGCTATCTGTTCAACCTGGAGGTCCAGGTCGAGCAGCAGGTCGAGGAGGTCCCGGTCGAGGACACCGTGCCGTCGCTCGACAAGCAGGACACGGTGCCCGCGCAGGCCGGGGCGCGTCCCGAGATCCGCGCCAAGGGGCTCGACGCCCCGCAGCGGCGGGACCTGCACTTCTCCGCGCCGACCGTGGACGGCGAGGGCGGCATCGTCGAGGGCGACTTCGCCGACGACGAAGAGCCCGTGCGCTCGGAGGCGGACGGCCTCACGCGTGCGGAGCGGCGCAAGCAGTCCCGTGGCGGGCGGCGCCGCAAGAAGTGACGGTGCCTACCGCGCCGTAGCGTGACGGTGCCTCGCGCCGTAGCGGCTGCGGTGTCTGCGGCGCAACAGCGGCCTGAAGGGCCGGGTCACCCCAGGGTGACCCGGCCCTTCGGCGTCGGTGGAGTCAGTCGTCGTCCGTGCGCGGGGAGCGCGGGCCGCCCATCTCCACCGCCGTGCAGCGCCAGCGCAGGTCCCGGCCCTGTTCCAGGCGGAAGGCCAGGGCACGCAACTGGTCGCCGGCGCCGATGCGCGCGAAGGCCTCGATGGCGCCGCTGCGGGGGACGTAATAGCCGATGTCGCGGACGACGGGGCGGGTGCCGCGGGTGCGCAGGGGGCCGCGTTCGGCGAGGCGGGCCAGTTCGTCGTAGGCGCGGCCTGCCGTGTGCCGCAGCATCCAGTGGACGGGGCGCTGACCGCTCAGGACGGCGAGCAGGCGGTCCGCGAAGACATCGGTGGGGCGGGGCTGCGAGAACGGCCTGCGCGGGCTCTGAGCGGGCACTGTCAGGGCTTCCAGGGCTTCGCGAGCCCCTGCGGCGGCTTGGGGAGCGGGGGTGGCAGCGCCGATCCCCGTGGCCGTCTGCGGCCGGCTGTCGCCCGGCCTCCTGCGGGTGCGGGGTCCGCCGACGCCCGGTGAGCCCGGGGGCCGGCCGCCCGCGGCCGTCGTACGGGCCGTGCCGCCGCCGGGTGCGCGGGGTGGGGTGCCGCCCGGACGACGAGGGTCGCGGCGGCTCGGCGGGCGGGTGCCGGAGTGGTGCCTCGCCCTGGTCATGACCTTGTTCATGGATGTCCCCGCTCGCTGTGCCGCCCGGGATTTACCGGGCAGTAACTTCGTGGTCGGAGACCTTGTACGGGGCGTGTGACCTCCGGCGCAAGGCGGCGGGACCCGGATACGGGCCGCCGAAATGTTCACTTATCCGAGTGGTCGAGAGGGTGTCGAAGCCTGTGATCAAAGGGGTGCACCGGGTGAGTTCCCGGCTTGGGGTTGACGCTTCCAGGGACCTGGAGAGGGACTCGATGGGGGACTCCCGCACGTATCCTGAAGGCCCTCCGGAACCGACGACGACACCCACGACGAAAGCGGACAGCCATGCGCGTCTACGTCCCCCTGACCCTCCCCGGTCTCGCCGAGGCGTACAAGACGGGAGAGCTGGGGGCCGGGCCGCTCGTCGCCTACGCCGTCACGCCGGCGCTGCGGGAGTGGTACCTCTCCGACGACATCGAGGAACTGGAGTACGCGGCGCTGAGCCGGGCCGCCCTGGCCTCGCTGCGGCTCCTGGCGGCGGACCCCGGGGCGGGACGGCGGCGGGTCGTGGTCGCCGTCGACGTACCCGACCGTGCGGCGACCGCCGACCCCGACCGGGGGCTCGATCCCGCGGCGCTCGGCGAGGTACGGGTCGCCGTGGCCGTCGCGCTGGCCAAGGCCGCCTCGGTGCACGTCGACTCGGATGACGCGGAGGCGGATGTGACCGCCGCGGCCGAGGCCCTGGCGGCGGCGGACGCGGGCGACGACGACGCGCAGTCCGTGGTGGACGGGGCCGAGGACCACGAGTTGCTGTGGTTCGCGACGCAGGAGATCCCGAACCTGGTGGGGCGGGGGGAGTAGCAGGGCCAGGGCCCGCTCCACAGCCCTGTGACCTGCGAGTCTCTTGATTGTCAGTGGCGGCGGGTACGTTTTTGTCATGGGGAAGCAGACAGACGCGCACATCGTCTGGGACTGGAACGGGACGCTGTTCCACGACAATGACGCCATCATCGGGGCGACGAACGCGGCGTTCGCCGAGCTGGGACTCGAGCCGATCACTCTGGAGCGGTACCGGGCGCTGTACTGCGTGCCGGTGCCGAAGTTCTACGAGCGGCTGCTGGGGCGGCTGCCGACCGACGTCGAGTGGGAGGTCATGGACGAGACCTTCCACCGGTACTACGCCCAGCACCGGATCAGGTGCGGCCTCGCCGAGGGAGCCATGGAACTGCTCGCGGGGTGGCAGTCGGCCGGTCGCAGCCAGTCCCTGCTCAGCATGTACGTCCACGACGAACTCGTCCCGCTGGTGCGGGGGTTCGGGATCGAGGCGCACTTCATACGCGTCGACGGGCGGACCGGCCCCTCCGGCGGCAGCAAGGCCGAGCACATGGTGCGGCACCTCGCGGCGCTGGCCGACGGGGCCGGTGTGGACCCCGCTCGTACGGTGGTGATCGGGGACGCCGCCGACGACGCGCTGGCCGCGCGGCACGTCGGGGCCCGGGCCGTGCTGTACACCGGCGGTTCGCACGGCCGGGCCAGCCTGGAGGAAGCGGGGGTGCCGGTGGTGGACACGCTGGCGGAGGCGGTCGCGGAGGCGGAGCGGCTGGCAGCCTGACCCGTGCGGTGCCCCGAGGGGCGCCGCACGGTGGGGCGTGGGCTCAGGTCACCGGCGCCTTCGCGCGCAGCACCGTCAGGAACTCGCGCATCCAGCCGGAGTGGTCCGGCCAGGCGCGGGAGGAGACCAGGGTGCCGTCGACCACCGCCTCCGCGTCCTGGAAGGTGGCGCCCGCGGCCTGCATGTCCAGTTCAAGCGCGGGGTAGGCCGTGACGCGCCGGCCGCGCAGGCCGTCGATCGCGGCGGTGAGCAGCGGGCCGTGGCAGATCTGGGCGATGGGCTTGTCCGCGTCGAAGAAGGACTTGAGGATCTTGCGGAGTTCGGGGTCGTTGCGGAGGTACTCGGGGGCTCGGCCGCCGGGGATGACGACGGCGGCGTACTGGCCGGGCTCCACCTCGGAGAAGGCGAGGTCGGCCGGCCAGGTGTAGCCGGGTTTCTCGGTGTAGGTGTCGAACCCGGGCTCGAAGTCGTGGACGACGAACTGCAGCTTCTTGCGGGTGGGGGCCGCGATGTGGACCTCGTAGCCTTCCTCGCGAAGGCGCTGGTAGGGGTAGAGCACTTCCAGCGACTCTGCTGCGTCGCCGGTGACGATGAGGATTTTTGCTGTCATACCGGCAACGTGCCTCCGGCGGGCGGGCTTGCCAAGGGGGCGCGCGGTGTCGGAGGCAGCATTGGCCGGAGCGTGCGGGGTGGGCGCGGCCGTGCCTGAGGTGAATACGACACCTTGCCTCTCCCCGCCCCTGTGCAGAACGTCAAAGTTCTACCCCTTGTTTTGTACACATACGGCTCATGACGGGCCCCCTGTAAGGAGCGATAGCCTTGGTGGCGTGATCAGCGCGATAGCTCGCGGGGGCACCGTCGCCCCTGCCCTGCGCCCGGTGAGCACGGATCATCTCCGTGACCGGGCGGCGGTCGCTGGTCTTCGCGAGCGGGAAGGGGCCGCAAGGGCCCCCGGGACGCCGTACACACCCCGGAAGCAGGCGACGCAGAGAGCAGCGTCACACCCTCCGGACGTGTCGGGAACGGCTGACAGCCCTCCGCTCGTCTCACCCTGCGGCATAGCGTCGAAGCAGACCGGACACCCCGCGTCTCGGCGTCACGTCGGAAGGGAAGAGACAGTACTTCCATCTACGTCACGCAACGGCGCGCGACAGGAGCCAGAGGACAATGCAGACCAAGCTGGACGAAGCCAAGGCCGAGCTGTTCGAGAGGGCCGCCCGGGTAGCTGAGAACAGCCCGGTCGGGGGGCACCTACCGACCGGGACGACGGACGACGGCACTCCGGACCCGGACATCGTGCTCGCGTTCCTCCAGCGCTACTACCTGCACACCGCCCCGGAGGACCTCACCGGCCGCGACCCGGTCGACATCCTCGGAGCCGCTTTCTCGCACTACAGACTGGCCGAGAACCGCCCGCAGGGCACGGCCAACGTACGGGTCCACACCCCGACCGTCGAGGAGAACGGCTGGACCTGCAGCCACTCCGTCGTCGAGGTCGTCACCGACGACATGCCCTTCCTCGTGGACTCCGTGACGAACGAGCTGACCCGGCAGGGGCGCGGCATCCACGTCGTCATCCACCCGCAGATGGTGGTGCGCCGGGATGTCACCGGCCGGCTCATCGAGGTGCTCAGCGTGCCTCCCGCCGACGCCCTCCCGCACGACGCGCACACCGAGTCCTGGATCCACGTCGAGATCGACCGCGAGACCGACCGCGGCGACCTGAAGCAGATCACCTCCGACCTGCTGCGTGTCCTGTCCGACGTCCGTGAGGCCGTCGAGGACTGGGACAAGATGCGGGACGCGGCGCTGCGGATGGCCGACGAGCTGCCCAAGGAGCCCGTCGCCTCCGACCTGCGCGAGCAGGAGGTCGAGGAGGCCCGCGAGCTGCTGCGCTGGCTGTCCGCCGACCACTTCACCTTCCTCGGCTACCGCGAGTACCAGCTGCGGGACGACGACTCGCTCGCCGCCGTCCCCGGCACCGGCCTGGGCATCCTGCGCTCCGACCCGCACCACGCGGGCGGCGAGAGCCACCCCGTCAGCCCCTCCTTCGAGCGGCTGCCCGCCGACGCGCGCGCCAAGGCCCGCGAGCACAAGCTCCTTGTGCTGACCAAGGCCAACAGCCGGGCCACCGTGCACCGGCCGTCGTACCTCGACTACATCGGCGTCAAGAAGTTCGACGCCAAGGGCAACGTCGTCGGTGAGCGGCGCTACCTCGGCCTGTTCTCCTCCGCCGCCTACACCGAGTCCGTGCGCCGCGTCCCGGTCATCCGGCGCAAGGTCGCCGAGGTCCTGGAGCGCGCCGGGTTCTCGCCCGACAGCCACGACGGGCGCGACCTGCTGCAGATCCTGGAGACCTACCCGCGCGACGAGCTCTTCCAGACCCCGGTCGGCGAGCTGCAGTCCATCGTCACCTCCGTGCTCTACCTCCAGGAGCGCAGGCGGCTGCGCCTCTACCTCCGCCAGGACGAGTACGGGCGCTACTACTCCGCCCTCGTCTACCTCCCCCGCGACCGCTACACCACCGGTGTCCGGCTGCGGATCATCGACATCCTCAAGGAGGAACTCGGCGGTATCAGTGTCGACTTCACGGCCTGGAACACCGAGTCGATCCTGTCCCGGCTGCACTTCGTGGTCCGGGTCCCGCAGGGCACCGAGCTGCCGCAGCTGTCCGACACCGACAAGGAGCGCATCGAGGCCCGGCTGGTGGAGGCCGCCCGCTCCTGGGCCGACGGCTTCGCCGACGCGCTGAATGCCGAGTTGGGCGAGGAGCACGCGGCCGAGCTGCTGCGCCGCTACAGCAACGCCTTCCCGGAGGGCTACAAGGCCGACCACAACCCGCGCTCCGCGGTCGCCGACATCGTCAACCTGGAGCGGCTCAGTGAGGCCCAGGCGCAGGGCGGCAAGGACTTCGCGCTCAGCCTCTACGAGCCCGTGGGCGCCGCGCCCGAGGAGCGCCGGTTCAAGATCTACCGCAAGGGCGAGGCCGTTTCGCTGTCCGCGGTGCTGCCGGTGCTCAACCGGCTCGGCGTGGAGGTCATCGACGAGCGGCCGTACGAACTGCGCTGCTCGGACCGCAGCGTCGCCTGGATCTACGACTTCGGCCTGCGCATGCCCAGGTCGAAGGACGGCGGCGACTACCTCGGCGACGACGGCCGTGAGCGCTTCCAGGAGGCCTTCTCCGCCACCTGGACCGGCAAGGCCGAGAACGACGGCTTCAACGCCCTCGTGCTGAGCGCCGGCCTGGGCTGGCGGCAGGCGATGGTGCTCAGGGCGTACGCCAAGTACCTGCGCCAGGCGGGCTCCACCTTCAGCCAGGACTACATGGAGGACACCCTCCGCAACAACGTCCACACCACCCGGCTGCTCGTGTCGCTGTTCGAGGCGAGGATGTCGCCGGACCGGCAGCGTGCCGGGCACGAGATCGTCGACGCCCTGCTGGAGGAGCTCGACGCCGCCCTCGACCAGGTGGCGAGCCTAGACGAGGACCGGATCCTGCGGTCCTTCCTCACCCTGATCAAGGCGACTCTCCGTACGAACTTCTTCCAGGAGGCGCTGGGCGGCCGGCCGCACGACTACGTCTCCATGAAGTTCGACCCGCAGGCCATCCCCGATCTTCCGGCGCCCCGCCCGGCGTTCGAGATCTGGGTGTACTCGCCGCAGGTGGAGGGCGTGCACCTCAGGTTCGGCAAGGTCGCGCGAGGCGGGCTGCGCTGGTCCGACCGCAAGGAGGACTTCCGGACCGAGATCCTCGGCCTGGTCAAGGCGCAGATGGTGAAGAACACCGTCATCGTGCCGGTCGGCGCCAAGGGCGGCTTCGTCGCCAAGCAGCTGCCCGACCCGAGCGTGGACCGCGACGCGTGGCTGGCCGAGGGCGTCGCCAGCTACAAGACGTTCATCTCCGCGCTGCTCGACATCACCGACAACATGGTGGCCGGCGAGGTCGTGCCCCCGGCGGACGTCGTCCGGCACGACGAGGACGACACCTATCTCGTCGTCGCCGCCGACAAGGGCACCGCGACCTTCTCGGACATCGCCAACGGGGTCGCCGAGAAGTACAACTTCTGGCTCGGCGACGCCTTCGCCTCCGGCGGCAGCGCGGGCTACGACCACAAGAAGATGGGCATCACCGCCCGCGGCGCCTGGGAGTCCGTCAAGCGGCACTTCCGGGAGCTGGGCGTGAACACGCAGGCCGAGGACTTCACGGTCGTCGGCATCGGCGACATGTCCGGTGACGTGTTCGGCAACGGCATGCTGCTGAGCGAGCACATCCGCCTGGTGGCCGCCTTCGACCACCGGCACATCTTCATCGATCCGGACCCGGACGCGGCCACCTCCTACGCCGAGCGCCGCCGCGTCTTCGAGCTGCCTCGCTCCAGCTGGGCCGACTACAACACCGAGCTCATCTCGGCGGGCGGCGGCGTCTTCCCGCGTACCGCCAAGGCCGTCCCGGTCAACGCCCACATCCGGCAGGCCCTCGGGATCGAGGCCGGCGTCACCAAGATGACCCCGGCCGACCTGATGAAGGCGATCCTGCAGGCGCCGGTGGACCTGCTGTGGAACGGCGGCATCGGCACGTACGTCAAGGCGTCCACGGAGTCCCACGCCGACGTCGGCGACAAGGCCAACGACCCGATCCGCGTGGATGGCAAGGACCTCAGGGTCAAGGTCGTCGGCGAGGGCGGCAACCTCGGCCTGACCCAGCTCGGCCGGATCGAGTTCGCACTGCACCGCGGCAAGATCAACACGGATGCCATCGACAACAGCGCGGGCGTGGACACCTCCGACCACGAGGTGAACATCAAGATCCTGCTCAACGGCCTGGTCGCGGACGGCGACATGACGGTCAAGCAGCGCAACAAGCTGCTCGCCGAGATGACCGACGAGGTCGGCCGTCTGGTCCTGCGCAACAACTACGCGCAGAACGTGGCGATCGCCAACGCGCTCGCCCAGTCGAAGGACATGCTCCACGCCCAGCAGCGGTACATGCGCCACCTGGTCCGCGAGGGCCTGCTGGACCGGGCGCTGGAGTTTCTGCCCACCGACCGTCAGATCCGCGAGCGCCTCACCTCCGGGCAGGGCCTGACCGGTCCGGAGACGGCCGTCCTGCTGGCGTACACGAAGATCACGGTCGCCGAGGAGCTGCTGCACACCTCGCTGCCGGACGACGCGTACCTGCGCTCCCTGCTGCACGCGTACTTCCCGACCGCGCTGCGCGAGCAGTTCCCCGAGCACATCGACAGCCACCCGCTGCGCCGTGAGATCACCACGACCGTCCTGGTCAACGACACGGTCAACACGGGCGGCACGACCTATCTGCACCGGCTGCGCGAGGAGACCGGCGCCTCGCTGGAGGAGATCGTCCGCGCCCAGACCGCGGCCCGCGTGATCTTCCGCTCGGCCGCGGTGTGGGACGGGGTGGAGGCCCTCGACAACAAGGTCGAGGCCGCCGTCCAGACCCGAATCCGTCTGCACTCGCGCCGGCTGGTCGAGCGCGGCACGCGCTGGCTGCTCAACAACCGGCCGCAGCCGCTGCAGCTCGCCGAGACGGTCGACTTCTTCGCCGAGCGGGTCGAACAGGTCTGGTCGCAGCTGCCCAAGCTGCTCAAGGGCGCGGACCTGGAGTGGTACCAGCAGATCTACGACGAGCTGACGGGCGTGGGCGTCCCCGACGAGCTCGCCACCCGCGTGGCCGGGTTCTCCTCAGCCTTCCCGACGCTCGACATCGTCTCGGTGGCCGACCGCATGGCCAAGGAGCCGCTGGACGTCGCCGAGGTCTACTACGACCTCGCCGACCGCCTGCACATCACCCAGCTGATGGACCGTATCGTCGAACTGCCTCGCGCGGACCGCTGGCAGTCCATGGCCCGCGCCTCGATCCGCGAGGACCTGTACGCGGCACACGCGGCCCTGACGGCCGACGTTCTCGCGGTGGGCAACGGCACGTCGACTCCCGAGCAGCGCTTCAAGGCGTGGGAGGCGAAGAACGCGGCGATCCTGAGCCGGGCGCGCACGACGCTGGAGGAGATCCAGGGCTCGGACTCGTTCGACCTGGCGAACCTGTCGGTGGCGATGCGCACGATGCGGACGCTGCTGCGGACGCATTCGTAGTCCGTACGACGGTGAGGGCGCCCCGGGCCGGTTCGGCTCGGGGCGCCCTCGGTTTCGCTGCCGCGCGGTCGGTTCAGGCCGGGACCGTGTCCCGCTCGGGGCGGGGCTTGCGGGTGGGCCGGGGCCTGTCGTCGGTGAAGGCCTCGTACTCCTTCATGACCTCCTCGGTGGGGCCGTCCATGCGCAGCTCGCCGCGTTCCAGCCACAGCACGCGGCCGCAGGTGTCACGGATCGACTTGTTGCTGTGGCTGACCAGGAAGACGGTGCCCGCCTGTTCGCGCAGCTCGCGGATGCGGGCCTCGGACCGCTTGCGGAAGGAGCGGTCGCCGGTGGCCAGGGCCTCGTCGATGAGCAGGACGTCGTGGTCCTTGGCGGCGGCGATCGAGAAGCGCAGCCGGGCCTGCATGCCGGAGGAGTAGGTGCGCATCGGGAGGGTGATGAAGTCGCCCTTGTCGTTGATGCCGGAGAAGTCGACGGTCTCCTGGTAGCGCTCCCTGACCTGTTCGCGGGACATGCCCATGGCCAGGCCGCCGAGGTGGACGTTGCGCTCGCCGGTCAGGTCGTTCATCAGTGCCGCGTTGACGCCGAGGAGGGAGGGCTGGCCGTCGGTGTAGATGCGGCCGTTCTCCGCGGGCAGCAGGCCCGCGACCGCCTTGAGCAGGGTCGACTTGCCGGAACCGTTGGTGCCGATCAGGCCGATCGCCTCGCCGCGGTACGCGACGAAGGAGACGTTCTTGACCGCGTGCACCGTTCGCACGCCGGCGGCCTTCTCGGCATGCTTGCGGCGCAGCATGCGGTTGAGTGCGGCGGTGGCGGTGCCGCGGCCGGCGCCGGTGCCGTTGACGCGGTAGACGATGTCGACGCCGTCCGCGATGACGGTGGGGGTCCGCTCGTCTGCGAGCGTGGTGTTCTCAGCCACGGCCGTACGTCTCCTCAGCCTTCCAGAAGTAGATGAAGCCGCCGACCCCGGAGAGCAGTGCCCAGCCCGTCGCGATCAGCCACACATGGGACGGCAGCTGGCTCCCGTGGAAGCTGTCGATCAGGGAGAAGCGCATCAGGTCGATGTAGACGGCCGCCGGGTTGGCCTGCAGGACGGGGCCGACCCAGGACGGCAGGCTGCTGTGCCGGCTCAGCAGGTGGTCGATGCTCCACATCACGCCCGAGACGTACATCCACGTGCGCAGTACGAACGGCATCAGCTGGGCGATGTCCGGCGTCTTCGCCCCCAGCCGGGCCATGATCATCGAGATGCCCGCGTTGAAGGTGAACTGCAGCACCAGCGCGGGGATCGCCAGCACCCAGGAGGCGGCGACCGGCACGCCGAAGAAGAGCAGGATGACGACCAGGGCGGCCATCGAGAACAGCAGCTGCTGGAGCTGCTGCAGACAGAACGAGATCGGCAGCGCGGCCCGCGGGAAGTGCAGGGCCCGTACGAGGCCGAGGTTGCCGGAGATGGCCCGGGTGCCCGACAGGATCGAGCTCTGTGTGAACGTCCAGATGAACACGCCCGTGACCAGGAACGGGACGTAGTCCGGCACGCCCTTCTTGGTCTGCAGCAGCACACCGAAGATGAAGTAGTAGACCGCCGCGTTCAGCAGCGGGTTGGCCACCTGCCAGATCTGGCCCAGCTTCGCCTGGCTGTACTGGGCGGTGAGCTTGGCGGTCGCGAAGGCCGCGATGAAGTGGCGCCGGGCCCACAGCTGGCGGACGTACGCCGGCAGGGAGGGTCGGGCGCCGCTGACCGAGAGGCCGTGCCGGGCGGCGAGGGCCGCGAGATCGCCGGCCGGGGCCGACGTCGGGGGCGGTGTGTGGAGGACCTGGCTCACATCCGCTGCTTTCGCTCGGTGGGGGAGGGGGTGGTGCGGGCGCTCGGCTGTCGCCGGGCCTGTTGCCCGGCGTTTCCTTACGCTTCTCTTCACGTTTTCTTACGTCGGGACGGGACCGTATCGTCGCAACGTGAGCGTAGGCCGATTCGACGTCGGAACGCAACCGTTTCGTCGCAACGGCCTATGCTGGTCCGTATGACGACGAACGCCGAGGAGCCCCAGACGCCTGTGCGCCGCCGGACCCCCGCGGGAGCCGCCGTGCTCCGCGAGGACGTGACGGAGGCCATCCGGGCGGCGGTCTTCGAGGAGCTCGCGGCCGTCGGCTACGCGCGGATGTCCATAGAGGGGATCGCCCGCCGCGCGGGCGTCGGCAAGACCGCGGTGTACCGCCGCTGGCGCTCCAAGCTGCACCTGGTCCTCGACCTGGTCTCGGCGATCGCGGTACAGGGGCTGCCGGTGCCGGAAACGGGCTCCCTGGAGGGCGACCTGCGGCTGCTGTACGAGGTGACGTCCCGCGCCCTGCGCCACCCGGTGGCCTCGCAGATCATCCCGGACCTCCAGGCCGAGGCGGCCCGCAACCCCGACATCGCCGAGGCCATGCAGAAGGCGCTGCGGGAAGGGCAGGAGGGCGTCGCGAGCAAGATCGTGGCGGCGGCGGAGCAGCGCGGCGAGATCCGGGCGGGCATCGACGACGACCTGGCCCTCGACCTCATCTCGGGCCCCCTGTACTGGCGCTCCGTCGTGGTCCGCAAACCGAAGCTGCCGAAGGGCTACCTGGGATCACTGGCACGGGCTACGACGGCGGCGCTCAAGGCGCTGTGAAGCGGCCGCGGGCAGGCCGGTCGGAGCCTCGCCCGGCGGGGCGGCTCAAGTGCCGGGACCGCAGAGCCGCCGCGCGAGCCCAGCCGGCTCCGCAGAGCGCAGCACTCGTCCGCCGAACCCGGGCAGGGGTACATGCAGCGGCTCGGACCATCGTTCGGGCACGGCGGCGCTGCCGTACACGGCTCGGCGAGCCAACTCTCGCCGCACCGGGCCATAGCCCGCCTGCATCCGGTACGAGGGCCGGGGTCCGGCACGCCGGGAGCACGCACCTGACGGCGCCGGGCCCGCCCTCCGGGCGAACCCTGGCCGTCGCGGCACCAGTGCCGCGTCAGCCAAGGTTCGCCCCGTCGCGACGCCCGGCACGCCCTCTCGCCGCACCGGCCGAAAGCCCAAGTACGTCCAGTACGAGGACTTCCGGCCGGCACGCCGAGAGCACGCACCGGACGCCGCTCCTCGACGGGCAAACCTTGGCTGACGCGGCACTAGCCGTGGGCCGCCTGCGGGTAGCGGCGTACCCAGCCCGCCCAGGCCGAGGTGATCATGTCCTCGACGTCGTGCATGGCCTTCCAGTCCAGTTCGGTGGCGGCGCGCTCGGCCGAGGCGACGACGCGGGACGGGTCGCCGGGGCGGCGGGGGGTGACCGTCGGGGCGCGGTCGTACCCTGTGATGG
Source organism: Streptomyces sp. NPDC040410 (assembly GCF_055595715.1). Classification (NCBI taxonomy): domain Bacteria; kingdom Bacillati; phylum Actinomycetota; class Actinomycetes; order Kitasatosporales; family Streptomycetaceae; genus Streptomyces; species Streptomyces sp. NPDC040410. The sequence continues at coordinate 31,416 of NZ_JBVIVK010000012.1, forward strand.
CGTTGATGCGGTCGATCATCTCGCGGACGGAGACGCCCTCCCCGCGGCCGATGTTGAGGGTGAGGTCGCGGCCGGGGGAGGTCCGCAGGGCGCGGGCCGCCGCCACATGGGCCTCCGCCAGGTCCACCACGTGGATGTAGTCCCGGACGCAGGTGCCGTCCGGGGTCGCGTAGTCGTCGCCGAAGATGCGCGGGGGCGCGTTCTCGGTGAGCCTCTCGAAGACCATGGGGATCAGGTTGAAGACGCCGACGTCAGCGAGTTCCGGGCCGGCCGCGCCCGCCACGTTGAAGTAGCGCAGGGACGCCGTGGACAGGCCCGTCGCCCGGCCGGTGGCCCGCACCAGCCACTCGCCGGCGAGTTTCGTCTCGCCGTACGGGCTCATCGGCGCGCAGGGCGTCTCCTCCGTCACGAGGTCCACATCCGGCATGCCGTACACGGCCGCCGAGGACGAGAACACGAAGGAAGGCACGCGGGCCGCGGTCACGGCCTCCAGGAGGACGCGCAGGCCCTCGACGTTCTCCCGGTAGTAGTGCAGCGGCAGATCCAGGGACTCGCCGACCTGCTTCTTCGCGGCCAGGTGGACCACACCTGTGACCGCGTGCCCGGCGAGCGTGCGCGCCACGAGTTCGCCGTCCAGCGTCGAGCCCGTCACCAGGGGGACTCCGGGGGGCACGCGCTCGGCGATGCCGGTGGACAGGTCGTCGTACACGACCACCCCTTCGCCAGCCTCGGTCATCGCCCGTACGACGTGCGCCCCGATGTAGCCGGCGCCGCCGGTGATCAGCCAGGTCATTGTGCGGCTGTCCCCTCGTCAGTTGGCCCGTGGTGGTGCCCGGTGTCCCGTCGGCTGTCAGTGAAGCAGGCGGCGGCGCCCGAAGCGGGTGACTGGGACGACTCCATGCGCGAAGGCCGCCACGCGCGGTGCCCGGCGTGTCACGAGCAACCCGGCGTCTCCGAAAGCGCGGCCGCGTCCAGTGCGGTTGTGAGCTCGTCGAGGCGGGTGCGCAGCTCCCTGATCTCGTCGATGCCGAAACTCGTCGCGGCGGTGATCCGGCGCGGAACCCCGAGTGCCCGCTCGCGCAGCGCGACGCCCTCCTCGGTCAGTCGCACCTCCACCGAGCGCTCGTCGAGGGCGCTGCGTTCGCGCCGCACGAACCCGGCCGCCTCCAGCCGCTTGAGCAGGGGCGAGAGCGTGCCGGAGTCGAGGCGCAGGTGTTCGCCCAGCTTCTTCACCGGCAGGTCGCCGTGCTCCCACAGGACCAGCATCACGAGGTACTGGGGGTAGGTCAGCCCGAGGTCCTTGAGGATCACCCGGTAGACGCTGTTGAAGGCGCGCGAGGCGGCGTGCAGGGAGAAGCAGATCTGGTTGTCCAGGCGGAGCCAGTCCTCCTGGGCGGCGGGTGCCGGCGTCGGGGTCATGCCTCCAGGGTAGCTCGTGCCGATCATTTAGTTGTGTGCAATTAAATTGTGTGCTCTACTTACGCCGTGAGGCGGCCGCAAGCAGAGCCGCCGGAACACGACTCGTCACTCCGAAAGGGACGGTTTCCCATGGACGCGCTCTACACCGCTGTCGCCACCGCCACCCACGGCCGGGACGGACGCGCCGTCTCCTCCGACGGCAAGCTGGACCTCGCGCTGGGCCTGCCGACGGAGCTCGGCGGCAACGGGCAGGGCACCAACCCGGAGCAGCTGTTCGCCGCCGGTTACGCCGCCTGCTTCGGCAGCGCCCTGGCCCTCGTCGGCCGCGAGGCGAAGGTGGACGTCAGCGAGGCCGCGGTGACGGCCGAGGTCGGCATAGGCAAGCAGGGCGCGGGCTTCGCGCTGAAGGTGGCCCTGCGCGTCGAGCTGCCCGACAGCCTCGACGAGGCGACCGGCCGCAAGCTGGTCGAGCAGGCACACCAGGTCTGCCCCTACTCCAACGCCACCCGCGGAAACGTCCCCGTCGAGCTCGTCATCGAGTAGGTGGAGCACATCGGGTGAGCGGCGCCGGTCACCCTCCGACCCGCGCCAGCACCTCCCCCGTCCGCCGGCTCCACGCCACCACGACCGCCTCCTCGGGCACCGGCTGCCACCGCGTCAGCAGCAGCCAGCGCACGTGGTAGCGGTGGACGAGGGCGGTGCGCTCGGCGCGGGTCGACCTCGCGGACAGATAGGCGCGGACGTCGGCGAGCCGGCGCGCCCGCTCCCGCTCGTCCAGGGAGGGGTCGGGCCGGACGGGCGCCGCGAGGTTCGGTCCGTACCCGGCGACGGCGTGACCGGCGGTGTATCCGTCGGTGATGACGACCTCGCCGGGTCCGATGTGCCGCGCCGCCCACTCGTACGTCGGCCGGCGCGGCGGCTGCCCGAACCCCACCGGGTCCAGTGAGCGCGGCACGACCGCCCCGGCGTGCACGGTGCAGAACCCGACGCACACCGCCAGGGCAGCCGCCCCGCCCAGCGCTCTTCTCGCCCGCCCCCACGGCCGGGGCGCCGCCAGCTCCACCGCGAGCGCGGACTGCAGAGGCAGCAGCACGGCCCACAGGGCCCGTGCGCAGGTGAAGTGCCCGCTCACCCCGCCGGACGCCACCACCACGCACTCCACCACGAACATCAGCACCAGCGGGTCACGCGCCGAGCGCCGGGAGCGCACCCACAGCGCCGGCACGCCGGTGAGCGCCAGCCAGGAGTTGCCGGCCATCGAGTCGTACAGCGGCCGGTGCATCCCGTCCAGGCTGGTGTCGCCGGCCAGCGAGAGCACGTCGTAGTACGGCCAGGTGACGGCGACCGTCAGGGCGGCCGCGGTCGTGAGCGCCCACCGGCCCACGACCGGCCCCCGCCACGCGCGCTGCCGCGCCGCCACGATCGCCGCCGCCCCGGTCAGCGCGGGGAGGGCCGTGACCGGATGGATGAGCAGGATCAGTCCGTAGAGGACGCCGATCCCGGCGTACCCCCACCAGCCTCCGAGGCCGCTCGGACCGACGTACCGGACGGCCTGCGCGCCCTCACGCGCCCGTGTGTAGGTGAGCGCCCACGCCCAGAACGTCAGCCCGACGGCGAACGCGGACGGATAGCCGAGGGTCGTCGTCATCGACATCAGGCCGAGGTAGCCGCTCCACAGGATCGGCTCGGTGCCCCACAGCAGCGTCATGAACACCAGGGCGAGGACCGGTGCCCACGGGCGGGGCGTGAGGGCCCTGACGAATCGGCCGGTCCCCGTCAGCAGGACGAGCAGGTGCACCGGGCCGGCGAGCGTCACGACTCCCCAGCCCGACAGCCCCGTCAGCCGCGCGAGGACGGCCTGGGCGACGGCGTACGGCCCGTAGTACGGGCTGCCCGTGCCCGGCAGGTCCGCCGTCGTGTGGGCCGGGTGCAGCAGGTCGGCCTTGAGCCGCTCGACGACCGCCGCGTGCTGACCGGCGTCGCAGCACAACGGGATGCGCCAGTACGCCAGCGTCATCACCAGCCAGAACAGGGCACCGTAGAACTGATACGGGGTGAGGCGCCGGACCCGGCCGCCGCGCAGCGCCGTCGCGCCGCGCACGGCACGCCGGACGACGACTGAGGCGCTCACGGGACCGCCGGAAGGGGGAGCGTCTGGGGCATGGGCCGTATGTTCCCGCCCAGGTCACCGGCATGGCGGTGCGTCACCATATCGAGTGAGGCGGTCACGTCGGCGGGGATGCGGTGGCGAGTCCGGTGCGCGTAGGCGGGAATCAGCCCGGACCGGGACCCGGACGGGGCGGCGGCCGCCGGGTCGTCCGGCCGGGCGCCAGGTGGGCGGCCGGGTCGGGGTGGGCCGCGACGGGCTGGAGGGCATGGGAACTCCCAGGGCTGACAACGGCGTTCAGACGCCGTCGATGACGGTCAGGGGATCTGCGGACGGCGCCACGGGGTGGTGCTCGGTGAGGGTGCGGCCGGAGGAACACCGCGCACGACGCGCCGGGGCAGGCACAGCTGGACGCGGTAGTGGAGCCGGAGGGCCCCGGCACGGAGAGCCTTGAGGAGGCGTGAGCCGGCCTTCAGGGTCCGGTGGCGCAGGGCCGACGCCAGGTGCAGGGCGCGGACCGTGCGGTGCAGGCCCAGGCGCATCGGGGCGTGCCATGGCCGCAGGTTCAGGCGCATCGGGGCGTGCCATGGCCGCAGGTTCAGGCGCATCGGGGCGTGCCATGGCCGCATGCCCAGGCGCATCCGGGCGTGCCATGGCCCGGGGCGCAGTGCGACGCGGGCGATTCGGCGCAGTGGGACGCGGGCGCCGCGCAGGGCGAACGCCGCCTCCGCCAGGTGATGGGCCATACGGCGGAACACCGCGTCCTCGTGGACCAGGACGTCCGGCTCGGCTGTCACCGGCGGGCACTCGTACGGATGCGCCTGAACCTGGTACGCGCGGACGATGACACTGGACCTGGGCAAGGGGCATCCATGGGGCGGAGCGGGCGTTCTGCCCCGCAACGCCCGCCGACGCGAATGGGTCACGTTTCGTGCGGCATACGGGGGGGGGGATCGTGGGCGGCCGTGAAGAGGCGGGCCCGCGTCGGCCCGCCCGTTCACGGTGGTTCCCCTGCGGTTACTTGACCGCGCCCGCCATCACACCGGACACGAACTGCCGCTGGAACGCGAAGAACACGGCCAGCGGGATCACCATGGAGATGAACGCGCCCGGCGCCAGTACCTCGATGTTGCTGCCGAACTGCCGTACCTGCTGCTGCAGGGCGACGGTCAGCGGCTGCGACTCGGAGTTGGAGAACACCAGGGCGACCAGCATGTCGTTCCACACCCACAGGAACTGGAAGATCCCCAGGGACGCCAGCGCGGGTGCGGCGAGCGGCAGTACCACCGTCGCGAACAGCCGGACCTCGCCCGCGCCGTCCAGCCGCGCCGCTTCCAGGAGTTCACGCGGGATCTCCGCGAAGAAGTTGCGCAACAGGAAGATCGCGAACGGCAGTCCGAAGCCGACGTGGAAGAGCACCACACCGATGATGTCGCCGAAGATCCCGATCTTGCCGAAGAGATCGGAGAGCGGGATCAGCGCCACCTGCACCGGTACGACGAGCAGCGCCACCACGACCACGAACCACCAGTCGCGGCCCTTGAAGTCCATCCACGCGAAGGCGTATCCGGCCATCGCGCCGATGAGTACCACGAGCAGGGTCGCCGGGACCGTGATCCAGACCGTGTTGAGCAGTGACCGTGTGATCGCGTCGTTCTCCAGGAGCGTCTCGTAGCTCTTGGCGGTCAGCCGGCCCGGGGCCGTGAAGACCTTCCACCAGCCCGAGCCGGCGATGTCGGTCGGGTCGCGGAACGACGAGACCAGCAGGCCGAACGTGGGCACCATCCAGATCAGCGCGATCAGGATCAGAAAGACCCGCATCACCCCGCCCGCCGCGCCGCTCGCCACCCGGGCGGTGAAGGAGCGCTTGGCGCGCACGTTCGTGTCGAGTGCGGTCACCGTTGACGCTCCTTTCGCAGGCGGCGGATGTTCACGAACATCACCGGCAGGACGAGCAGCAGCAGGATGACGCCGATCGCGCTGCCGACGCCGTAGTTGCCGCCGCCGCCGAAGGACGACAGGAACAGTTGCAGCGCCAGGACGTTGGCGTCGTCCTGACTGGGCTGCGGGGCGATGATGTAGACCAGGTCGAAGACCTTCATCACGTTGATCATCAGTGTGACGAGGACGACTGCCAGGACCGGCGCGAGCAGGGGGACCGTGACCCTTCGGAACACCTGCCACTCGTTGGCGCCGTCGACCCGGGCCGCCTCGAGGAGGTTGCGGTCCACACCCGCCAGCCCGGCCGCGATCAGCACCATCGCGAAGCCCGCCCACATCCACACGTAACTGCCGATGATCGCCGGGGTGACGAGTGCCGGGCCGAGCCAGTCGATGCCGTTGTAAGGGGCCGCGAAGTTCGAGCCCGGCAGCCGGAGCCGGGCGCCGTCGGCCTCGGCCGGCAGGCTGAAGGTGCCGTCCGCTCCGCTCTCGGCGGAGGCGACCACCCTGCCGTCCTTCACCGCCTCGACCTTCACCCCCTTCAGTGCCTTCTCCCCCGGGTCCACCTGCCCCTTCGTACCGCCGCCGCCCAGCTTGAAGTCCAGCCAGACGGTGCCGGTGACACCGGAACCGGTCGCCGCCCTCGCGTCCTCGGGGGTGCCGGGGAGCTTGTCGGGGGCGATGCCCACGAGGGGCATCAGGGCGGGCGTGCCCGTCCGCACCGTTCCGGACGTGGTGAACGAACCGCCTCCCGACGGCTTCATGTCACTCACCGAGGCGTTCGGCCGTGCCTTCGGATAGACCGAGGACTCGGCGAACGCGTCGTGCACGGAGGTCACGACCGCGTTGGCGACGCCCTGGTCCGGGTCCTGCTCGTACACCAGGCGGAAGATGATGCCGGCGGCGAGCATGGAGATCGCCATCGGCATGAACACGATCAGCTTGAACGCCGTTCCCCAGCGCACCCGTTCGGTCAGCACCGCGAAGACCAGTCCCAGCACGGTGACGACGGCCGGGGCGACCGCGACCCAGATCGCCGTGTTGCGGACGGCGGTGAGCGTCGAGTCGTTGCTGAAGATGTCGCCGTAGTTCCCCAGGCCGACGAAGCCCGAGCCGTCGGCGTCGTAGAGGCTGCGCCAGACCGAGTACCCGATCGGGTAGACCACGAGCGCGCCGAGGAGCACCAGCGCGGGCAGCAGGAACAGCCCCGCCACCCACAGCCGGGTTCCCGTCACGCTCTTGCGCGGTGAGACGGAGGGCGTCGGCAGCGCGCCCGCGCCCTCCGTCGACTTCGCCATGGAGGCCATCGGCGGTGCTCAGCCGGACTGGTAGGCCTTGGCGGCGTCGCTCTCCAGCTTCCGCTGGGTACCGGCCACGTCGCTCGGGTTCTTCAGGAAGTCCTGCAGGTCCTTCCACTCGCCGACGCCCTGGGTGCCGCCGAAGGCCGCCGGGGCCTGGTCGGACATGTCGAAGCGGAAGTCGTCGCCCGCCGCGAGCAGCGCCTTGGCGATGTCCCGGGTGACCGCGTCCTTGTACGTGGACTGGTCCAGCTCCTTGTTCGGGGAGATGAAGCCGCCCTGCGCCGCCCAGATCTCCGCCGCGTCCGTCGAGGCCAGGAACGTCATCAGCGCCTGCGCGCCCTCGCCGCCCTTGAGCGCCACGGCCACGTCGCCGCCGCTGACCACGGGGGCCTGCTCGCCGACCGCCGGGAACGGGAAGACCTTGGCGTCCGTGCCGACCTTCGCGTCCGTGTCGGCGTTGATGTTCGCGGTGACGAAGTCGCCCTCGTAGACCATCGCCGCCGGGGTGTCACCGGAGAAGGTCTGGGTGACCGACTTCGGGAACTCCGTCTGCAGCGCGCCGGAGCGGCCGCCCGCGATCAGGTCGTCCTTGCCCCACAGCTGGGCCAGTGTGGTGAGGGCTTCCTTGACGGACGGGTCCGTCCACTTGATCTTGTGCTGGGCGAGCTGGTCGTACTTCTCCGGGCCCGCCTGCGAGAGATAGACGTTCTCGAACCAGTCGGTGAGCGTCCAGCCGTCGGCGCCGCCTATGGAGACGGCGGGGGAGCCGGCGTCGGACAGCGTCTGGGCGGTGCCGAGGAAGTCCTTCCAGGTCTTGGGTGTGCCGGTGATGCCCGCCGCCTCGAAGGCCTCGGTGTTGTACCAGACGAGCGACTTGTTGGCGGCCTTCACATACACGCCGTACTGCTTGCCCTCGTACGCCCCGAGCTCTGCCCAGCCTTTGGAGAAGTTCTTGTCCGACTGTGCCTGGGCGTCGCTGCCGAGGGGCTTGAGCCAGCCCTTCTCAGCGAACTGGTGGAGCACGCCGACCTGCGGCAGGAACGCCACGTCCGGCGGCTGTCCGCCCTGGATCCTGGTACCGAGGAAGGTGGAGGTGTTGTTGCCGGTCGGCACGAAGTCGACCTCGGCGCCGGTGCGTTTCTCGAACTCGTCCAGGACCTTGGTGAAGTTGGCCTGCTCCGGGCCGGTCCAGACGGCGGCGACCTCCAGGGTCTGGCCGTTGAGCTTGGGGAGTTGGAGAGAGCCGCCGTTCTCCGGGCCACCGCCTCCTCCGCCTTCGTTTCCTTTGCCGTCGTCACCGCCGCCGCACCCCGTGAGGGCCAGCGCCAGTGCGCCGGCCAGTACGGCTGCTGCGGTCCTCGCGGCTCTGCGTGTGGTGGGAGTGGGGTGACCGTGCGGCCTGCGTGTCCGGAATGTGCTGCTCGTGCTGCGCATCACTGCCCCGTTCTTCGTTCCTCGTCGAACGCTCGAACGCTGTCCCGTGTGATCTGGTCTACGCCTGAGGAATGGGGGCGGCAAGACCGCGTCTCGTGTCAAGTGGGAGATCGTGACCGCGTCGTGACGGTGTCTCCGGCAGTGGGGCCGGATCCGTGCGGGTGCGTGTGGGGCTCGCGTCACTGGGGGCTGTGCCTTTGGATCCCGTTCTGCCTTGGACGGCCTTGTCCTCAAACGCCGGACGGGCTGAGTGACGTCTGGCGCGGGCTGAAAAGGTTTCAGATCCTTACAGCAGCGAAGGCACCTGTGTCGCCGAAACCTCCCGTGCCGCCCGCTCCAACGCGCTGGCCAGCAACGCCAGGTCCGTCGGGCCGTTGCCCAGCTCGCGGACGGGGCGGCGGGCCGGCGGGTCGCCCATGCGGTGCCACTCCAGAGGGACGACCGTCGGCCGCTGGGTCGCCGTCCGCGGGATGCGGCCGGTGACCCGGCCGCCCTGGAAGGGAGTTGACCGCCCGTCGACCCAGGTCAGGCGGCCGCGGCCGGGGGCCGGCTCGTCCGGTCCCGGTGCCGGGGCGTCGAGCGTGATCCGCAGGGTGGCGCGGCGCGCCGGCTCCGTCTCCGCCGTACGGCCTCCGAGGCCGGCCGCGCCCACCAGGTGCACGCCGAGCCGCTCGCCCTCCCGGGCCACGGCCTCCAGCGCGCGTATGACCGATCCCGCCGCGGGCCTGCCGGGCGAGCCGAGAGCGGGGGAGACCAGGGCGTCCAGGTCGTCCACGACCACGACGAGGCGGGGCAACGGCGGTGGCGCTTCCGCCTGCCGGCGGGCCGCGGCCGGTCGCAGCCGCAGCGTCGAACTGGGCGGTGAGTCGAGGTCACCGGCGAGGTCGTCGGCGAGATCCCCTGCGGCGGACGTGCCGCGGGCCGCCGCCGTGCGCTGGGCGACCATACGGCCCGTCAGCTCGCGGCCGGTGTGCCACTCGGCGAACTCGGAGCGGCCGAGCAACTCGGCCCGCCGCTTCAGCTCTGCGCTCAGGGACTGGGCGAACTCCCTCATACGGACGGGGTCGTTGGCGGTGAGGTGGGTGGTCACGTGCGGGACGTCCGTACAGACGTGCAGGCCCTCGCCGTGTCCGCCGCCCGCGCCCACGCTGTCCCGGCCGTCCATGAGGACGATGCTCAGGCGGTCGGGGCGCTCGGCGGCGGCCAGGGAGGCGACGACGGCACGCAGCAGCTCCGTCCGGCCGCTGCCCGCCGGCCCCTCGATCAGCAGGTGCGGGCCCTCGGCGGCCAGGTCCGCGCAGACCGGGCCGCGCGGTCCGGCCCCGAGCACGGCCCAGGCCCGCCCGCCCAGCGCCTCCGTGTCGTCGGCCGCGTCCGCCCACCGCGCCATCAGCGACGCCGGCGTGGCCCGGGCCAGCCCCAGTTCGTCGAGGAGCCGGGCCGCCTGGGGCAGCGGCGCGGACACACGCGCGTGCCGCTCACCGGGGGCGCCCTCCGGACGGAGCGGAGCCAGCGCCCGGGCGAACCGCTCGGCCCACGCGGGCGAGACGGCGTCCACGGCGGCCACCGTGCCGTGTCCGACGGGGCCCGCCTCCCTAGCTCCCGTCCCGGCCCGCGCGACACGGAGCAGCCGCAGCGCCGTCGCCACGTCGCCGCTGAGCAGCGCCACGGCACCGCACTCGCGGAACGCGGGCGAGGCCGCACAGGCCGCCTCGTACGTCTCGGTCACCGGTGACGCGGGCGAGGCGGGTGCCGTCTCGGCGAGGCACACCATATGTATGCCGGCCTGCGGCCCCTCCAGCGCCAGCCGTGCCACCGCCTCGCGCACGGCGGCGCTCCCGGGGTCGCCGTCCACGACGACCACGGTGTACGGCCCGGCGAAGCCGCCTTCCGTGCCGTCGGACTCGTCAGCCCGGACCCAGGAGGGGCGTCGGACGGGGGTGCCGGCCGGTGACTGGGCCGGTGCCGGCCGGTCTCGGTCTTGCGCCGGGCTGGTGGCCGGGGCGGGTTCGACCCGGCCGTGGTGCGCCGTGGAGCCGCCGCCGCGGCCTCCCGCCGCCGTCGGCCTGGCATCGCTCCGCGTCTCCGACACGTGGTCCTCCAGGCGCCGCAGGAGTTCGTCGGTGCGGGCCGTGGCCTGTTCACGGTCGTAGGCGAGGAGGAGGCGGCAGTTCTGGCCGTGGTTCGGGCGGACATGGGGGAGCCAGCCCAGCCAGGACCACTCGGCGGTGCGCTCCTCAAGTGTGCGGGAGCGGTCCGCGCTGATCAGGACGACTTCCAGGGCGTCGGGCGAGTGCAGTGCGGCGAGCTGGGCGACCACCGAGCGGGCCAGCCCGGTCAGCCGCGCGCGCGGCCCGGCCAGCCCCAGCGTCCCGGCCTCGCGCAGATCGGCGGTCACCGGTACGGCGGGCAGCAGTCCCGAGCCGTCGGGGGCCGCCCGGTCGGCCGTGCCGAGCCGGACGGTGAGCGCCTCGGGGTGTCCCGGCCCGCGCTCCCACAGGCGGGGCCCGGGGCCCAGCGCCGTCAGCAGCAGCGTCGCCGGGTCCGGCCAGGTCTCAGGCAGCTGGGGTCCGGGGGCCGGCGGCTCGGTGACCGCGGCGGCCGGTTCCTCGTCGTATGCCCCGCTGTCGGCCGGCTCCGGCTCGGCGCGTGCGCCGGCCAGCCGCCGCGCCCATGCGCCGAGTCCGCCCCGTCGGCGCACGCCCTGCGGGACGTCCGTGCCCCGGAGCGGAGTTCCCTTGCGGCGGCCGCTCCCGGCCTCCCGGCCACCGTCCTCGCCGGTGCCTCGCGCGCGTGTGCCGGAGGGGCCGCCGTGAGGTGTCCAGCCGTCAGGCGTCGAAGGGTGGGCCGGTGAGCTGTGGGCCGGCGTGGGTGTGGCCGGGGCGTCGGCGCCCCCCGTCGCCGTACCGTCCCCGGACCCCCCGCCCGGTGCGCCGCGCCGCCCTCCGTGGGTCTGCCCGGTGTCTGCAGCGAACACGCCCGGGGCGCCGCCGTGGGTGTCCCCGCCGGAGGCCTGGCGGGGGAGGACGGCATTTCCGCCGTAGGGCTGGGCGCCCGTGCCGTCGATACGAGGCGCCCCGGCACTCTCTATGCGCGGCGCCCCGCCCTGCCCGGGCACGACGGGCGGTTCGACGGAGCCGTGCCCCTGTGCGCCCGGCGCTCCGTCCGAGGCACCCCAGCCTGCCGTGCCGTAGGCGTGGCGGGTCGGCCCTGTGACGCCCGGCGCGGAGCCTGGCTCTGCGCCGACGGCCTCACGCGCGTGTGCCGCCCCGTCCCCGGCGGGGACGCGCACCTGCCCCTCCCCGTCCGGAGCCGTGGGCAGCCGGGTCTCCGGACCTGTCGCCGGAGTCAGCCGCAGAGCCGACTCGCCGATGCGCAGCAGGGCGCCCGAAGCGAACCGCACCGGGCGGGTGCCCACGCGCGCGCCGTCCAGGGTGGTGCCGTTCGTGGAGCCGAGGTCGGCGACCGAGACGCGGCCGTCGGTGGCGACCGTGACCGCGCAGTGCAGGCGGGAGACGTCCGGGTCGTCGAGCGGGACGTCGGCGTCGGCGGAGCGGCCGAGGTGGATCTGGCCGCCGTGCAGCAGGTGGACCCCGCCCGCGTCGGGGCCCGCGACCACGTGCAGCCGGGCCGGGGCGTCGTCGACCTCGGGGTGCGGCTCGGGCTCGGCCGGGCCGCCCACGGACAGCACGGCACCGTCGATCAGTGGTGGCTCGCCGAGGGTGCAGCGTCCGCTGTCGAGGCGCTCCGCGCCCGCGTAGAGCACGACCTGGCCGCCGCCGGTGTCCCGACTCCGCTCGGGCTGGGAGATGCCTCCCTCTCCGGAGACCGCCGAGGCCAGCGCCGCCGCCACCGCGGCCAGGGCGGTGCCGGCGGGCGCCGTGACCAGCACGTCGCAGCTCGTGGCGCGGCCCCGCGCCACGGCGGGCGGGCTCTGCGGGTCTACGACGGTCAGCCGGATCTGCATCGCCGTCAGCGGTCCCTTCTGCGCGGGCGCCCGCGAAAGGGACGGAGCCGCTCCGCGATCCCCCACCGCGGACTTCCCCCACCGCCACACGAGCACGTCGGCCAGTTCTCAGGGCATCCTCGCACCTGCCACTGACAGCCCGCTCGCCGCCCAACATCAAATGATCTTGATTGGTCGGCTCTGCGCACAAAAGTGCCTGACCAGTGCCTCGTGGGTGATCGTTTGTGAGCGGTTTGAGATCGGTCACGTCCGGGCTGCGGCAACCAGGAGACCGAGTCGAGCGTCTTTCCTTCGAACATGTACCGGAAGCCGTGCGTAACCGGTACGTAAGACGCGGAGAAGACACGGAGAAGACGCAGGGAAGCAGACGGAAAGCCGACGGCCCGGTGCCCCGCAGTGCGGCACTACAGTGGGTCGGAACACAGGCAGACAGTGGGTCGGAACACAGGTGATCGGAACACTGGCAAGCAGCAGGGAGCGCATGACGTGCGGCCGGTAGGCAGCAAGTACCTGCTCGAGGAGCCGCTGGGGCGCGGCGCCACGGGCACCGTCTGGCGAGCCCGCCAGCGAGAGACCGCGGGCGCCGAGGCGGCCGTGCCGGGCCAGCCCGGCGAGACCGTCGCGATCAAGGTCCTGAAGGAAGAGCTCGCGAGCGACGCCGACATCGTGATGCGGTTCCTGCGGGAGCGCTCCGTCCTGCTCCGCCTGACCCACCCGAACATCGTCCGGGTCCGCGATCTGGTGGTCGAGGGCGATCTGCTGGCGCTGGTCATGGACCTCGTCGAGGGCCCCGACCTGCACCGCTACCTGCGTGAGAACGGCCCGTTCACCCCCGTCGGCGCCGCGCTGCTGACCGCGCAGATCGCCGACGCGCTCGCCGCCAGCCACGCCGACGGCGTCGTGCACCGCGACCTGAAGCCGGCGAACGTCCTGCTGCGGCAGAACGGTGGCGAGATGCACCCGATGCTGACCGACTTCGGCATCGCGCGCCTCGCCGACTCCCCGGGCCTGACCCGCACCCACGAGTTCGTGGGCACGCCCGCGTACGTCGCGCCCGAGTCCGCCGAGGGCCGCCCGCAGACCTCCGCCGTCGACATCTACGGCGCCGGCATCCTGCTGTACGAGCTGGTCACCGGCCGTCCGCCGTTCGGTGGCGGCTCGGCCCTCGAAGTCCTCCACCAGCACCTGAGCGCCGAGCCGCGCCGCCCGTCCACGGTCCCCGATCCGCTCTGGACGGTCATAGAGCGCTGCCTGCGCAAGAACCCCGACGAACGTCCCAGCGCCGAGAACCTCGCGCGCGGTCTCCGCGTCGTCGCCGAAGGCATCGGCGTGCACGCGAACTCCGCACAGATCGCCGCCGCCGAGAGCGTCGGCGCGCTGCTGGCGCCCGACCCGGCCCCGGCGGCCGTGCCCGGTGCCGCCGACCAGACCCAGGTGCTGCCGCACGGCGCGGGCACGTACGACCCCAACGCCGCCACCAGCTTCCTGCCGCACACCAGCGGCCCCGCGGGCGCGGCGGACCCCACCGCCGTACTGCCGAACAGGGGCGCAGCCGACCCGACCGCCGTCATGCAGCCCGTGCCGCCGGGGCAGCCCGGGAGTCCCGGCCAGTCCGGGCAGCCGGAGGAGCCGCACCCCTGGCAGAACCAGCTGCGCGCCGCCCGTGACCGCAACGAGCAGACGCAGATCCAGTACCTCGACCCCGACGAGGACCCGCTGCGCCGCCGCCCGCAGCGGCAGGTCGCCCGGCCGCAGCAGCAGCCGCAGCAGCCGCAGCGTCCCCAGCAACAGCGCCCGCAGCAGCGGCCCCCGCAGCGCCCGCAGCCCGGGTACGGCTATCAGCAGCAGCAGCAGCAGCAACAACAGCCGCAGCAGTACGCGCCGCCGCAGCACCAGCAGCCCCAGCGGTACGCGCCGCCGGCCCCGCAGCAGCCGCAGCGGCCCGCGCGCGAGCCCCGTGAGCCGCGGCGGCGCAGCGCCAACCCGATGAAGATCCCCGGACTCGGCTGTCTGAAGGGGTGCCTGTTCACCATCGTCATCCTGTTCGTCGCAGGGTGGCTGATCTGGGAGCTGAGCCCGCTGCAGGACTGGATCGGCACCGGCAAGAGCTACTGGCAGCAGCTCGGCGACATGTTCGACAAGGTCGGCGAGTGGATCGGGAAGCTGGACGAAGCCTCGGGCGGCAACTGACCGTCCTTGGCGCGCCGCCAGTGCTTGGGTTGGGGATTTGTCGACACCTGGCGGGTGATTTCTGTCTCTGCCGTGAAGGTTGGCTCGCCGGACGCGTAGCTTTAGCGACAACACGCGTCTGTAGGAGCAGTCTTGGCACGGAAGATCGGCAGCCGGTACACCGCCCACCAGATCCTGGGACGGGGCAGCGCCGGCACGGTGTGGCTGGGCGAGGGGCCCGAGGGGCCCGTCGCCATCAAGCTGCTGCGCGAGGACCTCGCGTCCGACCAGGAACTCGTCGGACGCTTCGTGCAGGAGCGGACGGCTCTGCTCGGTCTCGAGCATCCGAACGTCGTGTCCGTGCGCGACCTGGTGGTGGACGGCAACGACCTCGCACTGGTCATGGACCTGGTCCGGGGAACCGATCTGCGTACCCGGCTCGACCGGGAGCGGCGGCTCGCGCCCGAGGCGGCCGTGGCGATCGTGGCCGACGTGGCGGACGGGCTGGCGGCCGCCCACGCGACCGGGGTCGTGCACCGCGACGTGAAGCCGGAGAACGTGCTGCTGGACATGCAGGGGCCGCTCGGGCCGGGCGGATCGCACCCGGCGCTGCTGACGGACTTCGGGGTCGCCAAACTGATCGACTCCCCGCGGCGCACCCGCGCGACGAAGATCATCGGAACGCCGGACTATCTGGCGCCGGAGATAGTGGAGGGCCTGCCACCCCGTGCGGCCGTGGACATCTACGCCCTCGCGACCGTGCTCTACGAGCTGCTGGCGGGCTTCACGCCTTTCGGCGGCGGACACCCGGGAGCGGTGCTGCGCCGCCATGTCACGGAGACGGTGGTGCCGCTCCCCGGCATCCCGGACGAGCTGTGGCAGCTGATCGTGCAGTGCCTGGCCAAGGGTCCGGCCTCGCGGCTGAGGGCGTCGGAGCTGGGGGCGCGACTGCGGGAGGTGCTCCCGCTGCTGGCGGGGATGCCCCCCCTGGACGTGGACGAGCCGGACGCGGAGCCCGACGAGGAGACGCCTGAGGAGGCCTCCGCCGGGTCCGCCCCGCCCGCCGGGGAACAGATGCGACGGCGGGGCGCGGTGCCGCTGGTGCCGGGGGCCAGGCCGGCCGACTCCAACCGGGACACGCATACGTCGATGAGGGTGCCCGGGCCCGACGAGCTGGCCGGGGGTGCGCTCGGGACGGCCCGGGTGCCGCGGGCTGCGGGAGCGCCGCGGCCCGGTTCCGCCCGGCATCGGGCGGCCACCCGGCGCAGGCGCGTGGTGCTCGCCACGGCGGCGGCGGTGCTGGTCGCCGCCGTCGGGATCGGTACGTGGGCGGCCACGTCGGGGGACGACGCGGGGGCGACCCCACAGGACTCGAAGAACTCGGCGCCCGCGTCACCCTGAGACCTGCCCGCCTCCGCTCTGCGTTCCCCGCTTGGCGGAGCCGTTAGGCTGGAGGCGTGGCAGTCGTCGATGTATCCGAAGAGCTGAAGTCCCTCTCCTCGACCATGGAGTCGATCGAGGCCGTCCTGGACCTCGACAAGCTGAGGGCAGACATCGCCGTGCTCGAGGAGCAGGCGGCCGCGCCGTCCCTGTGGGACAACCCGGACGAGGCGCAGAAGATCACCAGCAAGCTTTCCCACCTCCAGGCCGAGGTCAGGAAGGCGGAGGCGCTGCGCGGGCGGATCGACGATCTCGCCGTGCTCTTCGAGATGGCCGAGGAGGAGGACGACCCGGACACCCGTGCCGAGGCCGAGTCCGAGCTCGCCGCCGTCCGGAAGGCGCTGGACGAGATGGAGGTCCGGACGCTGCTCAGCGGTGAGTACGACTCCCGTGAGGCGCTCGTCAACATCCGCGCCGAGGCCGGTGGCGTCGACGCCGCCGACTTCGCGGAGAAGCTCCAGCGCATGTACCTGCGCTGGGCCGAGCAGCGCGGCTACAAGACCGAGGTCTACGAGACGTCGTACGCCGAAGAGGCCGGCATCAAGTCGACCACCTTCGCCGTACAGGTGCCCTACGCCTACGGCACCCTCTCCGTCGAGCAGGGCACGCACCGGCTCGTGCGGATCTCGCCCTTCGACAACCAGGGCCGTCGGCAGACCTCCTTCGCGGGCGTCGAGGTGCTTCCCGTGGTCGAGCAGACCGACCACATCGAGATCGACGAGTCCGAGCTGCGGGTGGACGTGTACCGGTCGTCCGGGCCCGGCGGCCAGGGCGTGAACACCACCGACTCGGCGGTGCGCCTCACCCACCTCCCCACCGGCATCGTCGTCTCCTGCCAGAACGAGCGGTCGCAGATCCAGAACAAGGCCACCGCGATGAACGTGCTCCAGGCCAAGCTGCTCGAGCGGCGCCGCCAGGAGGAGCAGGCCAGGATGGACGCCCTCAAGGGCGACGGCGGCAACTCCTGGGGCAACCAGATGCGTTCGTATGTGCTGCACCCGTACCAGATGGTCAAGGACCTGCGCACCGAGTTCGAAGTCGGCAACCCCGAGGCCGTGTTCAACGGCGAGATCGACGGGTTCCTCGAGGCCGGGATTCGCTGGCGCAAGCAGCAAGAGAAGTAACTTTGTCGACATGGCAACTGCCGCCCGCCGGGCGGCAGTTGCCATTTTCGCGCCTGAATGCGGCCCGGATGTCTGGGTTTTACATCACACTCACAGACTCCAACGCCCGGCAAAGAGTGCGTACTTGGGCATCGCGTGCGCAACGGCCTTGACGTTGCTTTGAAAAATGGGGAGGGTAAAGCGTGGCATGCGTATCTCTGGGGCGCATGTGAACCGGGGGACTTGAACAGCACAGCTCCCTCCGTTGATCACTGCCCCGAGCGCCGCCTCACTGACGAGCAGCTACTGGGGGTAGCAACCACATGACCAACAAGACGCGGATCCGCGTCGCGCGGATCATCGCCGGTACGGTGATCGCCGCCGGTGCCTCGCTGACCGCCGCGGGAGCCGCATCCGCCGACGACTGCGGTTTCCTGGGCCTCGGGTGCACCACCCCGTCCCCGGACCCGGACCCGACGGCCGACCCGACGCCGACCGAGGACCCGACCGTCATCCCGACGGACGAGCCCACCGAGCCGACCGAGGAGCCCACGGAGCCCACGGAGGAGCCCACCGAGCCCACCGAGGAGCCGACCCAGCCGACCGCCGACCCGACCGACGACACGGGCAACGGGAACGGCAACGGGAACGGCAACGGGAACGGCAACGGGAACGGGAACGGGAACGGGAACTCCGACGGCGGCGGGAACGGCGACTCCGACGGCGGCGGCAACAGCAACACCGACCCCGACGGCGGCACCTCCGCCCAGGACGAGGGCACCTCGGCCCTCACCGACACCGGCACGGACACCACGTCCGACACGTCGGCCCAGGGCAGCGGCGAGGAGCTCGCCGAGACGGGTGCCGGGCAGACCGCGTTCCTGGTGATCGGTGCCGCCACGATGATCGCCGGCGGTGTGGGCTTCCGTGTCCTGCCGCGCCTCATGGGCGGCCGTGGCGGTGCTGCTGCCTGACGGTAGCCGCCCGCGTACGCATCGTAGGCGCGCTGTATGCCGAGGGGCCCGGAGCGATGGATGCTCCGGGCCCCTCGTATGTCTGTGGTCTGTCCTAGGCGGTCTGGTGGGCCAGCAGCGCCACGGCCGCGACGAGCACCGCCAGCAGCGCGATCAGCGCCATCGGGTTCAGGCCCGCGAAGGGATTCCCCTGCTGCAGCCGCTCGCGGTTGGCGCGGCACACCGGGCACCGGCCCTCGCTCACGGGCGCCGCGCAGTTCGCGCACACCAGCCGGTCGTACGTCATGCGCTCGCCCTCCTTGCACCGGTTCCACGTAGGTCAACGCCCTCGGGGGCGAGAACGTTCCCCCTCCACTGTGCCAGGTTCCTCCGGGGGCGGCGCGGGCGCTCGGGGAGGGGTGGTTGCCATTGTCTCGCGAGCGCGGGCCGAATGTGGCTTGTCGCGCTGTTCCCCGTGCCCCTGTGTATGCTGCCCGGCCGACCCTCGAGGACTCCCCGGTACAAAAACGCACAACCCTCGCGCAACCCCGACCGGTGCCTGCGCTTGTGCGTCCGGTTCGCGTATGGTCACGCTCATCTACCCCCGGCGACCCGTGGTGCATCCGTGATCCGATTCGACAACGTATCCAAGGTCTACCCCAAGCAGACCCGCCCCGCACTCAGGGATGTCTCCCTCGAGGTGGAGAAGGGCGAGTTCGTGTTCCTCGTGGGGTCCTCGGGCTCCGGAAAGTCCACCTTCCTGCGGCTGGTCCTCCGCGAGGAGCGGTGCAGCCACGGTCAGGTGCACGTCCTGGGCAAGGACCTCGCGCGTCTCTCCAACTGGAAGGTGCCGCAGATGCGCCGCCAGCTGGGGACGGTGTTCCAGGACTTCCGTCTCCTGCCGAACAAGACGGTCGCCGAGAACGTGGCCTTCGCGCAGGAGGTCATCGGCAAGTCGCGCGGCGAGATCCGCAAGTCCGTGCCGCAGGTTCTCGACCTAGTCGGGCTCGGTGGCAAGGAGGACCGGATGCCCGGCGAGCTGTCCGGTGGTGAGCAGCAGCGCGTGGCCATCGCGCGCGCCTTCGTCAACCGGCCCAAGCTGCTCATCGCCGACGAGCCCACCGGCAACCTCGACCCGCAGACCTCCGTCGGCATCATGAAGCTGCTCGACCGCATCAACCGGACGGGCACGACCGTGGTGATGGCGACGCACGACCAGAACATCGTGGACCAGATGCGCAAGCGCGTCATCGAGCTGGAGAAGGGCCGTCTCGTCCGCGACCAGGCGCGCGGCGTCTACGGCTACCAGCACTGACGATCCACGGAAAGGCTTAACCAGACGCCATGCGCGCCCAGTTCGTACTGTCCGAGATCGGTGTCGGTCTCCGCCGCAACCTGACCATGACCTTCGCGGTCGTCGTCTCCGTCGCCCTGTCCCTGGCCCTGTTCGGCGGGTCGCTGCTGATGAGCGACCAGGTGAGCACCATGAAGGGTTACTGGTACGACAAGGTCAACGTCTCGATCTTCCTCTGCAACAAGAGCGACGCCGAGTCCGACCCCAACTGTGCCAAGGGGGCGGTCACCGAGGACCAGAAGAAGGAGATCCTCGCCGACCTCAAGGAGATGGCGTCGGTCGTGCAGACCGTCACCTACGAGTCCCAGGACCAGGCGTACAAGCACTACAAGGAGCAGTTCGGCGACTCCCCGCTGGCCAGCTCCCTGACGCCGGACCAGATGCAGGAGTCGTACCGCATCAAGCTGAAGGACCCGGAGAAGTACCAGGTCATCGCGACCGCCTTCGACGGGCGGGACGGCGTGCAGTCCGTGCAGGACCAGAAGGGCATCCTGGACAACCTCTTCGGGCTGCTCAACGGCATGAACTGGGCCGCGCGCGCGGTGATGGCGCTGATGCTCGTCGTCGCGCTGATGCTGATCGTCAACACGGTGCGTGTCTCGGCGTTCAGCCGGCGGCGTGAGACCGGCATCATGCGCCTGGTGGGCGCCTCGGGCTTCTACATCCAGGCGCCGTTCATCATGGAGGCCGCCGTCGCCGGGCTCATCGGCGGTGGCGTCGCCTGTGCCTTCCTGGTGGTCGCCCGGTACTTCATCATCGACCACGGTCTGGCCCTGTCCGAGAAACTCAACCTGATCAACTTCATCGGCTGGGACGCGGTCCTGACGAAGCTGCCGCTCATCCTCGCGACGAGTCTGCTGATGCCGGCGCTGGCCGCGTTCTTCGCGCTGCGCAAGTACCTGAAGGTGTGACGCATGCCAAGAGGGCCGTACGGGCAACCGACCGTGCGGCCCTTCGCGTTGTCCTAGACTCACCGGCATGTCAGGCCGCGACCTGTTCTGCCAGCCCCGCCGCATCCGCCGCGGGGCCGCCCTGACATTGGTCTTCACGAGCGTGCTCGTGGCCGGTGCCGCGACCGGCTCGTTCCCCGACGCCGGCCGGAGGTCCGGGTCCGACGCCCCCCGTACGTCCGTGCCCGCGAGCCGGCAGGAGAACGTCGCCGAGGCGGCCGCCGATGCCATGGCCGACGGCACGTCCCCCATGGAGGCCGCCGAGCGCGCGGTCAGCCGCAGCGGTGACCGCTGGGGCGCCGTCTACTCCCAGGGCGAGTACAAGGAGTTCGAGGAGGCCCTCGACGGCGAGTACACGGGCGTCGGCCTGTGGGCGCGGCGTGAGCGCGACGGCCGTATCGAGGTGACCAAGGTGGCGGCCGGCTCGCCCGCGGCCGCCGCCGGGATCCGCAGGGGAGACCGGCTGCGCAGCGTCGACGGTGCGCAGGTCGACGGGCGGCCCGTCACCGAGGTGGTCGCCTTACTGCGCGGTGACGCCACGGACGCGCCGGCCGGTACGAGCGTCCGCCTCGGCCTGGAGCGCGGCACCCGCGCGTGGAGCCTCACCCTGCGCCGGGCCCGTCTGTCCACGGATTCGGTCACTGTCCGAAGGCTCGCCGGCGGAGTCACCGTCATCAAGATCGACTCGTTCACCAGGGGCTCCGGCGACGTCGTACGCGCCGCCGTACGGCAGGCCCCCGCCGCCCCCGGCATCATCCTCGACCTGCGCGGCAACTCCGGCGGCCTGGTCACCGAGGCCGTCACCACCGCCTCCGCCTTCCTCGACGGCGGCCTCGTCGCCACGTACGACGTCGACGGCGAACAGCGCGCCCTGCACGCCGAGCCGGGCGGTGACACCACCAGACCCCTGGTCGCGCTCGTCGACGGGGGCACGATGAGCGCGGCCGAGCTCCTCACCGGCGCCCTGCAGGACCGCGGCCGCGCGGTCGTCGTGGGCTCCCGCACCTTCGGCAAGGGCTCGGTCCAGATGCCGAGCCGGCTGCCCGGCGGCTCCGTCGCCGAGCTGACCGTCGGGCACTACCGCACCCCGTCGGGCCGTGGCGTCGACGGGACGGGGATCATGCCCGACCTCGATGCGGACCACGGGGCGCTGGACCGCGCGGAGACCGTCCTGGGCGGACTCGGGGACGCGTCGTGACCGACCGGGCGCCGGCCTCCTAATCGGCTTTCCCCCGGACCCCCTCCTGGTGCGAAAATGACCGCACTATGAGTAAGGGAATGTACGTACCGAAAGAGTCCCAGCCGAAGCAGGGTGCGGCGGCCACCGGCAAGGCCAAGGACGGCAAGCGCAAGATCGTCGCGCAGAACAAGAAGGCCCGGCACGACTACGCGATCATCGACACCTACGAGGCCGGTCTCGTGCTCACGGGTACCGAGGTGAAGTCGCTGCGCCAGGGACGCGCCTCGCTGGCCGACGGCTTCGTCCAGATCGACGGCAACGAGGCGTGGCTGCACAACGCCCACATCCCCGAGTACAGCCAGGGGAGCTGGACCAACCATGCCGCGCGCCGCAAGCGCAAGCTGCTCCTGCACCGCGAGGAGATCGACAAGCTGGCGGTGAAGTCCGAGGAGACGGGCCACACGATCGTGCCTCTCGCCCTGTACTTCAAGGACGGCCGAGCGAAGGCCGAGATCGCGCTGGCGCGAGGCAAGAAGGAGTACGACAAGCGGCAGACGCTGCGCGAGAAGCAGGACCGGCGGGAGACGGACCGCGCGATCGCGGCGGCGAAGCGGAAGCAGCGGGGTGCCTAGCCGCCGGTCGTTCGCCGCCGGTCGCTCGTCCTCGGTCGCCGGCCCGCCGGTCGCCGGGAAATGAGCTGGCACCGATCCGCGTCGGTCACGTACGATGGCACCTGCACTCCACAGCGGGTGCGAACCCTCTCCGGAGGGATTGAAAAATCAACATGGGGATGATCGGTTTCGACAGCGGCTGTCGAAGCAGGGGAAGCGTGTCGAGGAAGCGGCAATGATCTCGTAAACCATATGTCGCAAAAAATAATCGCCAATTCCAAGAGCGATTCTCCCGAGCTCTTCGCCCTCGCTGCCTGATCAGGTAGTGACGCGATAGCTCCTTAATGGGAGTGTCAGCCCGGGGCTGTTCCCGACCCGGATCCTGGCATCAGCTAGGGGACTAAACCTTGATCCCGGTCACGGGGTGAAGAGGGAAATCAAACAGTGACTGGGCCCGTCGGCGACTTGTTCGCGTGATCGCCGGGGCCGAGAAAATCACAGCGAACTGCACACGGAGAAGCCCTGATTCTGCACCGTTGGACGCGGGTTCGATTCCCGCCATCTCCACCGAAGGTTTCCGGGGGCATGACCCTCGGAGTCCCTCATCCCATGTGGACAAAGGCCTCGTCGCTTTCGAGCGGCGGGGCCTTTGTCATGCCCGGAGGCGCACCATCTGTGGGCACACGCCGGCCACCGGTCTGCTGCCGTGCAGGTCCGTCGGCCACCCCGCGAGGCCTGAGCTCCGGGCTTCGGGACCCGGCTCCCACAGCAACGGCCCTTGTTGTGGTGCGCCGCCCCATATCGGCGGGTCGTTCACGCTTCTACGGTCCCTCCCCATGACCCAGACCAGAGCCGCAAGCCGAAGCCGTTCCGCCGTTCTCGCGACCCTCCTGGTCGCCCTCCTCGCCGTCTTCCTCAGCCCGGGCCGAGCCGCCGCCGCCTCTCTCCAGGAGGTCACCGGGTTCGGGAGCAACCCCGGTGCCCTCCGCATGTTCCGGTACGTCCCCGACGGGCTGCCCGCCGGGCGCCCTGTCGTCGTCGCGCTGCACGGCTGCACCCAGAACGCCTCCGGATACGGCACCGGCAGCGGGTGGATCCAGCTCGCCGACCGCTGGGGCTTCTCCGTGGTGCTGCCGCAGCAGCCGGCCGCCAACAACGCGTCGAACTGCTTCAACTGGTTCGAGAACGGGGACATCGCGCGCGGTCAGGGTGAGGCCGCGTCCATCGCGCAGATGCTGGACCGCCAGCTCGCCGACGTGTCGGGCGACCCGGCACGCGTCTACGTCACGGGGCTTTCCGCCGGTGGAGGCATGTCCGCCGCGATGATGGCAACGTATCCGGAGAAGTTCGCCGCCGGCGGCGTCGTCGCCGGGCTGCCGTACGGCTGCGCGCAGGCCGCCGGGTCGCCGTGGGGCTGCATGTACGTCGGTGCCACCCAGACCCCGCAGCAGTGGGGCGACCGGGTGCGGGCGGCCCGCACCGGCTACGGCGGGCCCTGGCCGGCACTCACCGTCCTCCAGGGCAGCGCCGACTACACCGTGAAGCCCGTCAACATGACCGACCTGATGAAGCAGTGGACCGACGTCCACGGCGCCGACCAGACCGCCGACGTCAGCGACACCGTGGCCGGGTATCCCCACCAGGTCTTCAAGGACGCGGGCGGGAACGCCGTCGTCGAGACGTACAGCATCACCGGCATGGGGCACGGGCAACCCGTCGACCCGGGGAGCGGGAGCGAGCAGTGCGGGACGGCCGGGGCCTACGTCCTCGACGTGAACCTCTGCGCCGCGTACCGGCTCGGGCGGGCCTGGGGGCTCGGGTGAGCCGGTACGCGGTGGGTACGCGGCCGGTGCCTGGCAGAGGGTGAACGTCGACAGCCGGACGTCCACGGTCAGCGTCGTGCGCTCGTACGCCGACGAGGTGCCCAAGAAGCGCGCCGTCCCGGCGACGCCTGCGCCGAACCCAGCGCGGTCACCGCGAGACCGGTGGCCGTGACGGCGCCGGCCAGGGCGTACGAGCCCCGCGAACCGGCGATCATCAGCACCCCGCTCACGCTGAACATGCCCATCGGCAGGCGGGCCATCAGGTTCCCGGCGGTGAAGGCACGGGTGCCTTCCTCGTCGTCGCCGAGGAACTGCACTTCACGCGTGCCGCGGCCCGCCTCTACGTCGCGGACGCCGGAGTGGACCGACCTCGCCCGCCAGTTGTTCTGCGGACGTGCGATCGAGATCGCGCCACCTGCTCCCCTGGCCGTCGGGGACGAGGAGTTCCGGCGCCTCATGGCCAAGACCCGGCACCCGATCCTTGCCGTGGTGGACTTTCCGGCCATGCCTGAGACGGTGCTGCGCCCCTTGATCGATCCCGTCCCGCTGTCGCCCGTCTCGCTGGTGTGGCGCAAGGGGCTGGTGCATCCGGCATTCGATGCCCTTCGGCGCGCCGCGGCCCAACTCTCCACGGAGGAAGGCTGGTTGCACAGGTCCGCCGAGGGATGGGTTCCGGACATCGACGCTTCCCTCGTACGGGCGCACAATTGACACTTGGCAAACACGCAACGTTTCTCTGCGCTACATTCGGGGACCTGAGCACACTTGCGACAAAGGGGGCGCTCGGGTCGGGTGGGGGCCTGGTTCGGCGACTGGTGCTCGGTGTCGTGCGCGCACCCATGAACGTTCCGTGGGGGGATGTGCGTGTATGTGAAGAATGCGAGCGATGGGCGGGAAGACGCCCAACCGGAATGGCCGGAAGTCGCATCCGCGATCAGTGAACTCGTTACAAATGGCAGCGAGACCCAGTCATTTCCGGACACGAGAGGAACCGGAATTGTCTCCGGCCCGTGGGAGGCCGGCCAATCGTGTAACGACCACGACCCCGACGAGGTCACCGTCCAACTCGACGACGTCGGCTCACAGTTGGGGGACCGACTCGCAGGGCGGACCAAAGGTGGGACGGACGGCTCCGACGGACCGGTGTTCGTCGACGAGTCGGGCCGCCGCAGCCGCCGATTCCGCCGGATCGGTATGGCGGTCTCACTCGCCTGCGCCGTCTACGCCGTCGTCATCGTCGCCACCATGCTGTCCGGCAACTCCAACGCGCCCTGGCTGCCCGTACCGGGACAGCAGGCCGACCGGCCGGCCGGCAGCGTGGACACCTCCCCGCAGCCCGCCGAGACGCAGCAGCCTTCCGCCGCCGGCGCCGCCCCCGCCCCCGGTACCGCTCCGACGGCCGCCGCCGGTACGACACCGAGGCCGGGCACCGGCAGTCCCGCGACCGGCGCCTCAGCCGGTACCGACCGGCCGGGCACGTCCGCCGACCCCTCGCCGACCGCCACCAGGACCACGGCAGGCCCGGGAACCGACACGGTCGACCCGAGCCCGGACCCCACCGAGACGCACGGCGCCCCGTCGGCCGACCCCAGCACCCCGACGGGCGACGGCAGCGCCTCGCCCGCTCCCTCGCCGTCAGGCGGCAGCGTCGACCCCGGCCCCGGCCCGGTGGCCAACGGCGGGAGCGATCCCACACCCATCGCCGAGAGCCCCGCCGGGAAGCCGGGCACGTCCGCACCGCCGTCCTCCCCGTCCCCGGAGCCCGTTCTCTGATGGCACCCCGCACCCGCCGCGGCGGGCGCGCGACCGGAACCGACGGCGGTTCCCGGCGTCGCCGCCTGCCCATGCGCCTGCTGCTGCCCGCACTCGTCCTCGCCGCGCTCATGGCGATGCTGATGCTGCGCGGCTACGTACACAGCGAGATCCTCGCCGACCACCGCGTCCGGACCGAGGCGGCCGCCGACCAGGTGCCCCGGAAGATCCTGGACGGCGGCCCGGTCATCGACACCCGCGGCAGCCGCGCCACCAGCCTGAAGGTGCGTGATCACCGCCTCGTCCTCACCTTCGACGACGGCCCGGACCCGGCCTGGACCCCCGAGGTCCTTGACGTGCTCAGGAAGCACCACGCACACGCGGTCTTCTTCGTCACCGGCACCATGGCCTCGCGCCACCCGGACCTGGTCCGGCGCATCGTCGCCGAGGGCCACGAGGTCGGCCTGCACACCTTCAACCACCCCGACCTCACCTACCAGTCGAAGAAGCGCATCGACTGGGAGCTGTCCCAGAACCAGCTCGCGATCACCGGCGCCGCCGGCATCCGCACCTCGCTCTTCCGCCCGCCGTACTCCTCCGACGCCGCCGCCACGGACAACCGGTCCTGGGCGGTGACCCGGTACATCGGCAGCCGCGGCTACATCACCGTCGTCACCGACACCGACAGCGAGGACTGGCGCAAGCCCGGCGTGGAGCGGATCATCCGCAACGCCACCCCGAAGGGCGGCAGAGGGGCGATCGTCCTGATGCACGACTCGGGCGGCGACCGCCACCAGACCGTTCAGGCGCTCGACCGGTTCGTGCCGCAGATGAAGGCCCGGGGCTACGAGTTCGACAACCTCACCGAGGCCCTCGACGCACCCAGCGCACACACCCCGGTCACCGGAGCCGGCCTGTGGAAGGCCCAGGCGTGGATCTTCGTGGTGCGGGCCTCGGACGAGACCACCGGCGTACTGGTGGCCGGCCTCGCGGTCATCGGCTTCCTGGTCATCGCGCGCTTCGGCTTGATGCTCGTCCTGTCCGGCGTCCACGCACGCAGGGTCCGCCGGCCCGGCTTCCGCTGGGGCGCGCCGGTCACCGAACCGGTGTCGGTGCTGGTCCCGGCGTACAACGAGGCCAAGTGCATCGAGAACACGGTCCGTTCACTGACGGCGAGTGAGCACCCGATCGAGGTGATCGTCGTCGACGACGGCTCCGCCGACGGCACCGCACGGATCGTGGAGGCCATGGACCTGCCCGGCGTACGGGTGATCCGCCAGCTCAACGCGGGCAAACCGGCGGCCCTCAACCGCGGTCTGGCGGGCGCCAGGCACGACATCGTCGTGATGATGGACGGCGACACGGTCTTCGAACCGTCCACCGTCCGTGAGCTGGTGCAGCCCTTCGGCGACCCGCGCGTCGGCGCCGTCGCCGGCAACGCCAAGGTCGGCAACCGCGAGACCCTCATCGGCGCCTGGCAGCACATCGAGTACGTGATGGGCTTCAACCTCGACCGCCGTATGTACGACGTCCTGCGCTGCATGCCGACGATCCCGGGCGCGGTGGGCGCCTTCCGGCGCACGGCCCTGGAACGGGTCGGCGGCATGAGCGACGACACGCTCGCCGAGGACACCGACATCACCATGGCGATGCACCGCGACGGCTGGCGCGTCGTCTACGCCGAGAAGGCCCGCGCCTGGACCGAGGCCCCGGAGTCGGTCCAGCAGCTGTGGTCCCAGCGCTACCGCTGGTCGTACGGCACCATGCAGGCGATCTGGAAACACCGCCGCGCCCTGGTCGAACGCGGCCCCTCCGGCCGTTTCGGCCGGGTGGGTCTGCCGCTGGTGTCCCTGTTCATGGTGGTGGCCCCGCTGCTGGCCCCGCTGATCGACGTCTTCCTGCTCTACGGCCTGATCTTCGGCCCCACGGGCAGGACGGTGGCGGCCTGGTTCGGCGTCCTCGCGATCCAGGCGGCCTGCGCGGGCTACTCCTTCCGTCTGGACCGCGAGTCACCGGCCCCGCTGGTCTCGCTGCCCCTGCAGCAGATCCTCTACCGCCAGCTCATGTACGTCGTCCTGCTCCAGTCCTGGATCACCGCCCTCACCGGCGGCCGCCTGCGCTGGCAGAAGCTGCGGCGCAAGGGCCAGGTCGCCGCGCCACCGGGCGTACCCGCCCAGCGTGGTGAGGCCATGGAAGAGAGGCCGGTCCGATGAGCACCCCGCCGTTCACACAGGCCCCCGCACAGCCGGCCGACGAGCGGACCCGGCCGGCACCCGTCCGCGACCGCTACTTCGACCTCCTGCGGGCCGTCGCCCTCTTCCGGGTCGTCTTCTACCACCTGATGGGCTGGGCCTGGCTGCCGGTGGTGTTCCCCTCGATGGGCGTGATGTTCGCGCTCGCCGGCAACCTCATGGCCCGCTCTCTCGGGAAACGGCAGCCCCTGCAGGTCATACGCGGCCGCCTGCGCCGACTGCTGCCCCCGCTGTGGCTGCTCGGCGCGGTCGGCGTGACCGGCATGCTGCTGCAGGGCTGGGGCCCGGACTCCGAAGGGCATCCGGGCTGGTGGTGGCTCCACCTCACCTTCTGGGTCCTGCCGCTGAGCGAGCCGCCCGGCGCCGAGGAACTCCAGGGCATCCACGGCGTCATCGGCGGGGACTGGGCCTCGGAGCTCGCGGTGCCGCTCTGGTACATCCGCGCCTACCTGTGGTTCGTCCTGCTCTCCCCGCTCCTGCTGAAGGCCCTGCGCGCCCTTCCGTGCGCGACGATCCTGGCGCCGGTCGTCCTCTGCGCGGCCCTCGAGTTCGGCTACGTCACCATCCCCAGCCCGCGGCTCGACTCGGCCGTCCTCGACTTCGCCACCTTCGGTGCCTGCTGGATCCTCGGCATGGCCCACCAGGAGGGCATCCTCCAGCGCATCCCCCGCTACGCCGTCCCCTCCGTGGTCCCGGCCGTCGCCCTGCTGGGCCTGTGGTACGCGCTGACGCACGGCTTCAAGGCCGGCCACGACCTCGACGACATCCCCTTCGGCCAGGCCCTGTGGTCCCTCTCGACGGTGCTGCTGCTCCTGCACTTCAGCCCCTCGTGGTCCGAGTGGCCCCGCCGGCTGCGTCCCTGGGACGGGCTGATCACCCTGCTCAATTCCCGCGCCGTGACGATCTATCTCTGGCACAACGTGTGCATCGTCGCCGCCCTGACGATGTGGGACCAGCTGTGGGGCTTCCAGGTACTGGAGCTGCACGTCCCGTGGCTGCTGGAGAGCTCCTGGCCGGTCCTTGCCCTCACCTGGATCCTCGTGGCCGGCTGTATCCTCTGCTTCGGTTGGACGGAGGACGCGGCGGCCGGGCGAAAGCCCCGGTTGTGGCCGAACGGGGTCCGGCGCCGGGGGGCACGCCGAAGGCCTTGACTGCCCGTAGCGAGCCCGCGAACCTCACCTCCCGCTTTCGCGGAAGGTGAGAGCAACGTTCCTTTCCGGTCACTCACAGCCACAGCCAGGAAACGCGCCCTCTCTACCTTCGGGACTCATCACCGCTCAGTACCGGCAAAGAATCACCTAGCCCCGGAGCCCCGTGGAGGCGTCATGACAGCCCCTAGCACAGCCCCCGCACCCCCGAGCAGGGGCCGTCGCTGGATCCAGAAGTGGGATCCGGAGGACGAGACCTTCTGGAACGAGACCGGAGAGAAGGTCGCCCGCCGGAACCTGATCTTCTCCGTCCTCTCGGAGCACATCGGATTCTCGATCTGGACCATGTGGTCCGTGCTGGTGCTCTTCATGGGCCCCGAGTACGGGCTCACGCCGGCGGACAAGTTCCTGCTGACATCGATGGTGACGCTGGTCGGCGCGGTCGTGCGCGTGCCCTACACCTTCGCCATCGCGATCTTCGGTGGCCGGAACTGGACGATCGTCTCGGCCGGCCTCCTGCTCGTCCCGACCATCGCCGCCTTCGCCGTGATGGAGCCGGGAACGTCCTTCAACACCTTCCTGCTTGTCGGTCTGCTGGCCGGCATCGGCGGCGGCAACTTCGCCTCCTCCATGACCAACATCAACGCCTTCTTCCCGCTCAGGAAGAAGGGCTGGGCGCTCGGCCTCAACGCCGGCGGCGGCAACATCGGCGTGCCGGTCATCCAGCTGATCGCGCTCGCGGTCATCGGCGCCAGCGCCGGCCCGCGCGTGCTGCTCGGCATCTACATCC
Organism: Streptomyces sp. NPDC040410; assembly: GCF_055595715.1. Taxonomy (NCBI): domain Bacteria; kingdom Bacillati; phylum Actinomycetota; class Actinomycetes; order Kitasatosporales; family Streptomycetaceae; genus Streptomyces; species Streptomyces sp. NPDC040410. Next base: position 61,110 of record NZ_JBVIVK010000012.1, read on the forward strand.
CGCTCATCCTGGTCGCCGCAGTCCTGGCCGCGCTCAAGATGGACAACCTCGCGACGGTGAAGAACGACACCGGCGCCGCCAAGGACGCCGCGAAGGACGCGCACACCTGGATCATGTCCTTCCTCTACATCGGCACCTTCGGCTCCTTCATCGGCTTCGCCTTCGCCTTCGGTCAGGTGCTCCAGGTCCAGTTCGGCCGTACGCCCCTGCAGGCCGCGTATCTGACCTTCATCGGCCCGCTGCTCGGCTCCCTGATCCGACCCGTGGGCGGCTGGCTCGCCGACAAGTACGGCGGCGCGAAGATCACCCTGTACAACTACGTCGGCATGGCCGCCGCGACCACCGCCCTCGTGTTCGCGAGCATGGAGAAGTCGCTGCCGCTGTTCGTCGGAGTGTTCGTCGTCCTGTTCGTCCTCAGCGGCCTCGGCAACGGGTCGACGTACAAGATGATCCCCGGCATCTTCCAGGCGAAGGCTCTCGCCAAGGGACTCCAGGGCGAGGAGGCGGCCATCTACGGGCGCCGGCTCTCCGGTGCCTCCATGGGCCTGATCGGCGCGGTGGGCGCACTCGGCGGCGTCGGCATCAACCTGGCCTTCCGCCAGTCCTTCCTGACCTACGGCTCCGGCACCGGCGCCTTCGTGACCTTCCTCTCCTTCTACGGCCTCTGCTTCGCCGTCACCTGGGCCGTATACCTTCGCCGCCCGGCCGCCAAGGCGGAGGAGACGACCGCCACAGAGGCGAAGCCGCAGCTCAGCTACGCGGAAGTGTGACGTAACACTGCCGACATCAAGCCGAACCGAGCCTGTCACGAGCCGTTGACAGGCTCGTTCGGCATGAGGGTGAGACAACACCACATGTAGTGCAAACGACTCGAGTGCGGGACGAGAGCCATGTACGACGAACAGCAGCGACCGGACCACGGCCCCCTGGCGGGCTTCACCGTGGGAGTGACCGCAGCGCGCCGGGCCGATGAGCTCGGGGCGCTGCTCCAGCGCCGTGGTGCCGCCGTGCTGCACGCCCCCGCCCTGCGCATCGTGCCGCTGGCCGACGACAGTGAGCTGCTCGCCGCGACCAAGGAGGTCATCGACCAGGCTCCGGACGTCGTGGTCGCCGCGACCGCGATCGGCTTCCGGGGCTGGATCGAGGCCGCCGACGGCTGGGGACTCGGCGAGGACCTGCTCACCCGGCTGCGCGGGATCGAGCTGCTCGCCCGCGGACCCAAGGTCAAGGGCGCGATACGGGCCGCCGGCCTGACGGAGGAGTGGTCGCCGTCCTCCGAGTCCATGGCAGAGGTGCTCGACCGGCTCCTGGAGGAGGGCGTCGAAGGCCGCCGGATCGCCCTGCAGCTGCACGGCGAGCCGCTGCCCGGTTTCGTGGAGGCGCTGCGGGCCGCGGGAGCGGAGGTGCTCGGGGTGCCCGTCTACCGGTGGATGCCGCCGGAGGACGTCGCGCCGATGGACCGGCTGCTGGACGCGACGGTCGCGCGCAGCCTGGACGCACTCACCTTCACCAGCGCGCCCGCCGCCGCCTCACTGCTGTCGCGCGCCGAGGAGCGCGGCCTGCTGCCCGAACTGCTCGCCGCCCTCAGCCACGACGTGCTGCCGGCCTGCGTGGGCCCGGTCACCGCACTGCCGCTCCAGTCCCGGGGCGTCGACACGGTCTCGCCCGAGCGCTTCCGGCTCGGTCCCCTCGTCCAGCTGCTGTGCCAGGAACTGCCCGGCCGGGCGCGGTCCTTGCCGATCGCCGGTCACCACGTGGAGATCCGCGGCCACGCGGTGCTGGTGGACGGGGCGCTCCGCCCGGTGCCGCCGGCGGGGATGTCGCTGCTGCGGGCGCTGTCGCGGCGGCCGGGCTGGGTCGTGGCGCGGGCCGATCTGCTGCGGGCGCTGCCGGGATCGGGGCGGGACGAACACGCCGTCGAGACGGCGATGGCCCGGCTCCGCAGCGCGCTCGGCGCGCCGAAGTTGATCCAGACCGTCGTCAAGCGGGGCTATCGGCTGGCGCTGGATCCGGCGGCGGACGCCAAGTATTCGGACGTGTGAGTTCGCACCCTGCGCCGGTGCGTGCGTCGCTCGGGGCTGCGCCCCAGCCCCCTTCGGCCTGAACGGCCTCGTCCTCAAACGCCGGTCGGGCTCGCATTGCCTGCCCTGCGCCGAATCCGGCGTACGGCACCAGCGCCCGCGCCAGGCACACCAGTGCCGGCGTCGACGGCAGCGTCCGAACGACATTCCACGCCACTCACGTTGTGTTCTCCGTCATGCCGATCAGTCAACCGGCGGGAGCACGGGCGGGACATGGCCCGGACGCGCGGCCGCATACGCCGTCGTCCACGTGCGCCCGAGGGGTTCCGGCCGCGCCAGCGGGCATGCACTGTTGGAGGGAACGCTTCACCAGCCCCTCACCGGCAACTCGCCGACCCCTCATGACCGGGGTGACCCCTAGGCGGTGACAGGCACATGGCACTGGGTACGGCCACGGCCTCGTACGAGCTGCGGTTCGATGCCGGGCGGATCTGCCTGGATCTCCTCGCGACCACCCATCCCGAGGAACGGCTCGGCTCCGTCGAGGTCCTGCGCGCCTGGATCACCGCGTCCGGGCTCGTCCCGGCGGACACCCCGCTGGCGCACACGGACGCCGCCTGGCTCGTGGGCTTCCGTGAACTGCGCGGCCTCGTGGGCCGGTTGGTGCCCGGCGGGCTCGCCTCCGAGACCCGCCCGTACGACCTCGCGCTGGCCCGCGTCAACGAGCTCGCCCGGGCGGCGCCACCCGCCCCGCGCGCGGTGCGCGGCGAAGGCGGGACGCTCGTACGGGAGTTGGACGGTCCGCCCGACTGTGCGGGCCTGCTCGGCACGATCGCCCGGGACGCCGTGGAACTGCTCACCGACCCCGTCGCCCGGGCCGGCCTGCGCCAGTGCGAGGGCGACAACTGCCCGATCGTATACGTCGACACATCCAGGGGACGCAGGAGGCGCTGGTGCTCCAGTGAGGTCTGCGGGAACCGCGAAAGGGTGGCCCGACACCGCCGACGAGCGGCCCTCGCCCGTACCTGAGTGAGGCGAGCGACCGCCTGGCGAGCGGTATGCGGCTTCTGTGAATCGACCGTCGAAGTGATTTGGATTACACGCCGTTTACCTTCAGCCTCACGAGGGCAGCGGTCGCGATCTTGCTTGTGCGGTGGAAATGTAAATATCGCGCGGTGGGAATGTGCCCCCATGTCCGAGCTCGTCACGACACCCCGCCGAAAACTGTCGCGCCACATTGAACACACAACTGCCTCCGTCCGTACCCGTGGGCGAGCGACCGACTGGGGGAACCCCGGGACATCGGAGGTGGGCGTGCGCAAGGATTCCGTCGTGGCCAATGAACGTGGATCGAGGGCCCGACATCGCATGTCCCAGCCCTCGGAACCAGATGAGGAGCTGATGCGTGCCCTCTACAGAGAGCACGCCGGACCTCTCCTTGCGTACGTCCTTCGCCTGGTCGCGGGCGACCGCCAGAGAGCCGAGGACGTGGTGCAGGAAACACTCATCCGTGCCTGGAAGAACGCCGGCCAGCTCAATCGAGCGACCGGATCGGTACGCCCCTGGCTGGTGACGGTCGCCCGGCGCATCGTCATCGACGGCCACCGCAGCCGGCAGGCCCGGCCGCAGGAGGTCGATCCGTCGCCGCTGGAGGTCATCCCCGCGGAGGACGAGATCGACAAGGCGCTGTGGCTGATGACGTTGTCCGACGCGCTCGACGACCTGACCCCGGCCCACCGGGAGGTGCTCGTCGAGACGTACTTCAAGGGGCGTACCGTCAATGAGGCGGCCGAGACGCTTGGTATCCCCAGTGGCACGGTGCGCTCACGGGTGTTCTACGCCCTGCGTTCGATGAAGCTGGCACTGGAGGAGCGGGGGGTGACGGCGTGATGAGTGTTTACGGGGGAAACCAGGGATTCGGTACAGGTGGTTCGGGTATGTCTGGCCCCATGATGGGATCTTCGGTGCCGAACGAGCACGAGACCGTCGGCGCCTACGCCCTCGGCATCCTCGACGACGCCGAAGCAACCGCTTTCGAGGCCCATCTCGCCACCTGCGAATGGTGCGCCCAGCAGCTCGACGAACTCTCCGGGATGGAGCCGATGCTGGCCGCTCTCGCGGACCTGCCGGGCTCCGGCACGCCCTCGATCGGCGAGTCGCTGTCCGCCCGGCCCAGCCCACGGCTGGCGGAGAAGCTGGTCGACGAGCTCTCCGAGCGTCGCGCCGTCAAGCGCCGACGCAGCTTCTACCTGGTGGCGGCCGCTGCCGCGCTGATCATCGGCGGCCCGCTGGCCGTGGTCGCGGCGACGGGCGGCGACTCGGACACCGGTAACCAGGCGGCGCCCGCGAGCCCCGCCAAAACCCTCTTCGAGAGCCTGCCCGACAAGGTCACGGCCACGGATCCGACGACCGATGTCACCGGCACGGTCGCCTCGGCGAAGAAGGACTGGGGCACCCAGGCGGTCCTCCAGCTCAAGAACGTCAAGGGTCCGCTCAAGTGCTCCCTGATCGCCGTGGGCAAGAACGGCGAGCGCGAGACCGTCTCGTCCTGGTCCGTCCCGAACTGGGGCTACGGCCTCCCGAACGCCAAGACGGAAGAAGCCAAGAACCCGCTGTACATCGGCGGTGGAGCGGCCTTCAACCCGAACGAGATCGACCACTACGAGGTCATGACCTTCGAGGGCAAGAGGCTCGTCGAGATCGACGCGTAGCCTCGGCCACCGACGGCCACCGACGGCCACCGACGGCCACCGACGGCCACCGACGGCAACGCGGCAGATGGGCGTGCCAGGCCCCGTGTCTCCGGCATGAGCCGCCGGACAGACCCTCAGCACGTGCGACCATCACCTGCCCGGCGGGATACGTCGGGCAGGTCCGTAGCCTCCGGGGGTCCCCTTCGCGTACGGTTGACGGCTGCCCAGCACGTCAGAAGGGGGCCCGGTGGCCGCTCAGGCTCAGCAGGAAACCGCGGTCGGCTCGGTTCAGGACGCCGTACAGGATTCGGTGCGGGACCGAGAGATCAGCGTGGAACAGGAACACCTGGACCGGGTGTACCGGCGGCTCGAGGAGAAGATCCACGAGGCCGAGTTCCTCATGAACGACGCGGCCAAGCGCGGGCACGTCGGCACGCCGGGCGCGCTGGCTGAGCGGGACGCTCAGGTCTTCCGGGCCGGCGTCCACCTCAACCGCCTGAACAACGAGTTCGAGGACTTCCTCTTCGGCCGGATCGACCTGCTGCTCGGCAAGGACGGCAAAAAGGGACCCGACGGCGCCTACACCGCCGTGGAACCCGCGGAAGGGACCGTGCGGCCCGACAACACCGCCGACATCGCCGAGACCCTGCACATCGGCCGCATCGGCGTCCTCGACGAGGACTACGCCCCGCTGGTGATCGACTGGCGGGCACCGGCCGCGGCCCCGTTCTACCGCTCGACCCCCGTCGACCCGGGCCGGGTCGTCCGCCGTCGCGTCATCCGCTCCAAGGGCCGCCGCGTCCTCGGTGTCGAGGACGACCTGATGCGGCCCGAGCTGACCGCGTACCTCGACGGCCACCGGCTGCCCGTCATCGGCGACGGCGCCCTGATGGCCGCCCTCGGCCAGGCCCGCAGCCACACCATGAGGGACATCGTCGCCTCCATCCAGGCCGAACAGGACCTGGTGATCCGCGCCCCCGCCGCCTCCGTGACATACGTGGAGGGCGGCCCCGGCACCGGCAAGACGGCCGTCGCCCTGCACCGGGCGGCCTACCTCCTCTACCAGGACCGGCGCCGGTACGCGGGCGGCATCCTCATCGTCTCGCCGACCCCGCTGCTGGTGGCGTACACCGAGGGCGTGCTGCCCTCTCTCGGTGAGGAGGGCCAGGTCGCCATCCGCGCGATCGGCTCACTCGCCGACGATGCGGCCGGCGCCGAGGCCACGCTGTACGACTCCCCGTCCGTGGCCCGCGCCAAGGGGTCGTACCGCATGCTCAAGGTGCTGCGGAAGGCCGCGCGCGGAGCTCTCGAGCTGAACGATTCACCCGCCCGGCTCCGGGTCGTCGCCTTCGGACGGCGCCTGGAGCTGGAGGCCGAGGAGCTGAACCGCATCCGCCACAGCGCCCTCGGCGGCACCGCGCCGGTCAATCTGCTCCGCCCCCGTGCCCGCAGGCTGCTGCTCGACGCCCTGTGGGCGCAGTCCGGCGCGGCCGGCCGGCACGCGGACCCCGAGCTGGCCGCCGAGCTGCGCTCCTCCTTCGACGAGGACGTCAGCTCGGAGGACAGCTTCATCGGGTTCCTGGACGCCTGGTGGCCCGAGCTGACCCCGAGGGCCGTCCTGGAGACGATGGCCGACGAACGGCGTCTCGGACGCTGGGCCCGGCGCATTCTCAACCCCGGCGAGGTCCGCAGGACGGCCCGCTCGCTCAGGCGCGACGGGTTCTCCGTGCACGACATCGCCATGCTCGACGAGCTCCAGGCGATCCTCGGCTCCCCGGCCCGTCCGAAGAAGCGGCGTGAGCTGGACCCGCTCGACCAGCTCACCGGCCTGGAGGAGCTGATGCCCGTGCGCGAGGAGTCGCAGCGCGAGCGGGCCGAGCGGCTGGCGCAGGAGCGCGTCGAGTACGCCCACGTCATCGTCGACGAGGCCCAGGACCTCACCCCTATGCAGTGGCGCATGGTCGGCCGGCGCGGCCGGCACGCCACCTGGACGATCGTCGGCGACCCGGCCCAGTCCTCGTGGTCCGACCCGGACGAGGCGGCCCAGGCCCGCGACGAGGCCCTGGGCACGCGCCCGCGCCGCCGCTTCGAGCTGACAGTGAACTACCGCAACCCGGCCGAGATCGCCGAGCTGGCGGCGAAGGTGCTGGCGCTGGCGATGCCGGGCTCCCCGTCCCCGTCAGCCGTCCGCTCGACCGGCGTCCGGCCCCACTTCACTGTCGTACGGGATTCCCCGGCGCAGACCGTCCGCGCGGAGGCGGCCCGGCTCCTCGACCTCGTCGACGGCACCGTCGGCGTCGTCGTCGCCATGAACCGCCGCGACGAGGCCAGGCGCTGGCTCGCCGGGCTCGGCGACCGGGTGGTGGCACTGGGCAGCCTGGAGGCGAAGGGCCTGGAGTACGACGCCACGGTCGTCGTCTCCCCGGCCGAGATCGCGGACGAGTCGCCCGCGGGGCTGCGTGTGCTGTACGTGGCGCTCACCCGGGCGACCCAGCAGCTGACGGTCGTCTCCGACAAACGGGATGAACCGGACGCGAGTGGGGTTCCGGATCTCCTCCGGGACTGACCCGCGACAGGTCGGGGGCCGGTCGGGGGCCGGTCGCGGGTTGATCCACACGGACTCCCGGGATGGGAATGGCCTTACGGGATCCGTTTGTTAGCCTGGGTGTGGCACCGGCCCGATCCAAGCCCCCGGGCCCAACCTTCGTCGCTACGAGCGACCACTTGCCGCGAGGCGAGCATGGCGGGTCGGTGTCACTGAGCATCCCGGAGGCCCGCGTCACGATGTGACGCGGGCCTCTTTCGTTGTGAACAAAACGATCGCAACCCCGGGCGGCTTTCACGTACTCAGGGGTAGGTGCGACGATCGGACGGCAACCCGCACCCCACGCGCTACGCGCGGTACAACGCGGCAGCCGCAGTGCACGCAGTGCACGCAGTACACGTGAAAGCAGAGGAAGTCGGCCATGGCAACGGCGCCCAGCGTCTCCTACTCGATGACGGTCCGGCTGGAGGTGCCCGCGAGCGGAACCGCCGTCTCGCAGCTCACCACCGCCGTGGAGTCCTCCGGAGGCTCGGTGACCGGCCTCGACGTCACCGCATCCGGTCACGAGAAGCTCCGGATCGACGTCACCATCGCGGCCACCTCGACCGGCCACGCCGACGAGATCGTCGAGAAGCTGCGCGGCATCGAGGGCGTCACCCTCGGCAAGGTCTCGGACCGTACGTTCCTCATGCACCTCGGCGGCAAGATCGAGATGCAGTCCAAGCACCCCATCCGCAACCGTGACGACCTCTCCATGGTCTACACGCCGGGTGTGGCCCGCGTCTGCATGGCGATCGCCGAGAACCCCGAGGACGCCCGCCGCCTCACCATCAAGCGCAACTCCGTTGCGGTCGTGACGGACGGCTCGGCGGTGCTGGGCCTCGGCAACATCGGCCCCAAGGCCGCGCTGCCGGTCATGGAGGGCAAGGCGGCCCTCTTCAAGCGGTTCGCCGGCATCGACGCGTGGCCGCTGTGCCTGGACACGCAGGACACCGACGCGATCGTCGAGATCGTGAAGGCGATCGCCCCCGGGTTCGCCGGCATCAACCTCGAGGACATCTCCGCGCCCCGCTGCTTCGAGATCGAGGCGCGGCTGCGCGAGGCACTCGACATCCCGGTCTTCCATGACGACCAGCACGGCACGGCGATCGTCGTCCTCGCCGCGCTCACCAACGCACTTCGCGTCGCGGGCAAGGCGATCGAGAACATCCGCGTCGTCATGTCCGGCGCCGGCGCGGCCGGCACGGCCATCCTCAAGCTGCTGATCGCGGCGGGCGTCAAGAACGCCGTCGTCGCCGACATCCACGGTGTCGTTCACGCCGGCCGCGAGGACCTCGTCGAGGCCGCCGCCGACTCGCCGCTGCGCTGGATCGCCGACAACACCAACCCCGAGGGCCTGACGGGCACGCTGAAGGAGGCCGTGCGCGGCGCGGACGTCTTCATCGGTGTCTCCGCCCCGAACGTCCTCGACGGCGACGACGTGGCCGCCATGGCCGACGGTGCGATCGTGTTCGCGCTCGCGAACCCGGACCCCGAGGTCGACCCGGCAATCGCCCGCCAGACGGCGGCGGTTGTCGCCACCGGACGCTCCGACTTCCCGAACCAGATCAACAACGTGCTGGTCTTCCCGGGGGTCTTCCGCGGCCTCCTGGACGCGCAGTCCCGCACGGTCAACACCGAGATGATGCTGGCCGCCGCGACCGCCCTCGCGGACGTGGTGACCGAAGACGAGCTGAACCCGAACTACATCATCCCGAGCGTCTTCAACGACAAGGTCGCGGGAGCGGTCGCCGGGGCGGTCCGGGAAGCGGCGAAGACGGCGTCGGCCGATTCGTAGCCGTCTGGTTGATATGCGGGGGCTGTGAGCATCGCCACGACGGGCCTGAAATCGGCGCGTCGTGGAACCCGGCCCTCGTGGCCGACGTTTATTGTGTCGGCCAGGCTCGGGCCCTCTTTTCGTGTGACTCCCAAGGGTGTTCTCACGACTCCAACGGGTGCCGGATTGGCTTTCCCGCCGCAGGTAGGGGCAGGATGCGTCCCTGGGCGCGAGGGTCTGGCGACGGACCCGGGTCCGGGGCCTGTCCGAGGACCCTGGCAGCATCGGCTTCGCTGTGCCCGACATGCGGCTCCGCCGCGTGGCACGCCTCAACGGTAAGAAGAACACGGGAGTAACAACATGAACCGCAGTGAGCTGGTGGCCGCGCTGGCCGACCGCGCCGAGGTGACCCGCAAGGACGCTGACGCCGTTCTGGCCGCGTTCGCCGAGACCGTCGGCGAGGTCGTCGCCAAGGGCGACGAGAAGGTCACCATCCCCGGCTTCCTGACCTTCGAGCGCACCCACCGTGCCGCTCGCACCGCGCGCAACCCGCAGACCGGCGACCCGATCCAGATCCCGGCCGGCTACAGCGTCAAGGTCTCCGCGGGCTCGAAGCTCAAGGAAGCGGCCAAGGGCAAGTGACCTTGCCGTCCGTATGCCACGGGACGGCGTACGGCTCGTAGGTAACGCTGATGGGGCGGCACCCGGATTCGATTCCGGGTGCCGCCCCATCGTGGTCGCTCCCACACCTGGCCTCGAACGCCGGCCGGGCCGGACCTACCCGAGCGCTTTGCCCGGCAGCTCGACCTTCGCGCCCAGCTCAACGAGCTTCTCCATGAAGTTCTCGTAGCCGCGGTTGATGAGGTCGATGCCGTGGACGCGGGACGTGCCCTGGGCGGCCAGTGCGGCGATGAGGTACGAGAAGCCGCCGCGGAGGTCGGGGATGACCAGGTCGGCGCCCTGGAGCTTGGTCGGGCCCGAGACGACGGCCGAGTGGAGGAAGTTGCGCTGGCCGAAGCGGCAGTCGGAGCCGCCGAGGCACTCGCGGTAGAGCTGGATGTGGGCGCCCATCTGGTTGAGCGCGGAGGTGAAGCCGAGGCGGGACTCGTAGACCGTCTCGTGGATGATGGACAGCCCCGTCGCCTGCGTCAGGGCGACGACCAGCGGCTGCTGCCAGTCCGTCTGGAAGCCGGGGTGGACGTCCGTCTCCAGCGCGATGGACTTCAAGTGGCCGCCGGGGTGCCAGAAGCGGATGCCCTCGTCCGCTATCTCGAAGGCGCCGCCCACCTTCCGGTAGGTGTTCAGGAACGTCATCATCGAGCGCTGCTGGGCGCCGCGGACGTATATGTCGCCCTCGGTCGCGAGCGCCGCGGACGCCCAGGAGGCGGCCTCCAGGCGGTCCGGGAGGGCGCGGTGGGTGTAGCCGCCGAGCCTGTCCACACCGGTGATGCGGATGGTGCGGTCGGTGTCCATCGCGATGATGGCACCCATCTTCTGCAGCACGCAGATGAGATCCTCGATCTCCGGCTCCACGGCCGCGTTCGAGAGCTCGGTGACGCCCTCCGCGAGGACGGCCGTCAGGAGCACCTGCTCGGTGGCGCCCACGGACGGGTAGGGCAGCTGGATCTTCGTGCCGCGCAGCCGCTGCGGAGCCTCCAGGTACTGGCCGTCCTCCCGCTTCTCGATCCGCGCGCCGAACTGCCGCAGCACCTCGAAGTGGAAGTCGATCGGCCGCCCGCCGATGTCGCAGCCGCCGAGACCGGGGATGAACGCGTGCCCCAGACGGTGCAGCAGGGGACCGCAGAACAGGATCGGGATACGGCTCGAACCCGCGTGCGCGTCGATGTCCGCGACGTCCGCGCTCTCCACGTTCGACGGGTCCATCACCAGCTCACCCGGCTCGTCACCCGGACGGACCGTCACCCCGTGCAATTGCAGGAGGCCGCGTACGACTCGCACGTCTCGGATGTCCGGAACGTTGCGCAGCCGACTCGGCTCATCGCCCAGCAGGGCGGCGACCATGGCCTTCGGTACGAGGTTCTTCGCACCACGGACACGGATCTCGCCCTCCAGCGGGGATCCGCCGTGGACAAGCAGTACGTCGTCAGAGCCGTTGACGGTCATGTATCTCGCGTTCCGGTAAGTGGGGCAGGGCCAGAAGGGAAAGGGTAATCGCCGCCCACCCCCCTTCAGTAAGCCCGGGGACGACCCAGAAACGTCATAGCTGTGTCACAACACGAACCGTTCCGCTCCGGGCACATGGGGTCACCGGGTGGTCCGTGCGCCGGGGACGCTTCCTTCCGCCCTGAGCTGCGTTCACTCCCGTACCCCCATTGCCTCCCCCTTTGACGGGAAGATGCGGGATCATGTCTGCCATGACCGAGGTGTCCTCGCTCACAGGGCGGCTGCTCGTGGCAACGCCCGCCCTGGCGGACCCGAACTTCGACCGTGCGGTGGTGCTCCTTCTCGACCACGACGAGGAGGGCTCCCTCGGTGTCGTCCTCAACCGTCCCACCCCGGTGGACGTCGGAGACATCCTGGAGGGCTGGGCGCAGCTGACGGGTGAACCCGGCGTCGTCTTCCAGGGCGGCCCGGTGTCCCTGGACTCGGCCCTCGGGGTCGCCGTCATCCCGGGGGGCGCGACCGTCGACGGGGCTCCACTGGGCTGGCGCCGGGTGCACGGCGCGATCGGTCTGGTCGACCTGGAGGCCCCGCCGGAACTCCTGGCCTCCGCGGTCGGCTCGCTGCGCATCTTCGCCGGATACGCCGGCTGGGGCCCCGGCCAGCTGGAGGACGAGCTGGTGGAGGGCGCCTGGTACGTCGTCGAGTCGGAGCCCGGCGACGTCTCCTCCCCGTCGCCGGAACGACTCTGGCGCGAGGTCCTGCGCCGTCAGCGCAACGAACTGGCGATGGTGGCCACGTATCCGGACGACGCTTCGCTCAACTGATGCACGTGAGCTTTCAGTACCCTGGCTTCTATGAGCACTCTTGAGCCCGAGCGCGGGACTGGTACGGGGACCCTCGTAGAGCCGACGCCACAGGTGTCCCACGGCGACGGCGATCACGAGCGCTTCGCCCACTACGTCCAGAAGGACAAGATCATGGCGAGCGCCCTGGACGGGACTCCCGTCGTGGCGCTGTGCGGCAAGGTGTGGGTGCCGGGCCGCGACCCGAAGAAGTACCCCGTGTGTCCCATGTGCAAGGAGATCTACGAGTCCATGGGTGCCGGCGGTGGCGACAAGGGCAAGGGCGGCGACAAGTAGTCCTTCCTCCCCTCCGAGATCCGCGAGGCCCTCTGGGCGCGTTTTGACGCGCTTCGGGGGCCTTTGCCGTTTCCGTCGTTGCACGGGTGCGTCGCGGGGTCACAGAGTGATGGAGACCTCTTGTCGGCATGTTCGTCCAGTCCCCAGCCTCCAGAGTGTTGTGCAGAGCAAAACGGCCATTGCGTATGTTGCAACGCCCGGAGGGTCGCTCCACACGACTTCCTGTTCGCCAAGTCCTTCATCATCAGCGACACGTCCCAGCCGACCCTGCCGATGCCCTTGCTGGTGTTCTTCGAGCCGGACGAGCCGGACGAGCCGGACCGGGGCGGTGTGATGGCCGCGTCGACGGTGATGACGATTCCGGTGCTGGTCTTCTTCGTACTCGTACAGCGACGGCTGGTCTCCGGGCTGGGCGGAGCGGTTAAGGACTGACGTGGTGGACGTGATTCCCGGGCCCGGTCAGGTGACGACCCGCGGAGCCCGTTGCTTCGAACTGAGTCCGGAAACCGGGCTGGCCGCGGGCGACGGCACGCAGCGGACGGAACGCTGGCTGCGGGCCACGCTGGGCGCGGCCACCGGCCTCCCGCTCGCCCCTGGCGCGGGGGAGGGGGACGACGTCATCCGCCTGTCCATCGACCCGGCGGTCACCGAGGACCTCGGTGACGAGGGATACCGTCTCGCCGTCATGCCCACAGGCGTGCACCTGGTGGGCGGCGGCCGGGCCGGCCTCTTCTGGGGCGCCCAGACACTGCGTCAACTGCTCGGCCCGGATGCCTTCCGGCGCGCGCCGCTGCCGGGCGGCAACCGGCGGCTGCCGCTCATCAACGTCCGGGATTCCCCCCGCTTCCGCTGGCGCGGTCTCATGCTCGACGTGGCCCGGCACTTCATGCCCAAGGACGGCGTGCTGCGCTACCTGGACCTGATGGCCGTGCACAAACTGAACGTCTTCCACTTCCATCTCACGGACGACCAGGGCTGGCGCGTCGAGATCAAGCGCCACCCGAAGCTCACCGAGACCGGGTCCTGGCGGGCGCGCACGAAATTCGGTCATCGTGCCTCGCCGCTGTGGGAGGAGAAGCCGCACGGTGGCTTCTACACCCAGGACGACATCCGGGAGATCGTCGCCTACGCCGCCGACCGGCATATCACCGTCGTCCCGGAAATCGACGTGCCCGGGCACTCGCAGGCCGCCATCGCCGCGTACCCGGAACTGGGCAACACCGACGTCATCGACACCAACTCCCTCTCCGTCCTGGACAACTGGGGGATCTCTCCGAACGTACTCGCCCCCACTGACAACACCCTGCGCTTCTACGAGGGGGTGTTCGAGGAAATCCTCGGCCTGTTCCCTTCGGAGTTCGTTCACGTCGGGGGTGACGAATGCCTCAAGGACCAGTGGCGGCAGTCCCCGGCCGCGCAGGCGCGGATCAAGGAACTCGGGCTCGCGGACGAGGACGGACTGCAGTCGTGGTTCATCGGCCACTTCGACAAGTGGCTGGCCGCGCGCGGGCGCAGGCTCATCGGCTGGGACGAGATCCTGGAGGGCGGCCTCGCCGAAGGGGCTGCCGTGTCGTCCTGGCGCGGGTACCAGGGCGGCATCGCCGCCGCGAGGGCCGGCCACGACGTCGTCATGTGCCCCGAGCAGCAGGTGTACCTGGACCACCGGCAGGACGGCGGCGCGGACGAGCCGGTGCCCATCGGGTACGTGCGCACCCTGGAGGACGTCTACCGGTTTGAACCCGTCCCACCGGAGCTGACTCCGGAGGAGGCCGGGCACGTGCTGGGCACGCAGGCCAACGTGTGGACCGAGGTGATGGAGGACCACGCGCGGGTGGACTACCAGACGTTCCCCCGGCTCGCGGCCTTCGCCGAGGTGGCCTGGAGTCCGCTGCCGGCCCCCGGCGAGCGGGACTTCGCCGACTTCGAGCGGCGGATGGCCGCCCATTACCGGCGACTTGACGCCCTGGGCGTCGCCTACCGGCCGCCCACCGGCCCCCTGCCGTGGCAGAAGCGGCCCGGGGTGACAGGCCGCCCGATCGAGGGGCCGCCCCCGAACAGGTAGGGGAACAGGCACTGGAAAAAGCCCCCAAGGGTCACCGAAGAGTGTCAATCGGAACGCACGGGTGATGGCGTGCGAAAACGGACTATCTCCCTGGTGAGGGGGGCGAATGCCGCCTAGCGGACCCCTGTCTTCGGGTCTTGCGAAGATGTGCCAGAGTTGCCACGTCCGCCCTGTCAGCACGTACCGTACGGCAACACAGGTGGGACCAGATGGGACCAGGTGGGGCAGCGGGAAGGGGCAGCCGGTTTGACCACGCACGCACCGCAGGCGGCGCAGGCCGTCACGCTGCCCACGACGCTGGACGAGGCAGTGGCGGCACTCGCCGCCATGCCCGCCGCCGTGCCCGTGGCGGGCGGCACCGACCTCATGGCCGCCGTCAACTCCGGGCAGCTCAGGCCCGCCGCCCTGGTCGGCCTCGGCCGGATCAGCGAGATCCGCGGCTGGCAGTACCAGGACGGTCACGCCCTCCTCGGCGCGGGCCTCACACACGCGCGGATGGGCCGCCCCGACTTCGCCGCGCTCATCCCGGCGCTCGCGGCCGGCGCGCGCGCCGCGGGCCCGCCGCAGATCCGCAACGCGGGCACCCTGGGCGGCAACATCGCCTCGGCGGCCCCCACCGGGGACACGCTCCCGGTTCTGGCCGCCCTGGAGGCGACACTGATCATCGCGGGCCAGGGCGGAGCCCGCCGGGAGATCCCGGTGTCGCATCTGCTGGCCGGCGTCGACATGCTGCGCGGCGGCGAACTCATCGGCTACGTGCGCGTGCCGCTGCTGCACGCGCCGCAGGTCTTCCTGAAGGCGACCGGCCGCACCGGTCCGGGGCGCGCCATGGCGTCCGTCGCGCTGGTCCTCGACCCGGCCCGGCGCGGAGTCAGGTGCGCCGTCGGCGCCATAGCGCCGATGCCCCTGCGGCCCCTGGAGGCCGAACAGTGGGTGGCCCGGCTCATCGACTGGGACAACAACCGCGCGATCGTCCCGGAGGCACTGAGCGCGTTCGGGGAGTACGTCGCCGCGGCATGCATCCCCGACCCGGTCCCCGCCGAGGACGGCTCCGTGGAACAGCTTCCGCCCGCCGTACTGCACCTGCGGCGCACCGTCGCCGCGCTGGCCCGACGAGCACTGGGGAGGGCGCTGTCGTGACCGACGACCAGCACGGAGAGGACACACCCAGGAGCGGCGCCCGCTGGGACCCGCTGCCCCAGGGTGACTACGACGACGGCGCCACCGCCTTCGTGAAACTCCCCGAAGGGGGCATCGACGCCCTCCTGGCCTCCGCCGACAGTCCGCTCGCAGCGCCGGGCCACGGATACGTGCCGCCCCAGATAACGGTCGCTCCCGCCACGAGCGCCGGGACAGACCCGGCGGCCACGGGGACCTGGACGATGCCCGCCGGCGGAACCCAGTGGCCCGACCCGAACGCGGTGCCCCAGGACGGACAGGGCGCCGGGAACGACCGGTTCGCGTACAACCCGGGGACCACCGGCCAGTGGACCTTCGAGGAGGCCGCGCCGGACGAGACCCGGGAGGCGCCGGGTCACGACGTCACCGGCCAGTGGTCGATCCCCGTCGCGGGCGGCGACATCCCGGACGAATCCGGCGAGTTCACCACGTCCTCGCTGGTCGAACAGTGGGGCGGCACACCCCCCGCCACGCTCCCCGGCGGCGCGCCCGCGCCCTGGGCGACGCAGGCGGGGCAGCCCTGGGGGCAGCAGACCCCGGCGGCCGAGCAGGCCACCGAGGCGGGACCCGGGCACACGCACACCACGGATCCCGAGCACGCGCACGCCCCGCCGACGGACGCCGGACACGCACCCGAGCCGGCGGCCCACACCGGTGGCCGGCCGGTCCAGCACATGCCGGAGCAGCCCGCGGAGCGGGGCCCGGCGGCGGACGCCTCCGAGCAGCCGCGGGCGCACGACTCCGAGCCGTACGCGGTCACACCCGCCGAAGCCGCCGTGGACGGCTCACAGGCCGCCCACGGGACCGGTGACGCTCCGGAGCACGCCGAGGCCGCCCAACGGGACGCAGAGGGCACTGAGGGGGCCGCCGAGCCGCTCGCGGGGCCCGGCCCGGCAGCCGACGGCGCGGAATCCGGACCGGAGGCCGCCGAGGAGCCCGTGGAGGACGCCGAGTCCGCGGCTCCGGACGACGCCCCCGCGCCCCCGGGCGAAGAACACCCCCTGGCCTCCTACGTGCTGAGTGTCAACGGCACCGAACGGCCCGTCAGCGACGCCTGGGTCGGCGAGTCGCTGCTCTACGTGCTGCGCGAGCGGCTCGGTCTCGCGGGCGCCAAGGACGGCTGCTCACAGGGCGAGTGCGGGGCCTGCAACGTCCAGGTCGACGGACGGCTCGTCGCGTCCTGCCTGGTGCCGGCCGTGACCGCGGCCGGCAGCGAGGTCCGTACCGTCGAAGGCCTGGCCGTGGACGGTCAGCCCTCGGACGTGCAGCGGGCGCTCGCCGAGTGCGGCGCGGTGCAGTGCGGTTTCTGCGTGCCGGGCATGGCGATGACCGTGCACGACCTCCTGGAGGGCAACCCGGCGCCGACCGAGCTGGAGACCCGCCAGGCCCTGTGCGGCAACCTGTGCCGCTGCTCCGGCTACCGGGGCGTCGTCGAGGCCGTCAAGGAGGTCGTCGCCGAACGCGAGGCGTACGGCAAGGCCGGCGCACCCGGACAGGACGACGAGGTACGGATCCCCCACCAGGCGGGCCCGGGAGCCGGCGGCGTCAACCCGTCGGCTTTCGAGCCGCCCGGGTCCCGGGGACCGCATGACCAGGCGTACGGACCGGACGGAGGCCAGGCGTGAGCAACGAAGCCGCCACCGCGACCACCGCGGAGGCAGCCCCCGCCCCCGACGCGATCCCGCACGGCATCGGCGCCTCACTGCCCCCCGCCGACGCCCGCGCCAAGACCGAGGGCACCTTCCCGTACGCGGCCGACCTGTGGGCCGAGGGCCTGCTCTGGGCGGCCGTGCTGCGCTCCCCGCACGCGCACGCGCGCATCGTGTCCATCGACACCACCCACGCGCGCGAGATGCCCGGCGTACGGGCCGTCATCACGCACGAGGACGTTCCCGGCAGCCCGCAGCACGGCCGCGGCAAGGCCGACCGTCCCCTGTTCGCCTCCGAGGTCGTACGCCACCACGGGGAGCCCATCGCGGCCGTCGCCGCGGACCACCCCGACACCGCGCGCATGGCCGCCGCCGCCGTCATCGTCGAATACGAAGTACTCGACCCGGTGACCGACCCCGAGCAGGCCTTCGAGGCCGAGCCGCTGCACCCCGACGGCAACCTGATCCGGCACATCCCGCTGCACCACGGCGACCCGGAGGCGGCCGGCGACGTCGTCGTCGAGGGCCTGTACCGCATCGGCCGCCAGGACCCGGCACCCATCGGCGCCGAGGCCGGCCTCGCCGTGCCCCGTCCCGACGGCGGCGTCGAGCTGTACCTGGCCTCCACGGACCCGCACACCGACCGCGACGCGGCCGCCGCCTGCTACGGCCTGGAGCCCGAGCGCGTGAAGGTCGTCGTCACCGGTGTGCCCGGCGCCACCGCCGACCGCGAGGACCAGGGCTTCCAGCTCCCGCTCGGTCTGCTGGCGCTCAGGACCGGCTGCCCGGTGAAGCTGACCGCGACACGCGAAGAGTCCTTCCTGGGACACGCGCACCGGCATCCCACCCTGCTCCGCTACCGGCACCACGCGGACGCCGAGGGCCGACTGGTGAAGGTCGAGGCACAGATCCTGCTGGACGCGGGCGCGTACGCGGACACCTCGTCGGAGGCGCTGGCCGCCGCCGTGGCGTTCGCCTGCGGGCCGTACGTCGTCCCGAACGCGTTCATCGAGGGCTGGGCCGTACGCACCAACAACCCGCCCTCCGGCCATGTGCGCGGTGAGGGTGCCATGCAGGTGTGCGCCGCCTACGAGGCGCAGATGGACAAGCTGGCGAAGAAGCTCGCCCTCGACCCGGCCGAACTGCGTCTGCGCAACGCCATGGCCACGGGCGACGTGCTCCCGACCGGCCAGACGGTGACCTGCCCGGCACCGGTCGCCGAACTCCTGCAGGCGGTACGGGACTTCCCTCTCCCGGCGCTGCCCAAGGACACCCCCGAGGACGAGTGGCTGCTGCCCGGAGGTCCCGAGGGCGCGGGCGAACCGGGTGCGGTGCGCCGGGGCGTCGGCTACGGCCTGGGCATGGTTCACATGCTGGGCGCGGAGGGCGCGGACGAGGTCTCGACGGCGACGGTGAAGGTCCACGACGGGGCCGCGACCGTGCTCTGCGCGGCCGTGGAGACCGGCCAGGGCTTCACCACGCTCGCGCGCCAGATCGTGCAGGAGACCCTCGGCATCGACGAGGTGCACGTGGTACCGGTCGACACCGACCAGCCACCGGCCGGCGCGGGCTGCCGCGGACGCCACACCTGGGTGTCCGGCGGCGCCGTGGAACGGGCCGCCAAGATGGTCCGCACGCAACTGCTCCAGCCCCTGGCGCACAAGTTCGGCATGTCCACCGAACTGCTCCAGATCACCGACGGCAAGATCACGTCGTACGACGGTGTGCTGTCGACCACGGTCACCGAGGCCATGGACGGCAAGGAGCTGTGGGCCACCGCCCAGTGCCGCCCGCACCCGACCGAACCGCTGGACGCGGCCGGCCAGGGCGACGCCTTCGTGGGCCTGGCCTTCTGCGCGATCCGTGCCGTGGTGGACGTCGACATCGAACTGGGCTCGGTACGGGTGGTCGAGCTGGCGCTCGCCCAGGACGTCGGCCGAGTGCTCAACCCCACCCAGCTGGCGGCCCGTATCGAGGCGGGCGTCACCCAGGGCGTGGGCATCGCGCTGACGGAGCACCTGCGCTCCGCGCGCGGGCTGGTCCGCCACCCCGACCTCACCGGGTACGCGCTGCCCACCGCGCTCGACGCTCCCGACGTCCGGATCGTCAAGCTGGTGGAGGAACGGGACGTCGTCGCCCCCTTCGGCGCGAAGTCGGTGAGCGCGGTGCCGGTCGTGACCTCTCCGGCCGCGATCGCCTCCGCCGTTCGGGCCGCCACGGGCCGGCCCGTGAACCGGCTGCCGATCCGGCCGCAGGCCGCCGTCGTGACGGGCCAGTGAGCGCCGCAGTCCCCGTCGGTTGACCGCCCCGGACAGGCGACAGCCCCCGGGGCACAAAGCTGGATCATTGGGGAGGATGCCACTGCGGCAACTCCGCGGCCGGCGAACATACGTAGCCGATTGCGTAGTTCTACCCATTTCTTCGGCGTCCACTTGATCGAGGATGGACCGTGCGTCACCGGAGAGCCACTGCGCACAGGCCGGGACGATGACGTTGCCGGAGTCCGCGGGAGACCGGGTAGGTCCGCGCCGTCACCCTGGAGGGAAACCCAGAAGTGAGCTACAACCAGCCGGGCCCGTACGGCGGACAGCCCCAGCAGCCCGGACCGTACGGCCACCAGTTGCCCTACGCCCACGCCCCGTACGGCGGACAGCCCCAGCAGCCCGGACCGTACGGCCACCAGTTGCCCTACGCCCACGCCCCGTACGGCGGCGCGCCGATGCCTCCGGCCCCGCGTGGCGGCAAGTGGACAGGCCTCATCATCGGCGCGGTGGCGGTCATGGCGACGATCGCGGTCGGCGCTTACTTCGTGATAGGCGGCAGCGGCAGCGGTTCGGATATCGCGGACGACGGACCGCACAAGCTGACGACGCCTGCGACGCTGCTTTCCGAGTACAAGAGAGTGCAAAGCGACGTCTTCGACAAGAAGGACAAGCAGGAGGCGGCGAAGTACGGCGTCAAGAACGCCCATGGCGTGAACGCCAACTACGAGGCCGGGGACGTGGACCATCCGGGGACCCTGCGTACGCTCCAGCTCTCGGGCGCCTACGGCGAGATCGACGACCCCGAGGCGGTCATCGACGCCTTCTTCGACGAGATGAAGAAAAACGACACGGCGGATGACGGGAGCGACCTCGTCGGCAGCCCGAAGGCCTACACACCCGGTGAGCTCGATGGCGCGGTCCTCAAGTGCCAGGAGAACAGGCTCAAGGGCGCTTCTGTGGCTGAGGACTCCCCGGGTAAATCGAAAGACGTCAGCGTGCCGGTGTGCATCTGGGGCGACAACAGCACTCTGGGTGTCGTGATACACGTCGAAACGGCGAGAGCGACGCTCGGCATGCCCGTCGACATGGAATACGCGGCAGAGCAGACCGCCAGGGTCCGCAAGGAAGTCCGCGTCAGGATCTGAGACCGGAGCAGGGCCGGGGACGCGGTGGCTGACGCTCCGTTTCCAGGGTCCGGCGGCGGCACCCCCTGGGCGCCCTCGTACCGGCCAACTGAGACGGGTACTGAGACGGACGACCGGAAGGGCGGCACCCTCCGAGGGTGCCGCCCTTTGTTGTGCCTGGTCAAGGCAGTTGAGACCGTGGCGGGATTCGAACCCACGTAACTCGCTTTGCAGGCGAGCCCCTGAACCACTCGGGCACACGGTCAAGTCGGTGGAGCTCGGCACTCCGTTCCGAACTCCGTGAAACGACCGTACGGCGGGGCGGGGAGAGGGCTCAAGGGCGGCGCGGGGGCTGCAATGGGACTGCCATACGGCGTTCACAAAGGAGGTCGTGTCCCTCCTTGGTCGTACGACCAAGGTCTCAGGCGGAGGCAGACCACCGACAGGGGTCACAGTGGGTCTTGGCCCTTACGCTGGCGACCATGGCCGTCCTGGAACCCCGTGGCACCGATGTCGCGGACACCCCTGACCCGCGCTCGGACGCCGAGCGCGACGAGAGCGTGCTCGGTCGTTCGTATCGGGCGCTGAGCATCGGGATCGTCTCCGTCGTGCTGCTCATCGCGTTCGAGGCGACCGCCGTGGGGACGGCGATGCCGGTCGCGGCACGGGAGTTGGACGGGGTACCGCTGTACGCGTTCGCGTTCTCCGGGTACTTCACGACGAGCCTGTTCGGGATGGTGCTCTCCGGTCAGTGGTCGGACCGGCGAGGGCCACTAGGTGCGCTGACCACGGGCATCGCAGCCTTCGCCGCCGGACTGCTGCTCGCGGGGACCGCGACCGCGATGTGGCTGTTCATCGCCGGAAGGGCCGTGCAGGGGCTCGGCGGCGGTCTGGTGATCGTCGCGCTGTACGTCGTCGTCGGGCGCGCCTATCCGGAGCGGCTGCGACCGTCGATCATGGCGGCGTTCGCGGCGAGTTGGGTCGTTCCCTCGGTCGTCGGTCCGCTCGCGGCGGGCGCGGTGACCGAACACCTCGGCTGGCGCTGGGTGTTCATCGGGATCCCCGGGCTCGTGGTGTTCCCGCTGGCGCTGGCCCTGCCGCAGATACGGCGCCGGGCGTCCGGGGCCGTGGACGGCTGCGCCGAGGGCACCTCCTTCGGCCGGCGTCGTACTCGGCTGGCCCTCGGTATCTCCCTCGGCGCCGGGCTGCTCCAGTACGCCGCCCAGGACCTGCGGTGGCTGTCGCTGCTGCCCGCCGTCGCGGGGGCCGCGCTGCTCGTGCCGGCCGTGCTGGGGCTGCTGCCGCGCGGCACCTGGCGGGCGGCGCGCGGGCTGCCGTCGGTGGTGCTGCTGCGCGGTGTCGCCGCGGGCTCCTTCATCGCCGCCGAGTCCTTCGTGCCGCTGATGCTGGTCACCCAGCGGGGGCTGTCCCCGACGCTCGCCGGGTTCTCGCTCGCGGCCGGCGGGGGCACGTGGGCGCTGGGCTCATGGGTGCAGTCGCGGGCGCGGCTGGAGCCGTACCGGGAGCGCCTGATGGCGCTGGGCATGCTCCTGGTGGCCGGCGCGATCGCCGCCGCGCCGAGTGTGCTGATCGACTCCGTGCCCGCCTGGACCGTGGCCGTCGCCTGGGGCTTCGGCTGTTTCGGGATGGGCCTGGTGGTCTCCTCCACCAGCGTTCTTCTGCTGCAGCTCTCCGCGCCCGCGGAGGCCGGCTCCAACTCGGCCGCCCTGCAGATCTCCGACGGTCTCTCCAATGTGCTGCTGCTGGCTGCGGGCGGCGCGGCGTTCGCGGCCCTCGGCGGCGGCACCGTCACCCACGCGGCGACCGAAGCCTCCGGTTCGCATCCGGCCGCCTTCGTAGCGGTGTTCCTGCCGATGGCGGGGGTGGCGCTGGTGGGGGCTTGGGTGACGACGCGGCTGCGGGCGGAATCCCGGTGACACCGCGTGGTACCGCGCAGTACCGTCGAGGCATGGCTGGACTGAACCTGCGGTTCACGGACGAGGAACTCGACGCGCTGCGTGAGCGTGCGGCGGCGGAGGGCCGCAGCATGCAGGCCTTCGCGCACGACGCGGTGATCGCGGCCGTAAACGAACACTCGCGGCTGTTCGACGAGGCCGCCGAGCATGTGCTGAAGGCCAGCGCCGAGCTGAACCGGAGGCTCGCCTGATGCACCACCTCACGCTGCCCGAGCTGCTGAACCTCGCTCAGCGGCTCGGGGCGGACGAGGTACGCGACTACGGGCTGCTGGACTCGGCCCTCGCACGTCCACAGTCGAGCGTTTTCGGGCAGGACGCCTATCCGGACGTGTGGCAGAAAGCCGCGGCACTGATGGAGTCCCTGGCCCGCAATCACGCCCTCGTCGACGGCAACAAGCGCATCGCCTGGTACGCGACCTGGGTCTTTCTGCACCTGAACGGTCACCCACTGGACCCGGGTTTCGACGTCGACGAGGCCGAGCGGTTCGTGCTGGACGGCTGCCAGGGCGCCTTGGACGTACCCAAGATCGCAACCCGGTTGCCGCGCTTCGCACGCTGACTCGGCGCCGCACGCGCTCTGTGACGTGGGTCCCACCCGTGGGCCGCACAGCCTCGTCCGTGCCTTGGCGGCGGCGGGCCGCCGGTAGGGTGGCCCGGTTGTCATACCCAGCCGAGCCGCCCGCCCGTCACCCACCGCCCTGCCCGACGCGCTGCGCGCGGCCCCTTTGATTCGACCCCCAAACGGAGACCGTGACTACCACCGCCGCCTCCTCCACCTCACACTCCCACCACCTCTCTCCCGCCTTCCCCGGCCGTGCCCCCTGGGGCACCGCCAGCAAGCTGCGTGCCTGGCAGCAGGGTGCGATGGAGAAGTACGTCCAGGAGCAGCCGCGTGACTTCCTCGCGGTCGCGACGCCCGGCGCCGGGAAGACGACCTTCGCGCTGACGCTCGCCTCCTGGCTGCTGCACCACCACGTCGTGCAGCAGGTGACCGTGGTCGCGCCGACCGAGCACCTGAAGAAGCAGTGGGCCGAGGCGGCCGGCCGGATAGGCATCCGGCTGGACCCCGAGTACAGCGCGGGTCCGCTCGGCAAGGCGTACCAGGGCGTCGCCGTCACGTACGCGGGTGTGGGGGTGCGGCCCATGCTGCACCGCAACCGGGTCGAGCAGCGCAAGACCCTGGTGATTCTCGACGAGATCCATCACGCCGGTGACTCGAAGTCGTGGGGCGAGGCCTGCCTGGAGGCCTTCGAGCCCGCCACCCGGCGCCTCGCGCTCACCGGTACGCCGTTCCGGTCCGACACCAACCCCATCCCCTTCGTGACGTACGAGGAAGGGAACGACGGGATCCGGCGGTCCGCCGCCGACTACACCTACGGGTACGGGAACGCGCTGGCCGACCACGTCGTCCGGCCTGTCATCTTCCTGTCCTACAGCGGCAACATGCGGTGGCGGACCAAGGCCGGCGACGAGATCGCCGCCCGGCTCGGCGAGCCCATGACCAAGGACGCCGTCAGCCAGGCCTGGCGCACCGCCCTCGACCCGCGCGGCGAGTGGATGCCGAGCGTGCTGCGCGCCGCCGACCAGCGGCTGACCGAGGTCCGCAAGGGCATCCCGGACGCCGGCGCGCTCGTCATCGCCTCGGACCAGGACTCGGCCCGGGCGTACGCCAAGCTCATCCGTGAGATCACCGGCCACAGGGCGACCCTCGTCCTGTCCGACGACGCCGGCGCGTCCGACCGGATCGACGAGTTCAGCAGCAGCAACGACCGCTGGATGGTCGCCGTCCGCATGGTCTCCGAGGGCGTGGACGTGCCCCGGCTGGCGGTGGGCGTGTACGCCACCACGATCTCGACCCCCCTGTTCTTCGCGCAGGCCGTCGGCCGATTCGTGCGGTCCCGGCGGCGCGGGGAGACCGCCTCCGTCTTCCTGCCGACCGTTCCCGACCTGCTGACCTTCGCGAACGAGATGGAGGTCGAGCGGGACCACGCCCTCGACAAGCCGAGGAAGGAGGGCGAGGAGGACCCGTACGCCGAGTCCGAGAAGGAGATGGAGGAGGCGAACAAGGAACAGGACGAGGACACCGGCGAGCAGGAGCAGTTCGCCTTCGAGGCCCTGGAGTCCGAGGCCGTCTTCGACCGCGTCCTCTACGACGGCGCCGAGTTCGGCATGCAGGCCCGCCCGGGAAGCGAGGAGGAGCAGGACTACCTCGGGATTCCGGGGCTCCTCGAGCCCGACCAGGTCCAGCTGCTGCTGCAGAAGCGGCAGGCCCGGCAGATCGCGCACAGCCGCAAGAAGCCGGACACCGAGGCCGACCTGCTCGAACTGCCGGCCGAGCGCCGGCCGGTGGTCACGCACAAGGAGCTGATGGAGCTGCGCAAGCAGCTCAACACGATGGTCGGCGCGTACGTCCACCAGAGCGGCAAGCCGCACGGGGTCATCCACACCGAGCTGCGGCGCGTGTGCGGGGGCCCGCCGAGCGCCGAGGCCACGGCCGGGCAGCTGCGGCAGCGGATCGCGAAGGTGCAGGAGTGGGCCACGCGCATGCGGTGACGGTTGTTACCCGGAGTAATGAACCGCGCGTATGCCGTACATACAGGGGCAAACGGAGCGAGTCCGCGCTGAGTGCTGCCCGGATTCTGGACGGAGCCTTCCGCTCAGCGAACCTGCTTCGCTACTGTCCCGCTACGCACACGCCCCGTGGCAGCGCCGCCGCGGAGCGCAGCCGTGAAGCGACGCGGTCCGGACAAGGCCGGGCCGCCAGCCGATCGGCGGCCTCTGACGCGCGTCACTGACGGGACTCCGTGACGCAACCGCCGCGGCGGAGGCTGCCGACCTCACCACTAAGGAGTGGGCGTCGTGACCGCGGAGACCTCTCAGACGCTCGACCGGGGACTGCGCGTCCTCAAGCTGCTCGCCGATACGGACCACGGGCTGACCGTCACCGAGCTTTCCCACAAACTGGGCGTGAACCGGACCGTTGTGTACCGGTTGCTCGCCACACTGGAACAACATGCCCTCGTACGGCGTGACCTGGGCGGACGTGCCCGGGTCGGGCTCGGCGTGCTGGGGCTCGGCCGCCAGGTGCACCCTCTGGTACGTGAGGCGGCGCTGCCCGCGCTCAGGTCTCTCGCCGAGGACATAGGGGCGACCGCTCACCTGACGCTGGTGGACGGGGCGGACGCGCTCGCCGTGGCCGTCGTGGAGCCGTCGTGGACGGACTACCACGTGGCATACCGGGCCGGGTTCCGGCATTCACTGGACCGGGGGGCCGCGGGCAGGGCGATCCTCTCCGCCCGGCAGAAGCCGCCGCAGGACCCCGGCTACACGCTGACGCACGGTGAGCTGGAGGCGGGAGCGAGCGGGGCGGCCGCGCCGCTGCTCGGTGTCGCGGGTGTCGAGGGCAGCGTCGGTGTCGTGATGCTGGCGGACGCCGTGCCGGAGCGGGTGGGGCCGAGGGTCGTCGACGCCGCGCGGGAGGTCGCCGAGGCGCTGCGCTGAAGCGGCCGGCCCCGCAGGAGCTCGACCGGCCGGGGATGAACGGACCGGCCCCGGGCCGGCCGTCATCGCCACGTTAGATTGATCCCGTGCTCTCTCGCCTCACACGCCCCCAGGCCGTCGCCGTCTGCGCCCTGCCCGTCGTGGCCCTGCTCGCCACGGCGGCGTTCGTGCCGCTGCCGTTCTCGCTGGCGCAGCCCGGCATCACGGCGAACGTCCTCGGCGAGAACAAGGGCACCCCGGTGATCACCATCTCCGGCGCGCCGGCCCGCAAGACGAGCGGGCAGCTGCGGATGACGACCATCGAGGCGACCAGCCCCGACGCGCACGTGGCGCTCGGCGACGTGATCGACGCCTGGTTCGCCACGGACCAGGCGGTCATGCCGCGTGACTCGGTCTACCCGAGCGGCCAGACCACCAAGGAGATCGAGCGGCACAACACCGAGCAGATGAAGCAGTCCCAGGACGCCGCCACCGAGGCCGCGCTGAACTATCTCGGCCTCAGCGACGAGAACGTCAAGGTCACGCTGAAGCTCGCCGACGTCGGCGGCCCCAGCGCCGGACTCCTGTTCACCCTCGGCATCATCGACAAACTGGACGGCGACGGCAGCGGCGGCGACCTGACGGGCGGCCGCACCATCGCCGGTACGGGCACGATCGACGCCGACGGAAGGGTCGGCGCGGTCGGGGGCGTGGCGTTGAAGACGCAGGCCGCGCGGCGGGACGGGGCGACGGTGTTCCTGGTGCCGAAGGCCGAGTGCGACGACGCCGAGTCCGAACTGCCCAAGGGACTGCGGCTGATCCCGGTGACGACTCTGAAGAGCGCGGTGAACTCACTGGTGGCGCTGGAGCAGGGGAAGGGTTCCGTACCGAGCTGCTAGGACTGTCCGGCCGATCACGGCGGAGACGCGGGGTGTGGCACGCACATCTGCCGCGTTGTTGGCGGTTTCCGACCCTCCGCGTCGACGCCCTCCTCCGCCTTCCAGCTGCACGCATCACACCCCGCTCACCGGAACCGACAGGGCGCCGCCGCCTTCCTCCGCCGTGATGGCCCGGACAGGTCCCAGGCCTGTCCGGCCGGTCATGCCGCGGACGTGGGGTCCGGCGCGCCACTCTCGGGCTGGTTCCACCGCGCGAGCCACGGCTTCGGAACGACGGCGAGGCAGGCCGACCGCGCGTCACATCCCCGCCCCCAGCCCCCGTGGCCGCAGCAGCAGTTGGGCCAGTGAGGCGAGCCAGTCCAGCAGCAGGGCCAGGGCCGCGGTGAGGATCGAGCCGAGGGCGAGTACCGGCATCCGGTCGGTGGTGATGCCGGTCGCGATCAGTTCACCGAGGCCGCCGCCTCCGCCGAACGCCGCAAGGGTCGCCGTACCGACGTCGAGGACCAGGGCCGTTCGGACGCCCGCCAGGATCAGTGGGACGGCGAGCGGCAGTTCGACCCGTGTCAGCACCTCCCGCGGGGACATGCCGATGCCGCGGGCGGTCTCCAGCAGCGTGGGGTCGTTCGCCTCCAGGCCCGCGACGGTGTTCGACAGCACCGGCAGGACGGCATAGATGATCATGGCGATCAGGGCGGCCCTCCTTCCGGTGCCCAGCCAGATCACCAGCAGGCCGAGGAGTCCGATCGCCGGGGCCGTCCGGCCCAGGCGGGCGAGGGTCATCACCGCCGGGGTCGCCTTCCGGAACGTCCCGCGGGTGAGCACGATGCCCAGCGGGATCGCGAAGGCGAGCACGAAGAAGGTGGAGATCAGGGTCAGTGCGACGTGCTGCCACAGCGCCTCGGCCACCCGGCCGTTCGACAGCGCACGCTCGGCGACCGGGTCCAGATCGGCCTGCCGGAACCACAGCCAGGTCGCGAGCAGCAACGCCACCAGCAAAGCGGGCAGGAAGGTCAGCTTCTGCCAGGTGACACGTCGTTCGGGTGGAGCCGGCGGCGGGGCTTCGCCGTCTTCCAGTTCCTCTCGTTCCCTCTGCCACTCGGGAGTGCTCACTCCTTCTCCCCTCCGCTCTCGCCCTCCTGCTCGGCGTGGGTCTGGGCGGCCCGCATGTCCTCCAGCGCGTGCCGCGCCTCCATCGCCTCCAGCCGGTCGGCCTCCAGCAGCTCGTGCACCGAGTTCATGAGCGTCTCCACGTCGACGACCCCGGCGTACTCGCCGCGCCTCCCGGTCACCGCGACCCGCCCCGCACTGTCGGTCAGCACCGCCTCCAGGGCGTCCCGCAGGGTCGCGTCCCGGGTGACCGTGTCGTTCACCAGCGTCCCGGCCCGGGCCAGCGAGCCCTTGGCGCGCATCAGGTCGCCCCGTCTGAGCCACTTGTAGGGGCGCCCGCGCTGGTCGAGCAGCAGGATCTCCTTCGTCCCGCTGGTCCGGAGCTTGTTGAAGATCTCCTGCAGCGGGTCGTCGACCGTCAGCGTCGGATATGCGGGGATCTCCACCTCCCGTACGCGGGTCAGGCTCAGCCGCTTCAGCGCGGCCCCGGCGCCGATGAAACCGGACACGAAGTCGTCGGCCGGGTTGGTGAGAATGGCCTCCGGGGTGTCGAACTGCGCGATGTGCGAGCGTTCGCGCAGCACGGCGATCCGGTCGCCCAGCCTGATCGCCTCGTCGAAGTCGTGGGTGACGAAGACGATCGTCTTGTGCAGTGCGCTCTGCAGCCTGATCAGCTCGTCCTGGAGGTGATCGCGGGTGATCGGGTCGACCGCGCCGAACGGCTCGTCCATCAGCAGTACCGGCGGATCCGCCGCCAACGCCCTCGCCAGGCCCACGCGTCGCTGCTGACCGCCGGAGAGCCGGCGCGGATAACGGCCCCACAGATCGCCGGGGTCGAGGCCGACCAGGTCGAGCGTCTCTTCCACCCGTGTCCTGATCCGCGCCTTCGGCCAGCCGGTCATCTCCGGGACGAGCGCGATGTTCTGGGCGACCGTCATATGCGGGAACAGACCGCTCGACCGGATCACGTACCCGACCCTCCGCCGCAGCTTCACCGGGTCCATGGCGCTGACATCGGCCCCGTCGACGCGGACGCGGCCGCCGCTCGGTTCGACCAGCCGGTTGATCATCTTGAGGATCGTGGACTTGCCGCATCCGGACGGGCCGACCAGGACGACGATCTTGCCTGCCTCGATGGTCAAGGTGACGTTGTCGACGGCGGGCTGCGGACTCCCGGGGTACCGCTTGGTCAGGTGCTCCAGCTCGACGGCCGCTCCGGTGGGGGGCCCGGTGCCGGGTCCGGTGGGGGGTCCGGTGCCAGGTCCCGTGGTGTCCTCAGACACGGATCCCCCTCGAAATCGTCAGCCGCCCGACCAGGACGTACACGCCGTCGAACAGCAGGGCCAGGACGACGATCCCGAGCGTGCCCGCGAGCACCTCGTTGAGCGCGTTCGCGCTGTCCGGGGAGGCGAGGCCGCGGAAGATCTCCTTGCCGAGTCCGGGGCCGGAGGCGTACGCGGCGATCGCCGCGATGCCCATCAGCATCCGCGTCGAGACCCGGATCCCGGTCAGGACCCGCGGCCACGCCAGCGGCAGCTCGACCCGCGCCAGCCGCATCGGCCGGGACATCCCGATGCCGTTCGCCGCCTCCACCAGCGCCGGGTCGACCCCGCGCAGGCCGGCGACAGAGGTGCGCACGATCGGCATCAGCCCGAACAGGGTGAGCGCGATCACCGTGGGCGGTGTGCCGAGTCCCACGACCGGGACGAGCAGACCGATCACGGCGAGCGACGGAACAGCCAGGACGCCCGACGAGGCCGTGGTCGCCAGGCGGCAGGCCCACTCGCTGCGACGGGTGACGAGGCCGATCAGCACGCCGAGCAGCGTCGCCGCGACGATGCACACGAAGACGACGGTCGCGTGCTGGTAGGCGTCCGTCAGCAGCTCTCGGTGGCGGTCGCCCAGGTACTCCCAGAAGCTCATATCCGCTCACCCCAGGTGCGAGGGCCTGACCGGCCGGTTCACTCCCGTCCGTCGCGGTCCTCCGCCGCCTGCTCCACCAGCGGGATGATCCGCAGCGGAACAGGGTTCTCCATCACGATCGCGGTGGCGGCCCGGACGATCCCATCAAAACCGACGACACGGTCGATGACGCGCTGGAGATCGGCGTTGGAGCGGGCCACGAGCCGGCACAGCATGTCCCCGCTGCCGGTGGTCGTGTGCAGTTCCAGCACCTCCGGCACGGTAGTCAAGTGGGCCCGGACGTCCGGCCCTTGCCCCTGCCGGATCTGCAGCGTCGCGAACGCGGTGACCGGATAGCCGAGCGCCGCCGGATCCACCTGGGGCCCGAACCCGCGGATGACGCCATTCGACTGAAGCCGGTCCAGGCGCGCCTGCACGGTTCCCCGGGCGACGCCCAGCCGCCGGGACATCTCCAGCACCCCGATGCGCGGCTCCCGCGCCAGCAACAGGATGATCCGCCCGTCCAGATGATCGATCGCCATGGCCCGCCTCCTGGTGGTCATCTTGTACAGAAAGCCCGTCGGATCGGGCATTGTGCTGCTCATGTTGTTCAGTCAACACGCAAACTATTGCGCACCTTGCGAGGCGGAGCGAGGCTTCGGCTATGACGCAGACCACTCACCACACTCCCGACACCGCCCGGCAGGCCGACCCCTTCCCGGTCAAGGGAATGGACGCGGTCGTCTTCGCCGTGGGCAACGCCAAGCAGGCGGCGCACTACTACTCCACCGCCTTCGGCATGAAGCTGGTCGCCTACTCCGGCCCGGAGACCGGCAGCCGTGAGACCGCCTCGTACGTGCTGGCCAACGGCTCGGCACGCTTCGTCCTCACCTCGGTCATCAAGCCGGTCACCCCCTGGGGCCACTTCCTCGCCCAGCACGTGGCCGAGCACGGCGACGGCGTCGTCGACCTGGCCATCGAGGTCCCGGACGCCCGCGCCGCCTACGCGTACGCGATCGAGCACGGGGCGCGCGCGGTGGCCGAGCCGTACGAACTGAAGGACGAGCACGGCACGGTCGTCCTCGCCGCGATCGCCACCTACGGCGAGACCCGTCACACCCTGGTCGAGCGGACGGGGTACGACGGCCCGTACCTCCCGGACTTCGTCGCGGCCGCCCCGATGGTCGAACCGCCCGCCCACCGCACCTTCCAGGCCATCGACCACTGCGTCGGCAATGTCGAACTCGGCCGTATGAACGAGTGGGTCGGCTTCTACAACAAGGTCATGGGCTTCACCAACATGAAGGAGTTCGTGGGCGACGACATCGCGACCGAGTACAGCGCCCTGATGTCGAAGGTCGTCGCCGACGGCACGCTCAAGGTCAAGTTCCCGATCAACGAGCCCGCCATCGCCAGGAAGAAGTCCCAGATCGACGAGTATCTGGAGTTCTACGGCGGCGCCGGCGTCCAGCACATCGCGCTCAACACCAACGACATCGTGCGGACGGTACGGACGATGCGGGCGGCCGGCGTGCAGTTCCTCGACACCCCCGACTCGTACTACGACACGCTGGGGGAGTGGGTGGGCGACACCCGGGTCCCCGTCGAGACGCTGCGCGAGCTGAAGATCCTCGCCGACCGCGACGAGGACGGCTATCTGCTGCAGATCTTCACCAAGCCCGTCCAGGACCGGCCGACCGTCTTCTTCGAGATCATCGAACGACACGGCTCCATGGGCTTCGGCAAGGGCAACTTCAAGGCCCTGTTCGAGGCGATCGAGCGGGAGCAGGCGAAGCGCGGCAATCTCTAGTGCCGCGTCAGCCAAGGTTTGCCCGTCAAGGAGCGGCGTCCGGTGCGTGCTCTCGGCGTGCCGGCCGGAAGTTCTCGTACTGGACGTACTCGGGCTTTCGGCCGGTGCGGCGAGAGGGCGTGCCGGGCGTCGCGACGGGGCGAACCTCGGCTGACGCGGCACTAGTGCCGCGGCGATCTCCGCCTGCAATCCCTAAAGCTCGTCGTCCGCGGGCGGGCCCTCTGCCGGGGGCTCGCCCAGCTCCGCCAGCGCCGCGCGAGCCCGGGGCGCCCACAGCGGTGAGAAGTACGGGTTGATCCGCAAGGCCTCCTGCAGATGCCGCCGCGCCGGCCCGTACTGCTCCAACACCCGTTCGATCATGCCCCGGTGGTAGGTGTACAAGGCGCTGCGCACCCCGCCCCCATGCACCTTGTCCGTGGCCGCCGTGGCGAACTTCAGCGCCTCCTCGTCCTGCCCGGCCCGGTGCAGCGCCCAGCCCAGCGCGTCGGCCACCGCGATCCCGGGCTGCCGCCGCCACTCCGCCCGCAGCCGCCGCACCGCGGCCTGCGCGTCGCCGTGGTCCGCCTCGAACTGCCCGAGGACCAACTCCTCGTCGACCCCGCCCGCGGCGGCGCTGCGCACCCGCTCCCGCAGCAGGTCGTACTGCACCCGCGCCGGCTGCCGCAGCCCCAGCGACTCGTACAGTTCGCCCAGCTCCAGCGCGTACTGAGGCAACGGCTGCTTCTCGAGCGCGACGCGGTACACGTTCAGCGCCTCCGTCGTCCGCCCCAGCGCCGCCAGCACCCTGGCCTGACCGGCCTGCGCGGCCCGCTGGTCGGGATCGGCGCGCACCGCCTCCCGGAAGTACCGCAGCGCGTCGTGCCGGTCGCCGCGCTCCCAGGCGAGCTGTCCGGCCCGCTCCAGCCATGCCGCCCGCTCGGCGGGCGCCTGAGCCGCCGCCGCAGCGTCGTACAGCGCGGCCGCCGCGTCCTCGCGCCGGCCACGGTCGCGGTAGACGGCCGCGGCCCGCGCCAGCACGTCCGGCGCGGAGCGCAGCTCCAGCAGCTTGCCGAGGGCCCGCTCGGTGGCTTTGTGATCGCCGAGCCCCGTGCAGGCGTCGATCAGCAGCGGATACGTCGTCCACCGCTTCGGGTCCAGCTTCCGGGCCGCCTCGGCCCACTTCCGCGCGGCGGGGAAGTCGCGGCGGGCGTTCGCCAGCGCCGCCATGCCGCCGAGCGCCTCCGCGTTCCCGTGCGCGCGCACCTTCAGCGACCTTCGCAGCGCCTGGTCGGCCTTCGGGTAGTACGCGGCGTCCGCGGTCCGCCGCCCCTGCTCCACATATGCCGCACCGAGCACCGCCCACGACAGCGCGTCCCCGGGGTGCGCCCGCAGGTGGGACTCACGCTCGTCGATCAGCACCGCAAGGCCGGGCAGCGCGGCGGGCACCCCGGCGGTCACCGCCGTCAGCGCCTGTGCACCGGCGGCAGGACCGGGCGCCCGGTCCCCCGTCCCGCCCCAGAGCAGCAGCGTCAGTGCCCCGCCGAGCACGGCGCACCCGGCGACCGAGGCGGTGATCAGACCCCGCCTGCCCCTCGGCCCGGGTGCGGGCGCGGGTGTGGGTGCGGGAGCCTCCTCGTGGTTCTCCATGGCGTTCACTGTGCGTCCGTACGACGACCTCCCCCTGGCATACGGCGGTCGGCGCAGACGGGGTTCACACCGATGGCCCCGGGTGCGACGCTGTGATCATGAGCCGTATCGAAGCGCCTCGCGACGAAGTGACAGGCAACCTCGTCGACCGTCTGCTGAGCGGTCTTCCGGCCGAAGCGGTGCTCACCGACCCGGACGTCACGGCCTCCTACGCCAACGACATGGCCAGCTTCTGCCCGGCCGGCTCCCCGGCGGTCGTCGTGCTCCCGCGCACGGTCGAACAGGTCCGGCACGTCATGCGCACCGCCACCGGGCTACGCGTCCCGGTCGTCCCGCAGGGCGCCCGTACCGGCCTGTCGGGCGGGGCCAACGCCTCCGACGGCTGCATCGCGCTGTCCCTGACGAGGATGGACCGGATCCTCGAGATCAATCCCGTCGACCGCATCGCCGTCGTCGAGCCGGGCGTCATCAACGCCGCCCTGTCCCGCGCGGTCGGTGAACACGGCCTCTGCTATCCGCCCGACCCCTCCAGCTGGGAGATGTGCACGATCGGCGGCAACATCGGCACCGCCTCCGGCGGCCTGTGCTGCGTGAAGTACGGGGTGACGGCCGAGTACGTCCTCGGCCTTGACGTGGTGCTGGCCGACGGGCGGCTCATGTCCACCGGCCGCCGCACGGCCAAGGGAGTCGCCGGGTACGACCTCACCCGCCTGTTCGTCGGCTCCGAGGGTTCGCTCGGCATCGTCGTACGGGCGATCCTGGCCCTCAGGCCGAAGCCGCCCGGGCAGCTGGTGCTCGCGGCCGAGTTCGCGTCCGCGGCCGCCGCCTGCGACGCCGTGTGCCGGATCATGGCGGGCGGCCATGTGCCGTCCCTGCTCGAACTGATGGACAGCACGACGGTCAAGGCGGTCAACGACCTCGCGCACATGGGCCTGCCGGAGAGCACGGAGGCGCTGCTGCTCGCGGCCTTCGACACCCCGGACCCGGCCGCCGACCTCGCCGCAGTCGGCGCGCTGTGCGAGGCCGCCGGCGCCACCGAGGTCGTACCGGCCGACGACCCGGCCGAGTCCGAACTGCTCCTCCAGGCACGGCGGCTGTCCCTCACCGCGCTGGAGGCGGTCAGCGGAACGACGATGATCGACGACGTGTGCGTGCCCCGGTCGAGGCTCGGCGACATGCTCGAAGGAGTCGAGCGGATCGCCGAGAAGTACCAGCTCACGATCGGGGTCGTCGCGCACGCCGGCGACGGCAACACCCACCCGACCGTCTGTTTCGACGCCCAGGACCCCGACGAGTCGCGGCGCGCCCGTGAGTCCTTCGACGAGATCATGGCCCTCGGCCTGGAACTCGACGGCACGATCACCGGCGAGCACGGTGTGGGCGTCCTGAAGAAGGAGTGGCTGGCGCGCGAGATCGGCCCGGTGGGGGTGGAGATGCAGCGGGCGATCAAGGCGGCCTTCGACCCGCTGGGCATCCTCAACCCGGGCAAGTTGTTCTGACGCACCGCCGCGTCTGTTCCGAAGCACGGGCGATACGTCTCACTCCCCGTCCGCCGCGTCGTCCGACGGCCGGGGCTCGCACAGCCACAGGTCGTCGGCCGGGGTCGGCGTGAGCAGCTCGGCCAGCACGTCGTCGATGCCGAGCTGATCGGCCTCGGTGCCCGGGGGGACCGCATGCAGCGTGTGCTCCAGCCAGGCCGACACCTGCGCCGCCGGGGCCTCCAGGAGTGCTTCCCCGCCTGGCGAACTCAGCGCCATCAGAACGACGCTGCGCCCCGCCACCTTCGTCGGCCACACCCGCACGTCCCCGTGCCCGCACGGCCCGAACACCCCCTCCAGCAGCAGTTCCCGGGCGAACGTCCAGCTCACGGGGTGGTCGGAGTCTATGTGGAAGGTGATGTGGACGGCGTACGGGTCGTCGCCGAGGTAGCTCAGCCGCGCCGGGACGGGGACGCTGCGCTCCGCCGACAGGATGAGTCTGAGCTCCAGTTCCCGCTCTACAACGGTGTCCATGTCGTGGGTTCCTCTCTCGCTCTCTCGCTCTCTCGTGACTCCTGTACGAGCGCTGCGCGGGCCCGTACGAGTGGAGAGGGGGCGGGGCGCGAAGCATTACGCGGGTTCGAGGAACTTTTTTTCCGACCGTGTTGGGACTGTTCCGCGGGCGCTCCGGTCGTGAGAGGTACGTGTATGAGGTTGCCCGGAAAGGGTGGGTCCGGTGGGACTGTCGGTGGGGGTTGCGCCGGTCTGATAGATGTGGAGGCCGCCATTTGACCCCCGAGCAGATACGGGACGACGGACATGAGCGCCCCAACCCCGGCCCCCGGTGACGACAGGCCCCGCGAAGGGTATTACCCGGACCCCTCCATTCCTGGATATGTCCGGTACTGGAACGGTGCCGCCTGGGTGCCGGGCACCAGCAGGCCTGCACCGACGGCCGGCGAGCCGCTCGCCCCGCCGTCCGCGGCCGCGGCCGCTCCCGCTCCCGTTTCCGCCCCGGTGGAGGAAACGGGCCCGCACTTCTTCGACGAGGATCCGACCGGCCCGCCCTCGGCGGCGGACGCCCAGCACGGCAGCCGCCCCGAGCCCGCGTCCGCCTGGGGCGCCGACCGCTCCCAGCAGTCCGGCTTCGGCGGCGACCAGGACCGGCGGGTGTCCTGGGGCGCCCCGCAGACCGCCGGCCCGCGGCGATCCGCCCAGCCGGACGGCCGCTCCGACGGCACCGACGGCACGGCGACGATCCCTCCCGCGGACACGGCGGACGCCAACGCGATCGCCTCCGCGGGCACGTTCGTGTTCCGCCGCCCCACGACCGACCCGAGCGACGCCAACCCTGCCGCGGACGCCCGGGGCGACGCGGGCGGTTCCGGCTCTGCGGACGGCGGCATTCCCGGCGCGGACGTACCTGGTCCGGCGGGCGGCGCCCAGCAGCGCCCTGGCCCGGCGGGCGCCGGTGGCGGATTCGGTGCGGGCGGCTCCGGGGGCATCGGCCCGGCGGGCGGCGGATTCGGTGCGGGCGGTTCCGCGGGCACTGGATCGTCGGGCGGCGGCGCCCCCGGCGCGCTCGCTCCTGGCGTGACCGGTCCGTCGGACGGCGGCCCTGCCGGCGGCGGATTCGGTGGCGGCCCGGTGGGCGGCGGCGATGTCGGCGGTGGCTCTGGCGTGGGGGCTCCCGGCGTCCCGGGCCCGGCGGACGGTGGCGGCGTGCCCGCCGGTTCCGGCCCGGTGGGCAGTGGCGCCGCGGGAGTCCCCCGGATCCCCGGCCCGGCGAGCGGAAGTGGTGTCGGCGGCACAGCCGGCTCGGGGGCC
Source organism: Streptomyces sp. NPDC040410 (assembly GCF_055595715.1). Classification (NCBI taxonomy): domain Bacteria; kingdom Bacillati; phylum Actinomycetota; class Actinomycetes; order Kitasatosporales; family Streptomycetaceae; genus Streptomyces; species Streptomyces sp. NPDC040410. The sequence goes on from NZ_JBVIVK010000012.1 coordinate 97,831, forward strand.
TCAGGTGCACCCGTCGGCGATGAGGGCACCATGACCTTCCGCGCGCTGGCCCCGCGCACGGGGCAGCAGCACGCGGGGCCAGGGGCGCAGCCGGGGCGTACGAGTGCGACGCCGCCGGCCGCGCGGGCGGGCGGTGCCGGTGTGGCCGGAGCGGCAGATGCCGGGCAGGCTTCGGACGGCGGCTCCGGCGCTCCCGGCTTCGGGGCCGGGAAGGCCGCCGCCGCCCGTACCGCGGCGGCTCAGCCAGGGGCGGGCGGCGGGGCCGCCCCGGCTTTCCCCGCCGCCCCGGCGGCCCTCTCCGGCCCGCAGCAGGCGCATTCGGCCGCCGGCCCGCAGTCGGCGGCCCCCGTGCAGCGGACCGCCGCCCCGGCGGTGCCCGCTCAGCCCGGCGCACCGCAGCCGGGAGCCGCCACAACCCCGATGACCAGTGGCCCCGGCGGCGGTCAGCCCTCCTGGGCCCAGCAGGTGCACCAACTGGCCGGGGGCGGGGACGAGCAGCCCGTCGCGCCCTGGAAGCCGCCGGTCGAGGACGTGTTCCAGGCAGCCGCCCGGCGCCAGGCGGCGGCCAGACCCGCCGGACTCGGCAAGCGGCTGACCGCCCGGCTGATCGACACCGTCGTCCTCGCGGGCGTCACCGCGGTGGCCGCCGTACCGCTCGGCACGCGGGCGATCGACCATGTCAACGAGAAGATCGACGCGGCCAAGCTCTCCGGCGAGACCGTGACCGTCTGGCTGCTCGACGGCACGACGTCGGTGTACCTCGGCATCGTCCTGGCCGTCCTGCTCGTCTTCGGCGTCCTCTACGAGGCGCTGCCCACGGCCAAGTGGGGCCGCACCCTCGGCAAGAAGCTGCTCGGTCTGGAGGTGCGGGACATCGAGGCCCACGAGCCCCCGACCTTCGGTGAGTCGCTGCGTCGCTGGCTCGTCTACAGCGTGCCCGGTCTGCTCGTCGTCGGTGTCGTGGGAGTCGTGTGGTGCCTGTTCGACCGGCCGTGGCGCCAGTGCTGGCACGACAAGGCCGCGCATACGTTCGTGGCGGGATGACCGCACACGCCGTCCGGAGCACCTGATTCGGTACTCCGGACGGCCGCTCGCCGGATGCGGAGCCGGGGCGTTCGCGGTCGACTCGGGCCATGAGCAGCGAACCGCCTCCCGGCTCCGGTCAGCAGCCACCGGAGGACGACCCGTTCCGGAAGAAGCCCCCGTCCGGCACTCCCGGAGAGGGCTCGGGCTCGCCGTACGACGCGCCGCACGGCGGCCAGCCCCCGCCCTACCAGGGCGGGCCCTACGGCGGTGACCCCTATGGCGGTGGCGGCGGCGGTCCCCACCCCGCCGACCCGCTGGCCGGCATGCCGCCGCTCGCCGACAACGGCAAGCGCACCCTCGCCCGGATCATCGACATGATCCTCGTGGGCATCGTCGTCTGGCTGCTCACCTGGGCCTTCAACGTCCGCGAGTACGAGGTGGACAGCGACAGGATCGAGGTCGGCAAGTCCTTCGCGCAGTCGGTCGTCGCCGCCGTCCTCTACATCGGCTACGACACCGTCATGATCGCCAGGTCGGGGCAGACACTCGGCAAGAAATGGCTGGGTATGCGGGTGGCCAACCTCGACAACGGCGCCACGCCCTCCGTGCAGGCCACGCTGATGCGCTCGGCGGTGCTGTGGATTCCGTTCGCGTTCTGCTGCGCCTGCGTCTGGACCGCGATCTCGGGCGGCTGGAGCTTCTTCGACAAGCCATACAAGCAGGGCCTGCACGACAAGGCGGCCAAGACGGTGGTCGTCACCGTGACTTGACGTCGCGTCAGGAAGCGGCGCTCTCGTGCACGGGCTCGGTCGCCGCCGCCGCCGAAGCCACCGAGGCCGGCACCGGCGTCTGTGCCGGCTGCGCGGCGGCGGGCCGGGCTGCGTCGGCGACGCGCTGCCTGGGCAGCGGCACCGTCATGGCGACCAGGAGCCCGAGGGCGAGCGCCGCGACGGAGATGACGGCGATCCCCACGCCCGAACTCGTCTGTGACAGCAGCAGCATGGCGAGTGTCGAGAAGATCACGGTGCACGAACCGTAGGCGAGCTGTGCGGCAGTCGGACGAGGCATGGCAATCGTGTCCTCGGAATTGGGGATCCACGGGGGGCGTCGGCCTGGCTTTGCGCCGATGTCCCGGCGTTCCGCCAATCGACTCTAATCGGCTGAATGCCCGAGTGGAACGAACAGTAAGCGTGACCTAACCAACAGTGCCGGTGCATTGGGGGCGCACGGAGTCATGGCGTCCATCACGTGGACGCGTCCGCGCGCCCGTTGCCCAGGTTCGACGCAGCGTGCAGCCCGCCTCGATCACGGTCGTCGGCGACACGTCGGCTGATGCGGCGAAGGTCCGTCCGGAAGGCTGGAGGTCCACCACCCCCCTGAAGGGCCTCTGCATAGTGCACTTGTCCTGTGCAAGTCAAGGTCTGTCTTTTCTTATGAACCTCTAGTCAAATGACGTCACTTGACTACACGCGTTGATCACGCGCGCGCGGACCTTGCCTGACCACCACCCTCCGTCCGCGCGCCCGGACGCGGGGGAGGATCTCAAGTGACCAGCAGACCCTGGACGTTCAGAGCGGCCGCGATCGGTATCGCGCTCGCGGCGGCCACCGCCACGTTCTCGACGTTCACCGTGGCCCAGGCCGCCGACCCGGCCGCCGCACAGCCCACCGCCGTCGACCGGCACGACCCACGGCCGGCCAAGGCCGACACCGAGCACGATCTCGACGGCCCGCTGTCCAAGACCCAGGAGGCCCAGCGCGAGGAAGCCCTCAACCAGGTCCTGTCCGGCGACGCCACGGTCAAGGACCGTGACGGCTCACAGGTCGTCCGGCTCAAGAGCCGTAAGGGCGACAGCAAGTACGTCGAGCTCGGCCGGGAGAAGACCGACCAGATCTTCACGATCCTGGTCGAGTTCGGCGACCAGATCGACAGCCGGTACGGCGGCACCGCCGGCCCGCTGCACAACCGGATAGCCCAGCCCGACCGGGCGAGCGACAACAGCACGGCCTGGCAGGCGGACTACAACCAGGCGCACTTCCAGGACCTCTACTTCGGCACCGGCAAGGGTGTCGAGTCCATGAAGAAGTACTACGAGAAGCAGTCCTCGGGCCGCTACTCGATCGAGGGCGAGGTCACCGACTGGGTCAGGGTTCCCTACAACGAGGCCCGTTACGGCAACAACGCCTGCGGTGACAAGAACTGCCCGAGCGTGTGGAACGTCGTCAGCGACGGCGTGACCGCGTGGGTCGCCGCGCAGAAGGCGGCCGGCAAGTCCGACGCCGACATCAAGGCGGACCTGGCCCACTACGACCAGTGGGACCGCTACGACTACGACGGCGACGGCGACTTCAACGAGTCCGACGGCTACATCGACCACTTCCAGATCGTCCACGCCGGCGAGGACGAGTCGGCCGGCGGCGGTGTGCAGGGCGAGGACGCGATCTGGGCCCACCGCTGGTACGCGTTCGGCACCGACGCCGGTGCCACCGGCCCCGGCAACAACAAGCTGGGCGGCGCGCAGATCGGCGACACCGGCATCTGGGTCGGCGACTACACCATCCAGCCGGAGAACGGCGGACTCGGCGTCTTCGCCCACGAGTACGGCCACGACCTCGGCCTGCCGGACCACTACGACACCACCGGCGGCGGCGAGAACTCCACCGGCTTCTGGACGCTGATGTCCTCCGGTTCCTGGCTCGGCACCGGCAAGGAGGCCATCGGCGACCTGCCCGGCGACATGACCGCCTGGGACAAGCTGCAGCTGGGCTGGCTCGACTACGGCAAGGCGAAGGCCGGGAAGAAGTCCAGGCACAAGCTGGGCGTCGCCGAGTACAACACCCGCAACAAGCAGGCCCTCGTGGTCTCGCTGCCCGACAAGGCGGTCACCACCGAACTCGTCACCCCGGCACAGGGTGCGACCCAGTGGTGGAGCGGCAGCGGCAACAACCTGAAGAACAGCCTGGCCCGTTCCGTGGACCTGACCGGCAAGTCCTCGGCGACGCTGACCCTGGACGGCTGGTGGGCCGCCGAGGCGAACTACGACTACGTCTACACCGAGGTCTCGACGGACGGCGGCGCCAACTGGACGCCGATCGACGGCACGGCCGACGGTACGGCGATCCCGCGCGACGGCAGCGGCAACCCCGCGCTCACCGGTTTCTCTGAGGCGTACAAGAAGCTGGCCTTCCCGCTCGACGCCTACGCGGGGAAGAAGATCGACCTGCGCTTCCGCTACGCCACCGACGGCGGAGTCGCGGAGGCCGGTTTCGCGGCCGACCAGATCACCGTGACCGCCGACGGCGCGGCCCTGTTCTCGGACAACGCCGAGAGCGCGGACGCGGCCTGGACGGCGAACGGCTTCACCCGCGTCGGCGCGTCCTTCACCAAGGACTACGCGCAGTACTACATCGCGGAGAACCGCCAGTACGTGTCGTACGACAAGACCCTCAAGGTCGGCCCGTACAACTTCGGCTTCCTGACGACCGCGCGCCCGGACTGGGTGGAGCACTTCCCGTACCAGAACGGCCTGTTGGTCTGGAAGTGGGACACCTCCCAGGCGGACAACAACACCAGCGCCCACCCGGGCGTCGGCCTGGTCCTCCCGGTCGACTCGCACCCGAAGGCGCTGAAGTGGTCCGACGGCACGCTGATGCGCAGCCGCGTCCAGTCGTACGACTCGCCGTTCAGCCTGTACCGCACGGACGGCATCACGCTGCACAACGCGGGCGTCAAGACGAGGATCCCGTCGTCGAAGGGGGTGCCGGTCTTCAACGACCACACCAGCACCTACTACGACGCGGCGACCCCGTTCGCCGGCGTCAAGATCACTGACACCAACACCAAGATCAAGATCGCCAGGGAGTCCAAGACCGGCTCGGTGATCTTCCTTGAGGTCGGTCCCGCAGTGAAGTAGTCGACGTTTTACCAGGTCAGAGCATGATCGGTGGCAGCCCCCTGGCGGGTTGCCGCCGATCGTGTTTAGGTGCGTCCTGTGCTTCTCTTATTGACACCGACTCGCACGGGGGTGTGACCGCATGGCCGCAGGAGGTTTCTGCAAGCTGCCGACAGGCAGCGTGGTGGTGGCGCTGAACCTGCCCAGCCCCGCCGCCGACGGCTCGTCCGGCGTCCGCGTGCTCGTCCACGCGCGGAACCGGGCACGTGCCCTGACCAGGCTGCGCAACGTGGGCATGCGCGCGGTCTACCTGAGGGGCAACGCCGAGCCTCCGACCCCGGACGAGATCACGGCGGTCCTGCACCACCCGGACGGCCTGATATGGCGCACGGCACCCGACAACGGTGTCATCGCGACGGGGCTGTGGCGTCCGATCAGGGCCCTGCCGAGGCCGCCGAAGACACCGGCGTAGCCCCTGAGGAGCCCCTCGGGGGCCCGGACACATCGGACCTAGACCACGGGCTTCCCGGAAAGCGCCACGCCGGCCTCCCGCAGCTCCTCGAGCGCCCGCTGGGTGGTGTCCTCCGCCACCCCGGCGGTGAGGTCGAGGAGGACCTGCGTACGGAAGCCCTCCCGCGCGGCGTCCAGCGCGGTGGCACGTACGCAGTGGTCGGTCGCGATGCCCACGACGTCCACCTCGTCGACCTCCCGGGCCCGCAGCCAGTCGCCCAGCGCGACCCCGTTCTCGTCGAGGCCCTCGAAGCCGCTGTACGCCGCCGCGTACGCCCCCTTGTCGAAGACGGCGTCGATCGCGCCGGAGGCGACGGCCGGGGCGAAGTTCGGGTGGAAGCCCACGCCCTCGGTGCCGGCCACGCAGTGCGCGGGCCAGGAGTGCACGAAGTCGGGGTTGTCGGCGAAGTGACCGCCCGGGGCGATGTGATGGTCGCGGGTCGCCACCACGTGCCGGTAGCCGGCGGGCGCCTGCCCGATCAGCTCGGTGATCGCGGCGGCCACATCGGCACCCCCGGCCACCGCGAGGCTGCCCCCCTCGCAGAAGTCGTTCTGCACGTCTACGACGATCAAGGCGCGGCGCATGGTGGGTGTCCTTCTGTATGGGGTCTTCGCTGAGGAAGGGGGCGGGCAGGCCGTGAACTTCCGAGCCTAGAGACTTCCCGGGCGCTAGGGGAGGGGGCACTGCGAGGCGCACACGAGGCGCGACCGTCACCCGCCCCGACGGCCGCCCAGGCCCCTCCCCCCACTGGGCGTCCGCTATCCGTGCTGGCCGTGGACGTCCGACTGTCCGTGGACGTACTCGGTCGGAAGGACGGGCTCCCCGCGCGAGAGCTGGGTCGCCGACAGCGGCAGGTTGGCGCGGGCGGCCGTGTGCCGCTCGCGGGGCACGTCGAGCGGCTCACGGGCGACCACCTCGCCGCCCTTGACTAGTTCGACCAGGAGCTGCCGGTCGGCGAGTTCGGACGGGACCGTTCCGGTGCCGATGACCTCCGCCTCCGCCACTCCGTACGCGTCCAGCCGCCGCGCGGCCCACTTGCGGCCGCCGATGGACGTCTTGCCGCCGCTGGACTTCTTCGCCACGGGGAGCAGCGGCGCGTTCGGGTCGGCGGACTCGGCGCGCGCGACCAGCTTGTAGACCATCGAGCAGGTCGGGTGGCCGGACCCGGTGACCAGCTGGGTGCCGACGCCGTACGCGTCCACGGGCGCCGCGGCCAGCGAGGCGATCGCGTACTCATCCAGGTCCGAGGTCACGATGATCTTCGTGTCGACCGCGCCCAGTACGTCCAGCTGCTGCCGCACGCGGTGCGCGACCAGCAGCAGGTCACCGGAGTCGATCCGCACGGCACCGAGCTCGGGCCCGGCGATCTCGACGGCCGCGCGGACCGCCTCGGCGACGTCGTACGTGTCGACGAGCAGGGTCGTGCCCCGGCCCAGCGAGTCGACCTGTGCCCGGAAGGCGTCGCGCTCGCGGTCGTGCAGCAGGGTGAACGCGTGGGCGCTCGTCCCGACCGTCGGGATGCCGTAGCGGAACCCGGCCGCCAGGTCGGAGGTGGTGGTGAAGCCGCCGACGTACGCGGCGCGCGCGGCGGCCACCGCGGCCAGTTCGTGAGTGCGCCGGGCGCCCATCTCGATCAGCGGGCGGTCGCCGGCGGCGGAGGCCATGCGGGATGCGGCCGCGGCGATCGCCGAGTCGTGGTTGAGGATGGACAGGATCACGGTCTCCAGGAGCACGCACTCGGCGAAGGAGCCCTCGACCCGCATGATCGGCGAGCCCGGGAAGTACGCCTCGCCCTCCGGGTAGCCCCAGATGTCACCGGAGAAGCGGTAGGAGGAGAGCCACTCCAGGGTCGCGGCGTCGACGATCTGCCGCTGGCGCAGGAAGCCGAGGACGCCCGCGTCGAAGCGGAAGTTCTCGACGGCGTCCAGCACGCGTCCGGTGCCCGCCACCACGCCGTAGCGGCGCCCGTCCGGCAGCCGCCGGGTGAAGACCTCGAAGACGCTGCGCCGCCCGGCGGTGCCCGCCTTGAGCGCGGCCTGCAGCATCGTGAGCTCGTACTGGTCCGTGAAGAGCGCCGTCGAGGGAACGTCCACCGGCAGCCCAAGGTCCGCTGTGTTCATGACGGCGATGGTACCCCCATTTCGTCACTCTGACGATTTCGGTCCGCGGCGGCCCCCGACGTGCCCGTTCGTGGTGCCCGTTTGTGCGACCACCCCCCTCGGGTGGCAGCATGGGCACTGTGACGTCACCCGCTCCCCTTGAGATCGAACGCACCGAGTCGGCGGAGGAGGTCTTCGCCGTACCCGAGCCGGACGTCCCCTGGGTCACGATCGTCCACAACGACCCGGTCAACCTCATGAGCTATGTGACGTACGTCTTCCAGACGTACTTCGGCTACACCAAGGACAAGGCCACCAAGCTCATGCTCGACGTCCACCACAAGGGCCGGGCGGTCGTCTCCAGCGGCACCCGCGAGGAGATGGAACGCGACGTGCAGGCCATGCACGGCTACGGTCTGTGGGCCACCCTCCAGCAGGACCGGAAATGAACCCACCCAGCGCGCAGGACCGGAAGTAGCGACTTTCTCCATGCCCGGACAATTCGAACCGCTCCCCGGCGGCGGCGCGGCCGTCGCCCTCGACGACGTCGAGATCTCCATCATCCGGTCGCTGGCCGTCCAGCTCCTGGAACTCATCGGCCCCGGCCCCGCCGAGGACGCCCCGGACGACCCGCTCGCCGAGCTGTTCGCCGAGGGCCCGAGCGAACCGCCCGCCGACCCCGTGCTGCGCCGCCTCTTCCCCGACGCCTACGGCGACCCGGAGGAGACCCCGGGGTCCGAGGCGGCCGAGGAGCGGCGGGCGTACTCCGCCGAGTTCCGCCGCTACACCGAGAACGACCTGCGTTCCGGCAAGCGTGAGAACGCCCTCGCGGTGATCCGCTCCCTGGACGCGCTGACGTCGCCGGGTGACTCGGGGGTGGTGCTCAAGCTGTCGGCGGAGGAGTCGAAACAGTGGCTGAGCGCCCTCAACGACCTGCGCCTGGCGATCGGGTCCCGCCTGGAGATCACCGACGAGGACGACACCGAACTCCTCTACCGGCTCCCGGACGAGGACCCGCGCAAGCCGATGGTGATGGCGTACCTGTGGCTGGGCGGGCTCCAGGAGACCCTCGTCACGACGCTTTTGTAATGGCTTGTGACGGTGGTGTGTTCGCTCAGCGGACGCTCAAATCCGGATAACGATCACGTTACTACTGCGGCCGGGTGTGCCCCGCTTCTGTCCGCTTCGTCCTGTTCTCTCTGTGACGTGCGCCATATCTCCCCCAGATGATCCATGCCGCGGCCGTGATAGATCTTCACGACCGCCCGGCGAACACCACCCATGTTCAGCCGGGTGCGCCACCGAGCCGGCGGATCGCCGGCCAGGCAGGGGCGGGCTCCCCGAGCCCGCTCAGCTCCATCAATCCGGGGGGATCGAGACCCGATCCGGGGCCGACGAGAGGCCCGGGTCGGCATGGAGAAAGGCGCACCACACATGACCTCCGTTCAGGTCGGCACGGAGAAGGCCCCAAAGGAGTCAGAGGAGGGCTACGAGCGCGGACTCGGCAGCCGCCAGGTCCAGATGATCGCGATCGGCGGCGCCATCGGTGTCGGCCTCTTCCTGGGGGCGGGGGCGAACATCGCCAAGGCCGGTCCCAGCCTCATCCTGATGTACGCCCTCGCGGGCGCCATCGTCTTCTTCATCATGCGGGCGCTCGGCGAGCTCCTGCTGTACCGCCCGGTCTCGGGCTCCTTCGCGGAGTACTCCCGCGAGTTCCTCGGCCCGTTCTTCGGCTACTTCACGGGCTGGACGTACTGGCTGATGTGGGTCGTCACCGGCATGGCCGAGCTGACGGCCGCCGCGATCTATGTCAACTACTGGTTCCCGTCCATCCCGCAGTGGGTGACGGCCCTGGTCTTCCTGGTGATCCTCTTCGGCGTGAACCTGATCTCCGTGAAGCTCTTCGGTGAGCTGGAGTTCTGGTTCTCGATGGTCAAGGTCACCGCCCTCATCGGCATGATCGTCATCGGCCTGGGCGTCCTGACCTTCGGCTTCAGCTCCGCCGGTGACACCGCGGCCGTCTCCAACCTCTGGGCCTTCGACGGGTTCTTCCCCAAGGGCGTCGGCTCGTCCCTGATGACCCTGCAGGGCGTCATGTTCGCCTACCTCGCCGTCGAGCTGGTCGGCGTCACGGCCGGCGAGTCCGAGGACCCGGAGAAGACCCTCCCCAAGGCGATCAACACCCTGCCCTGGCGCATCGCGCTGTTCTACGTCGGTGCCCTCACCGTCATCCTGTGCGTGGTGAAGTGGACCGAGTTCGCGCCGGGCGTCAGCCCGTTCGTCGCGGCCTTCGCGAAGATCGGCATCCCGGCCGGCGCCGGCATCGTCAACTTCGTCGTCCTGACCGCGGCCCTGTCCTCCTGCAACTCCGGTATGTACTCCACGGGCCGTATGCTGCGGAACCTGGCCGACAGCGGCGAGGCCCCCGCGGTCTTCAGGAAGCTGTCCGCGTCCAAGACGCCGGCGTTCGGCATCACCGTCTCCGTGCTCTTCATGGGCATCGGCGTGGTCCTGAACTACATCGTCCCGGAGAAGGCCTTCGGCTACGTCACCTCCGTGGCCACCGCGGCCGGCATCTGGACCTGGCTGATGATCCTCATCAGCCATGTCCTCTACCGCCGCGCGGTCGACGCGGGCCGACTGCCTGCCTCGTCCTTCCCGGCGCCGGGCGGCGCGGTGTGCTCCTACATCGCCATCGTGTTCCTGCTCTTCGTCACCGGTCTGATCGCGTACGACGCCGACTCCCGCGTCTGCCTGTACGTGATGGCCGGCTGGGCCGCCGCCCTCGCCGTCGGCTGGGCGGTCCTCAAGGCCCGCGACCCGCGGGTCACGGAGCGCCGCGAGCCGGAGCTCGAGAAGGCCGGCTGACCGTCTCCCCGGACGTCCGGCCGCGGGGGCTCTCGTGGCGCCCCCGCGGCTGCCGCTCAGGACGTCCGGCATCTGGGCCGTTCCGTACCATCCCTCGGTACGGGACGGCCCTTCTGCTTATCCTGACCGCATGCTCACCATCACCCAGGACCTCTACGACAAGATCGTCGCGCACGCCCGCGCGGACCACCCGGACGAGGCGTGCGGTGCCATCGCGGGCCCTGAGGACAGCGACCGGCCCGAACGCTTCATCCCCATGCTCAACGCGGCCCGTTCGCCCTCGTTCTATGAGTACAGCTCCGACGATCTGCGTGACCTGTACAAGGAGATGGGTGCCCGGGACGAGGTGCCCATCGTCTACTACCACTCGCACACCGCGACCGAGGCCTACCCCTCGCGCACCGACATCTCGTACGCCAACGAACCGTTCACGCACTACGTGATCGTGTCCACGGCCGATACCGAGGGACTCGGCGACTTCCAGTTCCGCTCGTTCCGCATCGTGGAGGGCGAGGTCACGGAGGAGGAGGTCAAGGTCGTGGAGACCTACTGATCCCGCATTTCGGTCAGAATTCATCCACGATGCGAGATCACACTCCGGGACCCGGACCGGGAATCGATACGATGAGCCCATGGTTGTGAACGACGTGAGCGACAAGGCGCCGAGCGTACTGCTCGTGGCGCGGCTGCACGTCGACCTGTGCAGGCTTAACAGCGCCATCTGTTGACGTTCCCTGCCGCCGTACGGCCGTCGCCGCGGCGCTCCCCCAGTGCGAAAGCCTGGGGGGACCCCCATCGCGCGTCCACCGACCAGACACTTCCCGACAGGAGCCCGCCACCATGGCCATCGAGGTCCGCATCCCCACCATCCTCCGCCAGTACACCGACGGCCAGAAGGCGGTGGACGGCAACGGGGACACCCTCGCCGAGCTCTTCGCCGACCTCGAGACCCGGCACGCCGGCATCCAGGCCCGCATCGTCGACGGCGGCGAGCTGCGCCGCTTCGTCAACGTCTACCTGAACGACGAGGACGTCCGCTTCCTCGACGGCATCAGCACCAAGCTCGCCGACGGCGACAACGTGACCATCCTGCCGGCCGTGGCCGGCGGCATGGTCTGACCGGCCACCGCGCGCTCATGCGTTACGACTCCCCGCTGGCCGCGGTGGGCAACACCCCTCTGGTGTGCCTGCCGCGGCTGTCGCCGTCCGCCGACGTCCGTATCTGGGCCAAGCTGGAGGACCGCAACCCGACCGGCTCGATCAAGGACCGCCCGGCCCTGCACATGATCGAACAGGCGGAGAAGGACGGCCGCCTGACGCCGGGCTGCACCATCCTGGAGCCGACCTCCGGCAACACCGGCATCTCCCTGGCCATGGCCGCCAAGCTCAAGGGCTACCGCATCGTGTGCGTGATGCCCGAGAACACCTCCCAGGAGCGCCGCGACCTGCTGCGCATGTGGGGCGCCGAGATCATCTCGTCCCCGGCCGCGGGCGGCTCCAACACCGCCGTACGCGTCGCCAAGGAACTGGCGGCGGAGCACCCCGACTGGGTGATGCTCTACCAGTACGGCAACCCGGACAACGCCGGCGCCCACTACGCCACCACGGGTCCGGAGATCCTGGCCGACCTCCCGTCCGTCACCCACTTCGTCGCCGGCCTCGGCACCACGGGCACGCTCATGGGCGTGGGCCGCTACCTGCGCGAGAACAAGCCGGACGTCAGGATCGTCGCCGCCGAGCCGCGCTACGACGACCTCGTCTACGGCCTGCGCAACCTCGACGAGGGCTTCGTACCGGAGCTGTACGACGCCTCCGTCCTCACCACCCGCTTCTCGGTCGGCTCCGCCGACGCGGTCACCCGTACCCGCGAGCTGCTCCAGCAGGAGGGCATCTTCGCGGGCGTGTCCACCGGCGCGGCGCTGCACGCGGCGATCGGCGTCGGCAACAAGGCCGTCAAGGCGGGCGAGAGCGCGGACATCGTGTTCGTCGTCGCCGACGGCGGCTGGAAGTACCTCTCGACGGGCGTCTACACGGCCGCCACCACGGAGGAAGCCATTGAGACGTTGCAGGGCCAGCTCTGGGCGTGAGGGCCTAGCCGGCGAGGTGACGGACCTGGTCCCACAGGATCGGGTCCACCACCCCCACCCGGCGGCGGAAGTCCCCCACCGGGACCTCGCGCAGCTCGTCCGTCTCCAGGAAGCTGGGGCGGCCGCGGGCGTCTCCCACGGCGCCCGGCGGCAGCGGGATCACACCGGCCCGCTCGTCGTGGTACCTGCTGGTGATCTTCGCGACGGTCGCCCGCCGCCCGCGCACCGCGAGGACCAGACACGGCCGGTCCTTCGCTCCGGGGCCGTCCTCGTAGGGCACGTTCGCCCACCAGATCTCCGTCGGCAGCGGCACCGCGGCCCGCCCGCCCCGCGCGGTCGTCCGCCCCGTCGCCCGCCCCGGCGGCCGACTCCTGCGGCCCTCCGGCCGGCGGCTTCCCCAGCCGTCGACGAGCGTGGCGACCAGCGCCAGCAGAACCACCGCCGCGAGCGCGAGCCACCAGGACGTGTCCATGAGGACGACGTTACCGGCGTGCAATCCCCGTCGCGCGCCCTCTCGGCGGTATCCGTCAGCGCCTCCGCCGCGGGTTCACACGGGCCCGGGACCAGCCGAACCGGTGACAGCACAGGTGAGTTCGCCCACAACAGCCCATGGTGGAGGAGCGACCCGGGGTTTTGCGCCTTACGCTCGACGGACCGCACGACCCCCGTCTTCCCTCTCGAAAAGTTTCCCGCCAGCGGAGGTTTCTGCTTTATGAAGCTCACCGTCGTCGGCTGCTCGGGGTCGTTCCCGTCCGCGGAATCGGCCTGCTCGAGCTACCTCGTCGAGGCCGACGGCTTCCGGCTGCTTCTCGACATGGGCAACGGTGCCCTGGGCGAGCTGCAGCGCCACTGCGGTCTCTACGACCTCGACGCGATCTTCCTCAGCCATCTGCACGCCGACCACTGCATCGACATGTGCGCGTACTTCGTCGCGCGCTACTACCGCCACGACGGCGGCCGCTGCGCTCCGCTCCCCGTCTACGGGCCCGAGGGCACGGAACACCGGCTGACCACCGCCTACGCCGACACCCCCACCGCCTCCTCCATGAGCGAGGTCTTCGACTTCCACACGGTCAAGCCGTCCACCTTCGAGATCGGCCCGCTCACGGTCCACACCGAACGCGTGGCGCACCCCGTGGAGGCGTACGGCATCCGCGTCGAGCACGGCGGCAAGTCCCTGACGTACTCCGGTGACACGGGCGTCAGTCCCGCGCTGGACGAACTCGCCCGCGACACCGACCTGTTCCTCTGCGAGGCCGCCTTCACCCACGGCAAGGAGGACATCCCCGACCTGCACCTCAACGGCCGCGAGGCGGGCGAGACCGCGGCCCGGGCGGGCGCCCGCCGCCTGGTCCTCACCCACATCCCCCCGTGGACCGACCCGCAGGTCAACCTGGCCGACGCGCGCGCAGTCTTCGGCGGCCCGGTAGAAGTGGCGGCGCCGGGGGTGTCGTACGAGATCTAGTGCCGCGTCAGCCAGGGTTGCCGTCAAGGAGCGGTGCGCCGGGCGTCGCGACGGGGCGAACCTTGGCCGACGCGGCACCGGTGCCGCGTGCAGAGCCGGCCCATACGCACACGAAGGCCCCGGAACCTTTCGTTCCGGGGCCTTCGTCACGCCGTACGGCGACGGCTCACGCCTTGGTGAGGTCCTCGAGTTCCTCCTCGGGCTCGCGGCCCGGGGTGGGGAGGTTGAACTTGGTGATGGCGAAGCGGAAGACGGTGTAGTAGATCGCGGCGAAGACCAGGCCGATCGGGATGATGAGCCAGGGCTTGGTGGCGAGGTTCCAGTTGAGCGCGTAGTCGATGAAGCCCGCGGAGAAGGTGAAGCCCGCGTGGACGCCGAGGGCCCAGGTGATCGCCATCGACAGGGCGGTCAGGACCGCGTGGATCACGTACAGGATCGGGGCGATGAACATGAACGCGAACTCGATCGGCTCGGTCACACCGGTCACGAAGGACGTCAGCGCGAGCGAGATCATCATGCCCATCACGGCCTTGCGGCGCTCGGGGCGGGCACTGTGGGCGATGGCGATCGCCGCGGCCGGGAGGCCGAACATCATGATCGGGAAGAAGCCCGACATGAACTGACCGGCAGTCGGGTCACCGGCGAAGAAGCGGTTGAGGTCGCCGTGGACGACCTGGCCGGCCGCGTCCTTGAAGTCGCCGATCTGGAACCAGGAGACGGTGTTCACGAACTGGTGCATGCCGACCGGGATCAGCGCACGGTTGATCAGACCGAACAGGGCCGCACCGAAGGCGCCGAGACCGGTGATCCACTCACCGAAGTTCGCGATGCCCTCACCGATCGGCTCCCACACCAGGCCGAAGAAGACACCCATGACCGTGCCGACGAAGGCCATGATGATCGGCACCAGACGGCGGCCGTTGAAGAAGCCGAGCCAGTCGACCAGCTTGGTGCGATGGAAGCGCTGCCAGATCACGGCGCTCAGCAGACCCATGACGATGCCGCCGAGGACACCCGGGTTGTTGTAGGTCGCGGCCGCGTCCGCGCCGGCCTGGACCTTGGCCTCGGTGACGGGGAACGCCTTCAGGACGTTGCTGTAGACCAGGAAACCGACCAGCGCGGCCAGCGCGGTCGAGCCGTCCGACTTCTTGGCGAAACCGATGGCGACACCGATACAGAACAGCATCGGCAGGTTGTCGAAGATCGCGCCGCCCGCCGTGGCGAAGACCGCCGTCACCCTGTCGGGCAGGTGCAGTTTGTCGTGGACGTCCTGCTGGCCGAATCGGAGCAGAAGACCCGCCGCCGGCAGTACGGCGATCGGGAGCTGCAGGCTTCGGCCGACCTTCTGCAGGCCTTGGAACAGGCCTGATCCCCGCTTCTTCGCTGGGGCCGCGGTTGCGGTGGCGGAGCTCATACTTCCTCCATCGGGCGGTGCATGGTCTATACCACTTAGTGGTGTAGACCTGTTGTAGCACGATGAAGGTGAGATAAGGAACCCGCGGATCCTGTAAAAAGACCGCTACCTGGAGTGACCGCGGTCAGGCATGGCAAAAGGCCCTCCGACCAGCGGATGGAGGGCCAACTCGGCTGTGGGGTCAGACCTTTGTGACGTCCTCGACGTCCTCCTCCGGCTCCCGGCCCGGAGTCTTCAGGTCGAACTTCGTGATCGCGAAGCGGAACACCGCGTAGTACACCGCCGCGAAGCACAGGCCGATCGGAACGATCGCCCACGGCTTCGTCGCCAGGTTCCAGTTGATGATGTAGTCGATCAAGCCCGCCGAGAAGCTGAAACCGTCGTGCACCCCCAGCCCCCACGTCACCGCCATCGACACACCCGTCAACACCGCGTGCACCACATACAGCAGCGGCGCGACGAACAGGAACGAGTACTCGATCGGCTCGGTGATACCCGTGACGAACGACGTCAGCGCCACCGACAGCATCAGACCGCCGACCTCCTTGCGGCGGCCCGGCCTCGCGCAGTGCGTGATCGCGAGCGCCGCCGCCGGCAGCGCGAACATCATGATCGGGAAGAAGCCCGAGGTGAACAGCCCCGCGTTCGGGTCGCCCGCCAGGAACATGTTGATGTCACCGTGCACCTCGGTGCCGTCCGGCTTGACGTAGGTGCCGAACTGGAACCAGATGGGGACGTTCAGGAACTGGTGCAGACCGATCACCAGCAGCGCACGGTTCGCGACACCGAACACCCCGGCACCCCAGGCGCCCAGACCGCTCATCCAGTCGCTGAAGTTCTCCAGCGCGCCACCGACCGGCGGCCAGATCCACAGACACAGCGCCGCGAAGGCGATCGCCACGAACGCCATGATGATCGGTACCAGTCGGCGCCCGTTGAAGAACCCCAGCCAGTCCACCAGCCTGGTGCGGTGGAAGCGTGCCCAGAAGAACGCGGACATCAGCCCCATGAGGATCCCGCCGAAGACGCCCGGATTCTGGTAGGTGAACGCCGTCACCGTTCCGTCGATCACCTGGCAGCCCGTCGCCACCGCCTTCGAGCCCTCCGGGCAGTCCTCAGGGAACTGGTGCAGCACATTGAAGTAGACGAGGAAGCCCACGACCGCCGCGAGCGCCGTCGACCCGTCGGCCTTCTTCGCCATGCCGATGGCCACGCCCACACAGAACAACATGGGCAGACCCAGCGTGCCGTCCAGCAGCGCGCCACCCGCGCCCGCCATCACCTTCGAGACGTCGGTCCAGCCCAGACCCTCGTCCCCGAACACGTCCGGCTGGCCCAGCCGGTTGAGGATGCCGGCGGCCGGGAGTACCGCGATGGGGAGCTGGAGGCTGCGCCCCATCTTCTGCAGGCCCTGGAACGCTCTGTTCCAACGGGCCCGCGCGGGGCTGACGCCACCGGCGGCGGTGGCGGCGCTGTCGGCACTCATCGGGCTCCTCCCGGCAGGACCGGGCTTGGCGACCGCCCACCGGGTGGTGTAGACCAGTTGGCGTGACGGTCCCGCTGTCGTGAACGCCATCCTTCGGCACCCACGACAAGACCGCTCGCAAAGATGGGCCAACTGTGGGTTACTGCGACAAAGCGGTTCGGATCAGGGAGAAAGAACATGGCCACCAAGGCTGAGAAGATCGTTGCCGGGCTCGGGGGCATCGACAACATCGAGGAGGTCGAGGGCTGCATCACCCGCCTCCGGACCGAAGTCGTCGACGCGAGCAAGGTCGACGAAGCCGCCCTCAAGGCCGCCGGAGCCCACGGCGTCGTCAAGATGGGCACCGCGATCCAGGTCGTCATCGGCACCGACGCCGACCCCATCGCCGCGGAGATCGAAGACATGATGTGAGCGCTGTGAGCCTAGCCCGCTCACTCGTCAGGGGCTCTTCCCGCCGCGGGAGGAGCCCTGTCCGCATGTACGGCTAGGCTCGTCGTCATGTCTCGAATCGACGGCCGCACTCCTGAACAGCTCCGCCCGATCACCATCGAACGCGGCTGGAGCAAGCACGCCGAGGGCTCCGTCCTCGTCTCCTTCGGCGACACCAAGGTCTTCTGCACCGCCTCCGTCACCGAAGGCGTCCCACGCTGGCGCAAGGGCAGCGGCGAAGGCTGGGTCACCGCCGAGTACTCCATGCTCCCGCGCGCCACCAACACCCGCGGCGACCGCGAGTCCGTCCGCGGCAAGATCGGCGGCCGCACCCACGAGATCAGCCGCCTCATCGGCCGCTCCCTGCGCGCGGTCATCGACTACAAGGCCCTCGGCGAGAACACCATCGTCCTGGACTGCGACGTCCTCCAGGCCGACGGCGGCACCCGCACCGCCGCCATCACCGGCGCGTACGTCGCCCTCGCCGACGCCGTCTCCTGGGCCCGGGGCAGGAAACTGATCAAGGCCGGCCGCCAGCCCCTGACGGGCACCGTCTCGGCCGTCTCGGTCGGCATCGTCGGCGGAGTCCCCCTCCTCGACCTCTGCTACGAGGAGGACGTACGCGCCGACACCGACATGAACGTCGTCTGCACCGGCGACGGACGCTTCGTCGAGGTCCAGGGCACCGCCGAAGCCGAACCCTTCGCCCGCGCCGAGCTCAACTCCCTTCTCGACCTCGCCGTTTCCGGCTGCACGGACCTCGCTGCCATCCAGCGCACGGCACTTGATACCGTCCTCGCAAAGTAAAGGACGCACCAAGGAAGGCGGACGGTCCGCGCAACCGCGCCGCCCGCCCTCGCGTCAGTACGGGTACCAACGGGGGCCTCTCAGGCCTGCACCAAGGGGAGGAACACCAACATGGCCGCGAGCCGACGTCCACGCCGAGTCCGCCGCAGTACCGCGATAGCCGCCACCCTGGCAGCCGTCGCACTCACCGCCGGACTCACCACCGGCTGCGACGCGGTCAGCAAGGCCCTGGACTGCGTCCAGACCGCCGAGGCCATCGCCGACAGCGTCACCGACCTCCAGCAGGCCGTGGAGAACGCGTCGAACGACCCGACCCAGATCGACGAGTCCCTCCGATCCATCGAGCAGAACCTCGACGACATCGGCGACAAGACGGACAACGCCGACCTCGACAAGGCCACCGAGGACATGCGCCGGGCCCTCACCGAGGTCCAGACCGCCATCAAGAACGGCGACGAGACCCCCGACATCAGCGGAGTCACGGACGCGGCGGGCGAGCTGACGAAGGTCTGCACGCCGTAGGCGACCACTGGGCCGAGTGGCGAGGCCGGGATACTGAACCCCATGACACGCCTGATCCTCGCCACCCGCAACCCCGGAAAGATCACCGAACTCAGGGCGATCCTCGCCGCCGCGGAACTGCCCCACGATCTCGTCGGCGCGGACGCCTACCCCGACGTCCCCGACGTCAAGGAAACAGGCGTCACCTTCGCCGAGAACGCCCTGCTGAAGGCCCATGCCCTCGCCCGGGCGACCGGCCTGCCCGCGGTCGCCGACGACTCGGGCCTGTGCGTCGACGTCCTGGGCGGCGCGCCCGGCATCTTCTCCGCCCGCTGGGCGGGCCGCCACGGCGACGACAGGGCCAACCTGGACCTGCTCCTCGCCCAGCTCTCCGACATCGCGGACGAGCACCGAGGCGCCCACTTCGCCTGCGCGGCGGCCCTGGCCCTGCCGGACGGCACGGAGAGGGTGGTCGAGGGCCGGCTGAGGGGCGTACTGCGCCACGCCCCGACGGGCACGAACGGCTTCGGCTACGACCCGATCCTGCAGCCGGAGGGCGAGACGCGGACGTGCGCCGAACTGACCGCGGAGGAGAAGAACGCGATCAGCCATCGGGGGAAGGCGTTCAGGGCGTTGGTGCCGGTATTGCGGGAGCTGATGGGGTGAGAGCGCAGAGGGGCCGCCCGGCCGGGCGGCCCCTCTGCGTGCGTGCGGCCGGTGGGATTCGAACCCACACGGGCTTTCGCCCACTGCGATCTAAACGCAGCGTGACTGCCATTCCACCACGGCCGCGTGCACGGCCATCGTACCGGTCATGGAGTGCCTGCCTGAGCGGAACCCGGCGGCCACCTCGACACCAGGTGGAGGTGACCGCATGGCAGTTGGGGCACAGAAACGTAAAGCGGCCCGCGCCGGGGGACCCCGGTGCGAGCCGCTCAGGCCGGTGCTGGGCGTCGCTCAGATGCCCAGGTCCTTGATGATCTTCGCGACGTGGCCCGTCGCCCGGACGTTGTACAGGGCCCGCTCGACCTTGCCGTCCTCGTCCACGATCACCGTGGAGCGGATGACGCCCATGTATGTCTTGCCGTAGTTCTTCTTCTCGCCGAACGCCGCGTAGGCCTCGGTGACGGTCTTGCCGGGGTCTGCGAGGAGGGTGATCTTCAGGGACTCCTTCTCGCGGAACTTGGCGAGCTTCTCGGGCTTGTCGGGGGAGATGCCGATGACGTCGTAGCCCGCGCCGGCGAGGAGTTCCAGGTTGTCCGTGAAGTCGCAGGCCTGCTTGGTGCAGCCGGGCGTCAGGGCCGCCGGGTAGAAATAGACGATGACCTTGCGGCCCTTGTGGTCGGCCAGTGAGACCTCGTTGCCGTCGGCGTCGGGCAGGGTGAAGGCGGGGGCCACGTCCCCGGGCTGGAGTCGCTCGCTCATCGGTCTAGCGTAACGGGGGGTCCTGACAGTGCGGCGGCATGTGAAGCTGACAGACTGTCCGGAACAAGCATCAGCAGACTTCGGAGGCCGTACGGTGGCGGACACGTCGGACACGAGAACCCCGGCGCAGATCGAGGCGGACATCAGGCGCCGCCGCGAGCTGCTGGCCGAGACGCTCGACGAGATCGGGGTGCGGGTGCACCCGAAGACGATCGTGGGGGACGCCAAGGCCAGGGTCGTCTCCAACATCGATCACACGCTCGGCCGGGCCTACGTCGGCGTCAACCGGGCCGTGAGTGACGTCAAGGCCCAGTTCGTCGACGAGGACGGGGCGCCCAGGCTGGAGCGGGTCGTGCCCGTCGCGCTGGTCGTGGTCGGGGTCGTGGGGCTGCTCGCCCTGGGCACCCGGCGTCGCAAGGGCTGACCCGGCGGCGTACGCCGGCGTCGAAGGCAGGTAGGTTCAGTGACGTGAGCGCCAAGAGAAACGACCACAGTACCCAGCAGGACAAGCTGCCCATCCGGATGCTGCACGACCGTGTGCTCGTGCGGCAGGACACCAGTGAGGGCGAGCGGCGTTCGGGCGGCGGCATCCTGATTCCCGCCACCGCGGCGGTCGGCCGCCGGCTGGCGTGGGCCGAGGTCGTCGCGGTGGGGCAGAACGTGCGGACGGTGGAGCCGGGTGACCGGGTCCTGTACGACCCGGAGGACCGTGCCGAGGTCGAGGTGCGGGGTATCGCGTACGTCCTGATGCGTGAGCGTGATCTGCATGCCGTGGCCGCGGACCGGTTCGAGGGGTCGGAGGACTCGACGGGCCTGTACCTGTAGGCCGGGGCCGGTGAGACAGGCGGAAAGGGGCCGGTGACCCTCGTCACCGGCCCCTTTTGCCTTCTGTTTGCTACCGTCGGACGAGGCCCGACGAGACGCGCCGTACCGGGACGGAAGGAAAAGACGACGCACCCCTGACACGAAGTCCGTCTCGGAGGTGCCTGTCATGGCCTGGGTTCTGCTCGTCGTCGCCGGTCTGCTCGAGGTCGGCTGGTCGGTCGGGATGAAGTACACCGACGGTTTCACCCGGCCCCTGCCCAGCGTCCTGACCGGTGCCGGGATCGTCGCGAGCATGCTGTTGCTCTCGTATGCCGCCAAGTCCCTGCCCATCGGTACCGCCTACGGCGTGTGGGTGGGGATCGGGGCGGCCGGGGCGGCGGTGCTCGGCATGGTGGTGCTGGGGGAGCCGGCGACCGCCGCCCGGATCTTCTTCGTGTGTCTGCTGCTGGTCGCCGTGGTGGGGCTGAAGGCGACCTCCGGTCACTGACGGGCCGGCGGCCCCGTCACTGTCTCCTTGTTCCGAAAATGCCGGTGCCCGTCGTGGTGCCGCTGTCCGTTCCTCCGGGCGTGCCGCCGCCGGTGCCGCCCGTGGTGGTGCCGTCGGTCGTGCCGCCCGTCGTGGTGCCGCCTGGCGTGCCGCCTGTGGTGGTGCCGTCGGTCGTGCCGCCCGTCGTGGTGCCGCCGGTGGTCCCGCCCGTCGTGGTGCCGCCGGTGGTGCTTCCCGTCGTGGCGCCGCCGGTCGTGGCGCCGCCGGTCTGGCCCTGGGTCTGGCCCTGCGTGTCGTCGCCGGTGGTGCCCCCGGTCGTGTCGTCCTCGTCCTCGTCGCCCGTGCCGGGCTCCGTTCCGGGGTCGGTGGGGGGCACCTGGATCTCCTCGGCGCCCGGCTGGAGCTGGAGGTCGAACTCGGTGACCGGCTTGCCCTCCAGGGCGTCCCTGGTGAACTGCGCCCAGATCTCCGCGGGCGCCCCGCCGCCGTTGACGCGGTCCAGGCCCATCGCGCCGTACAGCGACTTGTGGGCGGCGGTGACCGGGTCCTGGCCCATGACGGAGACGACCGTGGCGAGTTCGGGCGTGTAGCCGGCGAACCAGGCCGCGGTGTCCTCCTCCGCGGTGCCGGTCTTGCCGGCCGCGGGCCGGCCGGCGGCCTGGGCGGCGGTGGCGGTGCCGTTCTCGACGACGCTCTGCAGTATCGAGGTGGTGGTGTCGGCGGCTTCGCGGGTGACGGCCTGCCGGGTGGTGCGCTTGGGCATGTCCATCACCTCCTTGCCGTCCCTGGTGACCTTGTCGATCATCGTGTAGGTGCCGTGCCTGCCGTGGTTGGCGAGCGTCGCGTACGCCTGCGCCATGTCGAGGACGCTCGCGGTGGCCGTGCCGAGGGCGATGGACGGGTACGGGTTGAGGTCCTTGGTGTTGGCGGGGATGCCCAGGTCGATGGCGGTCTGCCGGACTTTGTCGGCGCCGACGTCGACGGCCATCTGCGCATACACCGAGTTGACCGACTTGTCGGTGGCGGTGCGCACGGTGATGTCGCCGTAGGAGTAGCCGTCCTCGTTCTCGGGGGCGTATGTGCCGCCGCTCCAGCCCTGGACGGGGCGTTCGTTGGTGCCGTCGTAGACGGTGTTCGGGGTGATGGTGCGGCCGTCCTGGGTGACCGAGCCGTTCTGGACGGCGGAGGTGAAGACGATCGGTTTGAAGATGGAGCCGTCCTGGAAGTCGCCGCGGGTGGCGTTGTTCGTGTACTGCTTGACGTAGTCGATGCCGCCGTACATGGCGACGACTTCGCCGGTCCTGGGGTCGACGGCGGCGCCGCCGGCGCGGACGTAGGTGTCGACCTTGCGGTTCTTCTTGTCGAGCTTGGACATCAGCTGGTCGTCGACGGCTTTGACGAAGGCCTTCTGCTTGCTCTTCTGCAGGGTGGTGGTGACGCGGTAGCCGCCGGCGGCGAGTTCCTCGGGGGTGACGATCTTGTTGTTCTTCAGGTCCTCCTTGATCGCCTCGACGATGTAGCCGCGCTGCCCGGACATGCCGACGGCGGCCCCGCTGGTCTCCCTCGGCATCGGGAACTTCATGGCGGCCCGCTCGGACTCGCTCAGCCAGCCCTTGCTGACCATGCCGTTCAGGACGTACTCCCAGCGGTCCTTGGCGGCGGCCTTGTTCTGGGGGTGGGCGACGACGTCGTACTCGCTGGGCGCGTTGAGCAGTGCGGCGAGGTAGGCGCCCTTGGCGGGGTCGAGGTCGGCGGCGCTCATGCCGTAGTAGGCCTGGGCGGCGGCCTCGATGCCATAGGCGTTGCGGCCGAAGTAGCTGGTGTTGAGGTAGCCCTCGAGGATCTGGTCCTTCGTCTCGGTGCGGTCCAGCTTGATCGAGATGAAGAACTCCTTCACCTTGCGGGTGACCGTCTGCTCCTGTGCCAGGTAGTAGTTCTTGACGTACTGCTGGGTGATGGTGGAGCCGGACTGCTTGCCCTTGCCGGTGGCGGTGTTCCAGCCGGCGCGGACCATGGCTCCCGGGTCGACGGCGGACTCGGTGTAGAAGTCGCGGTCCTCGGCGGCGAGTACGGCGTGCTGGGCGTCCTTGGAGACATGGGCGAGGGTGACGTTCTCGCGGTTGACCTCGCCGTCGCGGGCGATGACGGTGCCGTCCGCGTACAGGTAGACGTTGCTCTGTTTGGTGGCGAGCGCGTTGGCGGGCGGGATCTTCACCAGGGAGTAGCCGAGGAAGAACAGGCCGGCCAGGAGCAGGATGCCGACGATGAAGGTGCCGAGCACCATGCGCCAGGTCGGGACGAGCCGGCGCCAGCCGGTGCGCCTCGGCCGCTTGGGTTTCTTGCCCCCCGGGCCGGCGGCCGCTGTCGGCTGTTGCGGCCCCCAGCCCTGGTTCGGCTGCTGCGGCTGCGGCTCGTCGCTCATCTCGTGCACGGACTCCTGTTTCGCGTCGTACGTTCCCGTACGACCTCGTACGCCTTCTGCGCCCCCTGTTGAAGACTCTCGCACCAAGCGTTCCGTTCCCGGTTTTCGGCACGCTTCTGACCCGAAAAATGCCTGGCCTGCCTTGCCGCTCTGTGACTAGGCTCCTGCGCTTCGGTGTCGTGAGGGCGGGGAGGGCTGTGGGTGTGGGTTCGGGCCGGCTGTACGCGGCCGTCGCGGCGGGCGGGTTCCGGCGGTACGCGACGTATCGGGCGGCCACCGCGGCCGGGGTGTTCACCAACACCGTGTTCGGGCTGATCCTGGTGTACACGTACACGGCGCTGTGGGACGAACGGCCGCATCTCGGCGGCTACGACCAGGCGCAGGCCGTCACCTATGTGTGGGTGGGGCAGGCGGTGTTCAAGACGCTGGCCATCGGTGGCGGGGGTGTCGAGAACGAGCTGATGGAACGTATCCGTACGGGTGATGTCGCGATCGACCTGTACCGTCCCGCCGATCTCCAACTGTGGTGGCTGGCAGCTGACTTGGGCCGGGCGCTGTTCGAGCTGGCGGGCCGAGGCGTGGTGCCCTTCGTGTTCGGTGCGCTGTGTTTTCGACTGGCTCTGCCGACGGACGTGCTGACCTGGCTGGCCTTCCTGGGGGCGATCCTCCTCGCGATGCTGGCCGGGTTCGCGATCCGCTATCTGGTGGCCCTGTCGGCCTTCTGGCTGCTGGACGGCACCGGCGTGGCGCAGATGGCGTGGCTGGTGGGGTTCTTCTGCTCGGGGATGGTGCTGCCGCTGAACGTGTTCCCGGGCGTGATCGGCGAGGTCGTACGGCTGCTGCCGTGGTCCGCGCTGCTGCAGGCGCCGGTGGACGTCCTGCTCGGCCGCACCGATGTGTGGGGCACGTACGCGTTCCAGGCCGGGTGGGCGGTGGTGCTGCTGGTGGCCGGGCGGCTGCTGCAGTCGGTGGCGACCCGGCGGGTGGTGGTCCAGGGTGGGTGAGAGCGGCAGGATCGCGGACGGGCTGCGCACGTACCGACTGATCGCCGCGATGTGGATCCGGTCCACGATGGCGTACCGGGCCTCCTTCGCGCTGACCGCGTTCGGGAACTTCGCGGCGACCGCGCTCGACTTCGTCGCCATCCTGCTGATGTTCTCCCGCGTGGACGCGCTCGGCGGATACTCGCTGCCCGAGGTCGCCTTCCTGTACGGCCTGTCCAGCACCGCTTTCGGGCTGGCCGACCTGGCGATCGGCTCGATGGAGAAGCTCGGGCAGCGCGTGCGCGACGGCACGCTGGACACCCTGCTGGTCCGCCCGGCGCCGGTGCTGGCGCAGATGGCCGCCGACCGCTTCGGGCTGCGGCGGCTGGGCCGGGTCACGCAGGGCGGGCTGGTGCTGGGCTACGCGCTGGCCTCCGTGGACATCGACTGGACCGTGCCGAAGGTCCTGTTGATGCCGGTGATGCTGGTCAGCGGGGCGGGGATCTTCTGCGCGGTGTTCGTCGCGGGCGCGGCCTTCCAGTTCGTGGCACAGGACGCGTCCGAGGTGCAGAACGCGTTCACCTACGGGGGTACGACGATGCTGCAGTACCCGCCGACGGTGTTCGCGACGGAGCTGGTGCGCGGGGTGACGTTCGTGCTGCCGCTGGCCTTCGTCAACTGGCTGCCCGCGTCGTATGTGCTGGGGCGGACGCTTCCGCTCGGGCTGCCGCAGTGGGTGGCGTTCGCGCCGCCGGTGGTGGCAGCGGGGTGCTGTGCGCTGGCGGGCGCCGCGTGGCGGGCAGGTCTGCGGTCGTATCGGAGTACGGGGAGTTAGATCGTGACGGACAGGGCGTTCATCGAACTCGACCGCGTCGAGAAGGTCTTCGACGTGCGCAAGCGGACCGGTTTCCTGAGAAGCCGGCGACGGCAGGTGCGGGCCGTGGACTCGATCTCCTTCACAGTGGCGCGGGGCGAGATGGTCGGCTACATCGGGCCGAACGGCGCGGGCAAGTCGACGACCATCAAGATGCTCACGGGGATCCTCGCGCCCAGCGGTGGCCGGCTGCGGGTCGCGGGCATCGACCCGTCCCGTGAGCGCACGCGTCTGGCGCACCGGATCGGGGTGGTGTTCGGGCAGCGTACGACGTTGTGGTGGGACCTGCCGCTGATCGACTCGTACCGGCTGATGCACCGCATGTACCGCATCCCGGACGGCCGCTACCGCGAGAACCTCGGCCGGCTCGTCGAACTTCTCGATCTGGGCGAGCTGTTGGACGTCCCGGTGCGTCAGCTGTCCCTGGGGCAGCGGATGCGGGGTGACATCGCGGCGGCGCTGCTGCACGACCCGGAGGTGCTGTACCTGGACGAGCCGACGATCGGCCTCGATGTGATCTCCAAGGCCAAGGTGCGGGGCTTCCTACGGGAGTTGAACGCCGAGCGCGGCACGACCGTGCTGCTGACGACGCACGATCTGCAGGACATCGAGCAGTTGTGCTCGCGGGTGATGGTCATCGACCACGGGCGGCTGATGTACGACGGCCCGCTCGCCGGCCTGCACGAGGTGGGGGAGAGCGAGCGGATCCTGGTGGTGGACCTGGAGCGGGAGCTGCCGCCGATCGAGGCCGCGCCCGCGCGGGTGGTGAGGGTGGAGGGGCCGCGGCAGTGGCTGGCGTTCCCGGCGGCGGAGTCGGCGGCGGCGCTGGTGGCGCGGGTCGCCGCGGAGTATCCGCTGGTGGACCTTTCGGTGCGGGAGCCGGACATCGAGGCGGTGATCGCCAAAATGTACGTCGATCAAGCGGAGAGAGCGGTCTCGTAGCCGTGGGCCGGGGGACCTCGTAGGCTGCGGTACATGACCGACGACCTTCCGGAACTCCGAGCGTCAGACGCCGATCGCGAACGTGTCGCCGAGGTCCTGCGGGACGCCCTCGCGGAGGGCCGGCTCGACATGACGGAGTTCGAGGAGCGCCTGGACGCGACGTACAAGGCACGGACGTACGGGGAGCTGGCGCCGATCACCCGGGATCTGCCGGCCGCGAACGCACCCCGGCTGTCGATGACCAAGGTGCCCGCGGAGCACGGGAGTTGGGCGGAGCGGATCGTCGGGGGCGAGGGGACCTCGACGTGGGCCGTGGCCGTGATGTCGGGGTTCCGGCGCCGGGGGCGCTGGACGGTGCCCAGGCGGTTCAACGCGTTCGCGTTCTGGGGCGGCGGCGAGATCGATCTCAGGGAGGCGAACTTCGCGGACCGCGAGGTCGAGATCAACTGCGTCGCGATCATGGGCGGGATGGAGATCATCGTGCCGCCCGGCGTCGAGGTCGTCGTGCGCGGTATCGGGATCATGGGCGGCTTCGACCAGCGCGAGGGCGATCCCGGCGACCCCGGGGCGCCCCGGGTGATCGTGAAGGGGTTCGCGTTCTGGGGCGGTGTCGGCGTGGAGCGGAAGCTGCCGCGGGCGGAGCGGCGGCGGCTCAAGGAGGAGCGGCGACGGGAGCGGCTGGAAGGCGGCCACGGGTCCCATGGGTCTCACGGTTCCCACGGGTCCCATGGGTCTCACGGCTCCCAGGGTTCCCACGGTTCCCACGGCGAGCTGCACTGAGCGTGCTGCCGCGTCGCCACGGCTTCGCCGGTGCCGGGCCTTTCGCGTCGTCCGGGCGGCGACCGGCGCGCCCGGTGTCCCGCCGCCGCACATCGCCCGAGTCGGAGTCTGAGAGGTTTTGCGCGGGTTGAGGGCGCGGCGGCGGGAGCAGCTGGAAGGTTCGCCACGGCTCTCACGGGTCGCATGGGTCTCACGGTCCCATGGGTCTCACGGTCCCATGGGTCTCACAGGCCACATGGGTCTCACGGGCCACATGGGTCTCACGGGTCCCACAGTGAGCCGCCCTGAGCGGCTGCCGCGGCGCTACAGTTCCGCCGGTGCCGAGCCCTTCAGGTCGTCCAGGTCGAACACCTCGGCCATCCGCGCATAGCCCTTGTCACTCGGGTGCAGGTGGTCGCCCGAGTCGTAGTCGGAGCGGAACCTGCGTGGGTTGTAGGGGTCGCGCAGTGCCTTGTCGAAGTCGGCCACGGCGTCGTAGACGTGGCCCGCGCGGATCTCGGCGTTGATCCGCTGCCGTACGGACTCGCGGGCGGCGGTGTAGCCGCGGTGGCCCTCGAACGGCATCAGGGTGGCGCCGATCACCTTGAGGCCGCGGGCGTGGGCTTGGCGGACCAGCGTGCGCAGGCCGTCGAGGATCTTGTGGGGGTCGGCCAGCCTCGGGTTGCGCAGGATGTCGTTGACGCCGAGGTCGATGACGACGGCCTTGACGTTCGTACGGTCGAGGACGTCTCGTGAGAAGCGGCCCAGGCCGCTCTGGTTGTCGGCGGGACGGCCGAGGCCGTCGGCGAGGACCTGGTTGCCGCTGATGCCCTGGTTGACGACGCTGTAGCGGGGCACGTCCCGGCCGGTGTCGACCTCCGTGCGCAGCCGCTGGGAAAGGGCGTCGGTCCAGCGGCGGTTGGCGTTCGCGGTGGAGGTTATGCCGTCGGTGAGCGAGTCGCCGAGGACGACGACGGTGCCGTCCGACTCGTCGCTGATCACGTCCAGTGCGGTCAGGTAGCGCCAGGACTCGGTCTGCCCGGTGTACGCGGCCGCGGTCACGTCCTCGGTGCGGTCGCCTTCGGCGACGTAGGAGATCTGGCGGGCGTGCGGATGGTAGGTGACCGGGCCGGACCGGACAGGGGAGTAGGTGGTCACCAGGACGTCGCTGCCGCCGGGGACGCGGATGGCGACGGCGTCGCTGAGCACCTGCGCTCCGGCCGGGATGACGACGGTGGGCCGGCCGCCGAAGGTGAGGCGCCGCATGGTGTCCGTCGTCGCCGCCGCAGTGCCTGAGCCGGCGGCCACGGCGACGGAGGCGTGCGTGATCGTCAGCTGCGACTGGCCGTAGAGATTGGACAGCGTGACACGGGCACTCGTACCGCCGGTGCTCGCGTGCACGACGTTGCGCACCGAGCGGCCCGCCATGCCGGCGCTCTCGGTTCCGGGCTCGCCGCCGACCGGGGAGGCGGACCAGGCGCCGACCCAGACGCCGGTGGAGGCGGGAGCGGCGGAGTTGTGCGGGGTGCGGGCCCCGGCGAGGGTGTTCCTGCCGCCGGTGCCGTCGTCGGCGGCGACTCCGGCATAGATGGCGGCCGACAGGGCCACGATCACGGAGACGATCGCGGAAAGCAGGGCATAACCGTGACGCTTGGTCATGCGGTGCGTGTCTCCTCGGCGGACGGGAGCCGGCGGCTCCGATGTGATCACCTCATGATGCGTCATGAGGGAGGAGGAAGCCGAACAAGACCCCCATCGGGCCGCCGGAGGCCCCCGGTGACTTCCCCCACCGGACAGACGCCGGGAACTCCTGATCCGTTCCAGGAGTCGGTCAGGAAGGGACAATGTGTGCAGGAGATCACGAACGGGTGGAGCGGATGGAACGCACAGAACCTGCTGAGACGGCCGGTATCCCCGCCGCTGCCGCCCGCGCCATGACGACGTTCAGCGCGGCCGACGAGGAGAAACAGCGCGGAGTGCGCCGGATGAAGCTCACCGCGCTCGGGCTGCTGCTGCTCGTGGCGGTCGTCTACGTCCTCGCCCAGTGGGCGTCGAACGACGGCGCGGGACCCTGGGCGCGATATGTCGCCGCGGCCGCCGAGGCCGGCATGGTCGGTGCGATGGCCGACTGGTTCGCGGTCACCGCCCTCTTCCGCCGCCCGCTCGGCCTGCCCATCCCGCACACCGCGATCATCCCCACCAAGAAGGACCAGCTGGGCGTCTCCCTCGGCGAGTTCGTCGGCGAGAACTTCCTCTCCGAGGACGTCGTACGGCAGCGGCTGCGCGCCGTCGGCATCGGCAGCCGGCTCGGCGCCTGGCTCGCCGAACCGGACCACGCGGACCGCGTGACGTCGGAGCTGTCGGCCGCTCTGCGGGGGGCGCTGACGGTCCTGCGGGACTCCGACGTCCAGGCCGTGGTCGCCGAGGCCATCACCCGCCGCGCCGACGCCCAGGAGATCGCGCCCGGCATAGGCAAGCTGCTGGAGAAGATCGTCGCCGACGGCGGCCACAGGCGGGTCGTCGACCTGATCGTCACGCGCGCGCACGACTGGCTCGTCCTGCACGACGACCAGGTCATGGACGCGGTGCAGGGCGGAGCGCCCGGCTGGACCCCGAAGTTCGTCGACAGGAAGGTCGGCGAACGGGTCTACAAGGAGCTGCTGCGCTTCGCCGCCGAGATGCGCGACATGCCCTCCCACCCGGCCCGGGGCGCACTGGACCGCTTCCTCACCGACTTCGCCTCCGACCTCCAGTCCGACACCGACACGCGCGCGCGGGTCGAGCGGCTCAAGGGCGAGGTGCTGGGCCGTGGCGAGGTCCAGGACCTGATCGCCTCCGCGTGGACCGCCGTACGGTCCATGATCGTCTCTGCCGCCGAGGACGAACGCAGCGAGCTGCGGCTGCGTGTACGGGCCTCGCTGCTGTCGCTCGGCGCCCGGATGGCGGCCGAACCGAAGATCCAGGGCAAGGTCGACAACTGGGTGGAAGGCGCCGCGGTGTACGTCGTCACCACCTACCGCAAGGAGATCACCTCCCTGATCACGGACACGGTGGCCGGCTGGGACGCCGAGCACACGACCCGCAAGATCGAGGCGAACATCGGCCGTGACCTCCAGTTCATCCGCATCAACGGCACGGTGGTGGGCTCGCTGGTGGGGCTGCTGATCTACACGGTGTCACGGGCGGTGGGGGCGTAACCGCGGCTGGTCGAGGGAACCCGGCCCCGGTTTCCGCTCGACGAGGAGGCGCCCCATGGCAACCGCACTGGCCGACACCGGACGCACCGTCACCACCACCATCCCAGCCCGCCTCGACCGCCTCCCGTGGTCGCGCCGGCACTGGACGATCGTCATCGGGCTCGGCACCGTCTGGATCCTCGACGGCTGCGGGCGAAGTCGGTGACTCTGCGTAATCGGCTACGTACATCGCGTTCATGACCGCCTGCGCCTGTACCGACCGGATGATTGCATACGGGTCATGTCTGATGATTGCGCAGCCGAAGCGCGGTGGGAGGTCATGTGGGCCACCGGCAGCATCGTCGACCCCCGCTCCCGGAGTCTCCTGGCCGGCCACACCGGCAAGGTGACCGCGGTGGCGACGGGGGTGCTCGACGGCCGGGCGGTCGCCGTCACCGGCAGCGAAGACGAGACGGTGCGGGTGTGGGACCTGACCACCGGCCGGCACATCGGCGCACCCCTCACCGGCAACGAGTACCAGGTGGGTTCCGTGGCAACGGCGGTGGTGGACGGCCGTACGGTCGCCATCACCGGCGGCTATGACACGGTGCGGGTGTGGGACCTGACCACCGCCCAGCAGATCGGCGGATTCCTGCAAAGACACACCTACTTGGTGTGGGCGGTGGCAACGGCGGTAGTCGACGACCGCACCGTCGCCGTCACCGGCAGTGTCGACAACATGGGGTGGGTGTGGGACCTCGGCGACGACGACCGGCCCGTCGGCGGATACCTCCAAGGCCACACCCACTGGGTGCGGGCGGTGGCAACGGCCGTGGTGAACGGCCGCTCGGTCGCCGTCACCGGCAGCCTGGACAAGACGGTGCGGGTGTGGGATCTGGACACTCGCGAAACGGTCGGCGAGCCCCTCACCGGCCACACCGACGGGGTGACCGCCGTGGCAACGGGGGTGGTGGACAGCTGCCCGATCGCTGTCACCGGCAGCGACGACAGGACGGTGCGGGTGTGGGATCTGACCACCGGCCAGCCCGTCGGCCGGCCCCTCACCGGCCACACCGGCACGGTGAACACGGTGGCGACAGCGGTGGTGGACGGCCGTCCGGTCGCCGTCACCGGCAGCGAAGACGAGACGGTGCGGGTGTGGGACCTGACCACCGGCCGGCAGGCCGGACCGGAGTTGGTGCTTCCCGAGCAGGTGCACGCGGTGGCCGTCACTTCGGACGGTCGGCTGGTGGTGGGATTCGGCCATGAGGTGGCCGTCCTGGCCCCCCGCTGACCAGGTTCCCGCACGCGGGCGTTTCGGTCGTCGGGGGTGTCATAAGGGAGGGGCTGTCGCTGAGGCCGGCAGAGACGGGGCTGCTGCCGAGGCGTCCGCTCAGCCGCGCCGGTCGGCGACCGCCCACGACGCCAGGGCCACGGCCCCCGCCACCCCGAACACGGCGGGCCAGGCGCCCACCTTCTTGGCCAGCGGATGGGACCCGGCGAACGCGGCGACGTAGGCGGCGGTCAGCGCCCCCGCGGCCTTCCCGCCGGCCTGCTGCCGCCACTGCTGAGCTGCCGCGACCCCGGCGACGGCGAGCACGGCCCCGCCGAGCTGCCGCTTCCTGGTCCAGCGCGCCACGCCGTACCCGCCCACGAGCCCGCTCGCGGCCACGACCGAGCTGGGAACCTTCGCCATGCCTGCCTCCTGCGATCGCTGTGTTCTCCGTGTCCTGGTACGACGTGCGATCACAGGCTAATGCTCGCGTACGGCGCCCGGCCGTGACGGAAGGGCCCTACCGGAAGACGGAGACGTGGTGTTGGGCCCACTCGCCGAAGGTGCGGGGCGCCCGGCCGAGGACGCGCTCGACGTCGGGGCTGATTCGGCGCTCCGCAGGGGTGGGCCTGCCCAGGATGTCGAGGGTGGTCTCGACGACGGGCTCAGGCATGAACCGCAGCATCTGAGCTCGCGCCTCGTCCCGGGTCTGCTCGACGAAGCGGACCGGCTCGCCCAACGCGTCGCCGATCGCCGCGGCCCGCTGCCGGGGCGTGCTGAGGGCGGGCCCGGTCAACTCGTAGACACAACCGCCGTGATGGCCCTCGCGCAGCGCCGCAGCGGCGACCCCGGCGATGTCGGCGGGATCGATGGCCGGCAGCCCGACGTCACCGAACGGCGCGAACACGGTCCGCTCGTCACGGACCGACTCGATCCAGGCGTAGGCGTTGGAGTGAAAACCGCCAGGCCGCAGGATCGTCCACTCCAGCCCCGACTCCCTTACGGCGTTCTCGATGGCCCGTGCCGCAGCCCCGTGCGAAGCCGACTCCGGCCGCGTCGCGACACCCTGTGAGGACAGCAGGACGACCCGCCCGATCCCGCCGGCCTTTGCGACATCGAGGATGTCCCGCGGACTGAGCAGATGCGCGCTCGGTCCACCGTTCTGCAGGAACAGCCCGTCAGCTCCGTCGAACACCCCCCGAAGGCTTTCGGCATCGATCAGATCGGATCGCCGCTGCCGGACGCCCGCCGGCACGTCCCTGTCCGAGATCCCCCGGGACGTGGCGGTCACCTGCTCGCCGGCTGCCGCGAGCGCCCGCACGAGCGCTCGGCCGACGTTGCCGGTCGCCCCCGTAACCACAAACATGAACAACTCCCCTGCTAATTCGGCTTGGTTGCCGATGAAGGGACGCTAACACCGCCGATATAGTAGGTACCTACAGGAAAGTGGCTATCCCGAAGGGATGCAAAGGCATGTCCGGCGACACGACCTGGAAGGCATCGGCCGAGACCGACCCGCAACTGGCCTGCCCCATCAGCCCGGTCGTGGACCTGGTGTTCAGCCGGTGGACCACACCGATCCTGTGGACCCTCCACGCACACGGACGGCAGCGCTTCGTGGAACTGGAACGACGTATCACCAAGATCACGCCAAAGGTGCTGACCCAACGTCTGCGCCAACTGGAACGCGACGGCCTGGTCGTGCGCACGTACCACCCGGAGGTCCCCCCACGAGTGGAGTACGAGATCAGCGAACTCGGCCACACCCTGGCCCCACTCTTCGCGCACCTCGCGACATGGTCCGCCACGAACCTGAACAAGGTCGAGGAGGCCCGCCAGGAGTACGACTCCGAGAGGTGATCTCCGACGGGTCAGCTCCGGTGGGGGACGGTGAAGTAGTGGTGCGCGGTGGAGTTCGCCCCACCAAGGCTGAAGTCCAGGACGGGTGCCGACCGCTTCTGAGGCACTGAGCGGAAGAGAGCTGCCGCGCTTCGGGCCGATTCCACCCGCTCGATTACCAATAGAGGGATCGATGTGGCGCGGCTAGCTGGAAGCGATAGCCGCATATGACCACACATCGGCTGGAAGCTCATGCTCCAATCGCCATGTGATCGCCATCGGCTTGCTGCCCGTGTGGGCCTCATAGGTCGCCGGACCCAAAAGCATCCACGGTTGGGACTTGCCGATGTCCGTGTTCTTGTAGCGGCGCATGAACAGGAGGACGTGGCTGCCCCGTTGGTTGTGGTTTTGGTAGCGCAACCCGGTCGGCGAGTTGGCGGCGGTCGCGTTCTGGGACTCCCAGTGGAAGAGCGTTGGGCTCAGGGCGTAGTCCTTGTAGCGGACCGTGGGGGAGAAGTCCTTTTCGTTCTTCTCCAGGGTGATCAGGAGGGCGTCGGTCTTGATCTCCTCGACCCACTGGACGCCCTGAGCGAAGGATCGAGGCATCTGGCCGCCCAAGCGAGCCACTCCGAGAGCCGCCAGGATCTCTGAACGGTTGTAGGAGCCGTGGACCTTCAGAGGGATGTCGCGGTGGTTGTCGGGAAGGGCGATCGGGAAGTGGTCGGTCTGTTCCATCACGAACGACAGCACCTGCCGGAGCTCATCACGGAGCATCGGTTGGTCGAGCAGCGACTCGATGCCTTCCTGGTAGCTGGCGAAGCCGCCCGCGTTGTCCCACAAGTTGAAGAAGAGCATGCGCGCGTACGTCTGATCCGCAGGGCTCAGCACTTCGTAGGACGGCGCATCGTCGGAGAGGAGGCGGAGGTACGCGTCGGCCCGGTCCGGGTCGTCGACGTGGAGGAAGGCGTGGACGCGCTTGAGGAGTGCCGCTTCTCCTGAGGGCGCGATGTCCTTGACGACGCCCGCCTTCCGAAGCACGGTCGTCCACGAGTTGTCGCTTTTGTAGAGCTCCTTGATCTCTCGTCGGCTTTCACGGACGTAGTCGGCGAGTCGCTGCGTGCCGTATGCCTTGACCTCGTTGACCAACGTCTTGACCGTGGCGCCCAGTTGATTGCGAATGTTGTCGAGCACGAGGTCCTTGGACTTGCCTTCCAGAATGATCTGGCATCCGGAGGGAAGTTGCGGGAAGTCATGCTCGATGTGGTCGACGAGTCGGTTTCGCGAGAGATTCGTCAGGGCCCGGAACTGCTCCTCGAAGCGGAACTCCGCCCTGTGCTGACCGATGAAGTCAAGGACGGTGAGCACCGGCTTCGTCTGCGTGCGGCGCAGCCCTCGGCCAAGCTGTTGGAGGAAGATCGTGGCGCTGTTGGTTGGCCTTAGGAGGAGCAGGGTGTCGACATCAGGGATGTCCAGGCCCTCGTTGAACAGGTCGACGGAGAAGATGACTTGGAGCTTGCCGTCACGTAGATCAGCGAGCGCCTGAGCGCGTACTGCGGCCGGTGAGTCGCTGTCCAGCGCCACAGCCTGGAAACCGGCCTTGCGGAAGAAACCGGCCATGAAGTGAGCATGGGACTTGGTGACACAGAAGCCCAGGGCTCGCATGGCTCCAGGGTTGGAGGCCTTGTCGCGGATCTGCTTGACGACGATACGAGCACGGGCGTGGTTGCCCGTATAGAGATTTCCGAGCTCTTGATCGGCGTATGTGCCCTTGCTCCAACCGAGGTTGGTGAGATCCGTGCCATCTGGGATACCGAAGTAGTGGAAGGGGCACAACAGGTCGTTTTCGAGAGCCTCCCAGAGTCGCATCTCAGCTGCGATGCGACCGTCGAAGAACTCGTCCTGGACATTTAGCCCGTCCATCCGCTCAGGGGTGGCGGTGAGACCCAGCAATTCCTTCGGCCTGAAGTGGTCGATGACCCGCCGGTACGTGGCCGCGGTGGCGTGATGGAACTCGTCAATGACGATGATGTCGAAGTGGTCTGGGGTGAGCTGCTCCAGGCGCCTGACATTGAGGGACTGGACGCTCGCGAAGACCTGATCCCAGGCTTGCGGCTCCTGTCCGCTGTGGAGCAGTTCTCCGAAGGAGGCGTTGTCCAGGACCTCCTGGTACGTGCGCAGGGACTGCCGGAGAATCTCCTTGCGGTGGGCCACGAACAGCAACCGTGGCTGCTTGGTGCCGTGCTTCTTGGCCAGATCGCGGTAGTCGAGGGCTGCCATCACGGTCTTGCCGGTGCCGGTGGCTGCGACGAGGAGATTGCGGTTCCGTCCTCGGATCTCTCGCTCGACACGGAGGCGTTCCAGCATGTCCCGCTGGTGAGGGTAGGGGCGGACTTCAAGGCCCGAGAGACTGATCTTCAGGTCAGTCGCGGAGGTGTTGCCGCTTGCCTGAGCCAGGGCTTGATCGAGGCGTTCGCCGTGCTCGTCGGGGTCATACGGCTCAAAGGCGATGTCGTTCCAGTACGCGTCGAAGGTCGCCTCGAACTTGTTGAGGACCGACGGCGTGGCGATCGACGACAGCCTCACGTTCCACTCCAGGCCATCGAGGAGTGCGGCCTTCGACAGGTTGGAGCTGCCGACGTACGCAGTGTCGAAGCCGCTCTTCCGGCGAAACAGCCATGCCTTCGCATGCAGCCTGGTGGATCGGAGCTCGTAGTTGACCCTGACCTCGGCGCCGAAGTCGCGGACGAGCCGGTCGAGAGCGTGGCGGTCAGTGGCACCGATGTAGGTCGTCGTCATGACACGGATCTGTACGCCGCGTTCCTTCGCGGCGCGGAGGGAGTCCTCCAAGACGCGAATGCCGTACCACTTCACAAAAGCGCAGAGCAGATCGATGCGGTCTGCGGTGGCCAGTTCGGCTCTCAACTCCGCACCCAGGCTGGGGTCTTCAGGAGAGTTCGTGATCAGCGAGGTTTCGGACAGAGGCGTGAGGGGGCGCACCGCATAGGCCCCAGGAGCCTGCTGCTCGGCGAGAGCGAGGAGCTGCCGCGGACCCTCGACGATCGTGCTCGCCGCCTCGGCATCCTGTTCCTCAGGCGTCGAGGTAGCCAGAGATCGCAGGACCCGGTTGGCGACAGCGACCTGCTTTTCATGCGGCAGCTGACTCAGCCGCCGCTCGACGGCCTCACTGATGTGCCGAGCCAGCACATGAGGGGACGACTCGGCGCTGACCTCGGCATCGATGGCCTTCCAGCCTGAAGCAGCGAGCTGCTCCAGCTCATCGTGCATGCCATGGGTGATGAGCCTCTCGTAGATACCCGCGACCGGCTGCCCGAGGTCCCCCCGCTCCGTCACGACTGCTCCTTGATCACCTACGTCGAGATGACTCAGTTCTACGAGATGACTCAGTTCTAACAGCAGCCACCGACGATCGAAGGCGTTCCAGGGAAATCTGATCGTTTTCGGATGACCCTGGTCCCTGCGCGGTCACACCCACGACCACGCCGCCAGCCCCACCCCGAACAAACAAAGCAACACCCCGTTCACCACGTACGTCTCGGGGTTGAACGTCCGCTGGGTCCTGACCACGACCACCCTGCGAGGGTCCGCCGGGTCATACCGCGCCACTACCTCGAATCCCACCCACAGAGAGTGCACGTCCGCGTTCAGTGGGGCCCGCCGGTAGGTCTGGTTTCTCGGGCCCGCCTGGTAGCGGATCTGGGCCGGGTGGAGGGTCGGGCCCTCGCGGCGGGGGCCGCGGACGACCTCGCCCTGCGTGCGGGTGCCGCGGACGCCGAGCAGTCGTACGCCCTTGCGTTCGCGTAGGCCGCGGCGGACCACGCGGAGTCCGTAGGCCAGCCACCCGGCGGCGAAGACGAAGGCGAACGTCAGCCAAGGCTGGTCCATGTCAGGCTCCCCCCGAGGCGGATGTCCGCTTCCCCTGAAGCAGAAAGCCGCCTCCCCCGGAGGCCAGTGTCGGCCACCGCTCGACGCGGACGCGAGTCTTCCCCGGGAACCGGCGCCCAGCCCTCGCGGGAAACCGCGCCCCGCCTTCTGTGGAACGGGCGCCCCGCCTCCCCTACGCCCCGTGGCACCCCTCATAAATCCGCCCCGACCCACACCAGCAATCAACCCCCCGCTGCGGCGGCCAGGCCACCGCCCGCCCCCGTGCCGCCAGCGTCGTCGCGTACTGGGGGAGCAGCGCCACGTCCCCGGGCGACGTCCCCTCCGACGCGGCGAAGGCCTCGTAAGAAGGGACCGTGCCCGACACGATCCCCAGGTTCGGTGTGCCCGACGCCGCGAGCTCGCGCAGTGACCGCTCTATCGTCGCCAGGTGCTCCGGATGCGACGGGTACTCGTCCGCCAGCGTCGGGTACGCCGTCACCAGCTCCGTCAGTTCCCCCGCCGGCCAGTGCAGGACCGCCACCGGGAACGGGCGGGACAGGGCCTCCCGGTATGCGCCGAGTTCCGCCTGGAGCCGGGAGATCTCGGCCGCCAGCTCCGCCGGGTTGTCCGAGCCCAGGGACCAGATCCGCTTCGGGTCGTGGAGCTCGTCCAGCGACACCGAGGACGAGTGCAGCGTGTCCGCCAGCATGTCCAGCTCGTCGTGCCCCACGCCCAGCATCCTCCGCACCCGGTGGCGGCCGAACAGAAGCGGATGCGTCGAGTACGGCGGCTCCGAGCCGTCCGTCAGGAGCAGCCGCGCCCCCTCCGAGAAAGTGGCCTCCGCCGCCTCCAGCTCGTCGTGCGCCTCCAGTGCCTCCGCCACGATCACCCACGGTGCCGGGTCCTGCGGGGACCCCGCCCGGACGCCGTCGATGATCGCTCGGGCCTCGGCCTCGTGGTCGTACTCCCAGAGGTTGGAGGCCTTCAGCGCCCGCACGAGATACGGGTCCTCGAGCCCGTCGGGCGACGACAGCAGGCGGTCGTAGAGCGCGGTGGCCGCGGGGCGGTCGCCTGCCAGTTCCAGGTGGGCCGCGGCCTGCAGCAGCAGGGCTTCGGTGTCCTCGGGATACAGGCCGGCGGTCCGCTCCAGGCGTGCCGCTTCGGCGGTGTGGTCGGCGTTCTCGGCAGGCGTGTCGGGGCGCATGGGGGACACCGTACTGCCGACCGACGGCAAAGGAGAGATATGCGCAGGCCGGCGGGGGGCGGGAGTCGAGTCACTCGCTCCAGAGCGTGCTGTGAACGTGCTGGGCACGCGATCAGGACGTGCCTATGCGGTCCCGCCGTCTCTCCACAGCTGCTGGGGCTCGTCGCTGTTGCAGGTGGTCACCATCACCTGCTTTCCGCCGCCGTAGGACGGTGAGGCGATCTCCAGGCAACGCCCGGTCTCGGTGTTCTTGAGGGTCTGACCTTCAGGTGTCTCGCTCCCGATACGCCATTGCACGTAGCCGGTGCCTCCGATGCCGCCGCAGGCTTCCAGCCCGGCCGCGTAGTCGTTGTTGTAGGGCGCCGACAGGCAGTCTCCGCTTGCCCGGTTGACCAGCTCGAAGGTGCCGCCGCCGGAGGAGCGCAGGGTCCACGCGTAGGAGTCGCTGGAACTGCAGGTCCCGAAGCCGGGGTAGACGCCGTCGTCGCCGGACACGCACTGGTCGGTCGAGACGTTCCGGATGCGCGACACGGACCCCGGGGAGAGTGTCGTGGCCTCGGACTCTGCGGACGGCGGCGGCGTGGCCTCAGGGGTGCTCCCCGTATTGGTCTGTGCCGACTGAGACCCGGACCGGGCGGGGCCGGATGGGGGCATGGCGGGTTTCGACGGGGAGCGGGTGGCGGACGGCGATCCGGAAGCCGACGCCGATCCGGAAGGCGACGGCGACGGGGAGGACCGCTCCCGGCCCGAGAGCGAGCGGGCGGCGTCTGCCGGCCGCAGGTGGGCTGCGATACTTCCGGCACGCCGACTGCGGGAAGGACTCGCGCCGTACGGCGGATGTCCCGCCCGCGCAACCGTCGTACCTGTCGAGGACGTCCCCTACGGAGCCGGGACCCATCGGGGACCCATCGAGGCTGATCCGGTAGGAATACTGGTGGACACGGAGACGAGGGGAGCGGCCATGACGAGCAGCTGGGCGAACCTGCGTCCCGCCGCCACGCTCCTGCTCCTGCTTCTCCACGTCGCGCTGCTCGACGCCGGCAGCCTCTCCGCCACCGTCGCGCTGGCCGCGACCGCCGCGGCCGGCTCCACGTTCGCCCTCTGCTCTGTGCTCGCCGCGCGCTGCGCGCCGGCCGTGCCGCCCACCCGGGTCCGTACGGCCATCCGCGACCGCGCCCGCCGTACGGCGTTCCTGCCGCAACGCGATCCCGACGCGGCGGGCCGGCCACGGCCCCGAGCACCCGGACACGCCCTCTTGACGACCGCCGCGTAGGGCACGCCGTCATGTGAGTGCCTGAGTACTCGGGTACGTGACCTGCGCGGGTGGGTCGTCATGCCGTCATCCCCTTTTCTCTTTCAGCCGGCACGACGAGACCCCCGGAGGGCTCCTCACCCATGTCCGTTTTCGCCAGCCTGGTCGAGTACCTGGCCGACCTGCTCCAGCCGCTGTTCGGCGCATCGGCGGCCGCGGCCGCGATCGTGCTGTTCACCGCCCTCGTACGACTGCTTGTGCACCCCCTGTCCAGGGCGGCCGCCCGCGGGCAGAAGGCCCGCACCGAACTGCAGCCGAAGATCAACGAGTTGCGGAAGAAGCACGCGAAGGACCCCGAGAAGCTGCAGAAGGCGGTGCTGGAGCTGCACGCCGAGGAGAAGGTGTCGCCGCTCGCCGGGTGTCTGCCCAGCATGTTCCAGCTGCCGGCCTTCTTCCTCCTCTACCACCTCTTCTCCAGCACGACGATCGGCGGGCAGGCGAACGCGCTGCTCGGCCATCAGCTGTTTGCCGCGCCCCTCGGCGACCGCTGGGCGGACGCCCTGAGCGGCGGCGTTCTCGCGGGTGCGGGGCTCGTGTACGTGGCGCTGTTCGCGGTCGTCGCCGCCGTGGCCGCCTTCAACTACCGCCGTGCGAAGCGGACGCTGGCCGCCGCCGCGGATTCGACGGTGCGGGTGGGCGACGGCGCGGGGATTCCCGGGTTCGGCGCCGTCAGCAGGCTCGCCCCGTTCATGTCCTTCTTCACGCTCTTCACCGTGGCCGTGGTGCCGCTGGCCGCCGGGCTGTATGTGGTGACCAGTACGACGTGGAGCGCGGTGGAGCGGGCGGTGCTGTACCGCTGACAGGAGAGAGCCGAGGGCACGGTCCAGTCCGTGAACGGGGTTCGAAGACGCGCAGACAATCCGCTGGGAGGGGGAACCGCGGGTTGTCTTCGGCCGCGGGCCTGCTGTGGCTTGTCGCGTGGTTCCCCGCGCCCCGGGATTCTCCAGCCGTGTCGGCTACCGGCCCAGGAACTCCTCCAGCGCCTCCACCACGAACCTGTGGTCCTGGAGCTGGGGCAGTCCGCTCACCGTCACCGCGCCGATCACGCCCACGCCCTCCACCGTGATGGGGAAGGAGCCGCCGTGTGCCGCGTACACGTCCGGGTCCAGGCGTGAGGAGTCCTCGAACGTGGTGCCCTTGGCGCGGCAGCGCGCTCCCACCAGATACGAGGCCGAGCCGTACCGCTCCACCACGCGGCGCTTGCGGGCGATCCAGGCGTCGTTGTCCGGAGTCGAACCCGGCAGTGCCGCGTGGAAGAGCTGCTGGCCGGCGCGGTGGATGTCGATGGCGACGGGTGCCTGCCGTTCGCGGGCCAGGTCGACCAGGAGGGAGCCCAGCGCCCAGGCGTCGTCGTAGGTGAACCGGCGGAACACCAGGCGGCGCTCCTGTGTCTCCAGTTCCTCGACGCTCGGAGTGATCTCGGGGCGGAACTTCGGGGTGATTCCCTGGTTGTGCGTCACAGCGTCACCGCCACTCCATCGTGGGCCGAACGACGGGCCGCCTGCAGTACGTCGAGAGCCGCGGCCGCCCCCAGTGCGGTCACGGGGTTCTCGCCGGTGCCGGTGATGGCGGCGGCCACTGCTGCATAGTAGGCCGGGTAGTCGCCCGGGAGGGTCGGTACGGGGCTTCCGCCGCCGGTGAGCGGGGATTCTTCCCCAAAGTGGGGACCGCCGGCGCCGACGCGGCCCCACAGCGACTCGGGCTCCACGCCCCAGTCCTCGCCGCCGCCGGGGCGCCTGCCCTCGCGCAGGGCCGCCTCCTGCGGGTCGAGGCCGTACTTCACGTAACCCGCCTGCGAGCCCAGTACCCGGAAGCGCGGGCCGAGTCGGGCCGCGGTGGCGGAGACGTACAGGTGCGAGCGCACCCCGTTCGCGTGCGTGAGCGCGATGAACGTGTCGTCGTCGGTGCGCGCGCCCGGGCGCCGGATGTCCGACTCGGCGTACACGGTGGTCACGGGGCCGAACAGGACGAGGGCCTGGTCGACGACATGACTGCCGAGGTCGTACAGCAGACCTCCGATCTCTGTGGGGTCGCCGGACTCCCGCCAGCCGCCCTTCGGCTGCGGCCGCCACCGCTCGAAGCGCGACTCGAACCGCCATACGTCACCCAGCTCGCCTCCGGCCAGCAGTCCCCGCAGGGTCAGGAAGTCGTTGTCCCAGCGGCGGTTCTGGAAGACGGAGAGCAGCAGTCCGCGCTCCTCGGCCAGCGCTGCCAGCTCGCGCGCCCCGGCCGCCGTGCCGGCGATCGGCTTGTCCACGACCACGGGCAGACCGGCCTTCAGGGAGGCTTCCGCGAGCGGGACGTGCGTCTTGTTCGGGGACGCGACGACGATCAGGTCCAGTTCGCCGGCCCGGTCGAACAGCTCGTCGGGCGTGGCGGCGACGCGTACGTCCGGGAACTCGGCGAGAGCCCGTGCCTGCCGCTCAGGGTTCGAGGTGACCACCGTGTCCAGGGCGAGGCCTTCGGTGGCGGCGATCAGCGGGGCGTGGAAGACGGAGCCCGCGAGGCCGTAGCCGATGAGGCCCACGCGGAGGGGGGTAGTGGTGCCAGTCATACGGCCCACTTTCGCAACGCTGTTGCCAAAGTGCAAGTACAGGGGAGAATGGGCGGCGTGAACCGGACGAACGGCGGCGCCAATCTGCTCGCCCTGCGCAGCCACAACGCCGCGCTCGTGCTCGACCTGCTGCGCGGGTCGGGCGCGGACGGCATCAGCCGGCTCGAACTCGCCGAGCGGACCGGGCTCACCCCGCAGGCGGTCAGCAAGATCACCGCCCGGCTGCGGGAGGACGGTCTCGCCGCGGAAGCGGGGCGCCGGGCGTCCACCGGCGGCAAGCCGCGCACGGTGCTGCGGCTGGTGCCCGACGCGGCACACGCGGTGGGACTGCACGTGGACCGGGACGAGTCGACGGTGGTGCTGTGCGACCTGACCGGTGCGGTGGTCGCCGAACGGCGCTCTCCGCTGGATTTCGGCGCGGGCTCCGAGGCGGTGATCGAGGAGGCGGCCCGGGCGGTGGCGGCGCTGCCCGGCGGGCGGTCGCCCTCCGTTCTCGGCCTCGGCGTCGCCCTTCCCGGCCCCCTCGACCACACCCATGGCGTCCTGCACCGGGTCACCGGATTCCCCGAGTGGGACGGCTTCCCGCTCCGCGACGCGCTGGCCCGGCGGCTCGGAGTGCCGGTCGTGGTCGACAAGGACACCAACGCGGCCGCGTTCGGGCTCTCGGTCGGCGGAGGGGGTGCGGACGGGGGTGGGAGCGACGGCGGCGGCGGGTCCTTCGCGTATCTGCACCTCGGTACGGGGCTCGGCGCCGGGCTCGTGATCGACGGCGCCGTCCACCGGGGGGCCCGGACCGGCGCGGGCGAGTTCGGGCACCAGGTCGTCCAGCTGGACGGGCCGCCCTGCGACTGCGGGAACCGCGGCTGTATCGAGGCCCTGTGCCTGGACGCGGTGGCGCGCGGCGAGACCGACGAGGCGGCTCGGGTGCTGGGCGTGGGTGCCGCGAACCTCGTCGGACTGCTCGACATCGACCTCGTTCTGCTCGGCGGCCGTACCGTCACCGCCGAGCCGGAGGCGTTCGTCCGCGGGGTCGGGGCCGTCCTGGACGCCCGCGCCCGCCGCGAAGGCGGCCGCGACGGCGCCGTACCGGTACGGATCGCCCCCGGCGGGGCGCGAGGCGTCGCAGAG
Source organism: Streptomyces sp. NPDC040410 (assembly GCF_055595715.1). Taxonomy (NCBI): domain Bacteria; kingdom Bacillati; phylum Actinomycetota; class Actinomycetes; order Kitasatosporales; family Streptomycetaceae; genus Streptomyces; species Streptomyces sp. NPDC040410. The sequence goes on from NZ_JBVIVK010000012.1 coordinate 141,501, forward strand.
GGCGCGGCCCAGCTGCTGCTCGCGCCGCTGTTCGGGCGGGCCGGCGGGTGACGTCCGTCCGCTGATCGAGGGGACTTCCGCACCTCCACGGAGCGGCGTCGCCACCCGCACACCCCCGCCCGGCATGGTCATGTGCTTATGCGACTGTTCACGCCCGCCTCCCTCTGCCTGGCAGCCGCCGCCGCCCTCCTCCCCGCAGCCGCTCCGGCGCACGCGCAGGCCGCCCCGTCCTGTGCCGCCGGCGGCCGGGCCTTCCCGCTCACCACCCGTATCCGCGGCGGCCCCCACACCTACGAGGCCGGCGGCGGCTTCGGCACCTGGTACCTCGACCTCACCAACACCACCGACCGCACCTGCTCCGGCGTCCACCCGGTCGTCGTCCTCGTCGACGAGAAGCGCGCGCTCAAGCCCGGGCAGCCCCGCCTCGAGTTCTACGAGGGCACGCGCCCGCACTCCGTCCGCCTGGAGACGACCGACGAGGACGAGCTGGTCGGCGCCTTCGACGACGGCTTCCCCGGGTTCACCGTCGGCCCCGGCCGGACCCTCACGGTGAAGGTGCGGCTCTCGGTCACCTCGGACGCCGTCCCCAACGAGGTCACCGTCAACGCCGCCGTCGTACAGCGCCACGACGACGACGGCGACTGGATCGGCGAGTCGAACGCCTACCGCTTCGGCATCGACGCCGGCCCGGCCGCGAAAGAGCGGAAGCAGAAGCCGGACCCCGAGCCCGAGCCGGACGAGGAACCGCGCCCCGAGGCCTCCGCCACCGCCCCGGCCGGCCCCCTCCCCTTCGCCGACGAGCTCGCGCACACCGGACTCGGCCCGGCGGGCGGCGCCGTCGCGGCGGCCGCGGCCGTGCTGCTCGCCACGGGCGGCGCGCTGCTGGTGGCACGCAGACGCCGCTGAAGCGCGAACGGCAGGGCGGAGGTCGTCGGGAGCGGGCCCATTCCCCCAAGATCCCGGCGACGCTTAGGGTGGGCGCACGCAGCACCGCCCACATGCGTACGGCAGGAGATCCCGCATGGCTGACCGCAGGCCCATCGAGTCGTGGCTCACCGACATGGACGGTGTGCTGATCCATGAGGGCGTACCGATCCCCGGCGCCGACGCCTTCCTCAAGAAACTGCGTGAGTCGGGGAAGCCGTTCCTGGTCCTCACCAACAACTCGATCTACACCCCGCGCGACCTGCACGCCCGGCTGCGGCGCATGGGACTGGACGTGCCGGTCGAGTCCATCTGGACCTCGGCGCTGGCCACCGCCCAGTTCCTGGACGACCAGCGGCCGGGCGGCTCGGCGTACGTGATCGGCGAGGCGGGCCTGACCACGGCACTGCACGACATCGGCTACATCCTCACCGACCACGAGCCCGACTACGTCGTCCTCGGCGAGACCCGTACCTACTCGTTCGAGGCCATGACCAAGGCCGTACGGCTCATCAACGGCGGCGCCCGCTTCATCTGCACCAACCCCGACGAGACCGGCCCCTCCACCGAGGGCCCGCTCCCGGCGACCGGCGCGGTGGCCGCGCTGATCACCAAGGCGACCGGCAAGAAGCCGTACTTCGCGGGCAAGCCGAACCCTCTGATGATGCGGACCGGGCTCAACGCGATCGGCGCCCACTCCGAGACCAGCGCCATGATCGGCGACCGTATGGACACCGACGTGCTGGCCGGCATGGAGGCCGGGATGCAGACGTTCCTGGTGCTCACCGGTCTGACCCGGCCCGAGCACGTCGAGGACTTCCCGTACCGGCCGTCGAAGGTCGTGGACTCGATCGCGGACCTCGTCGACCGGGTCTGAGCCGCGGGGCCCGAGCCTGAAACCCTTCCGCACCCGAATGGAGCAGCCGGGTCGCGCTGAGGATGCGAGGCCCGGCCGTGCGGGGGAGGCTCCAGATATCTGGAGGTTCACGATGGGTTCAGCAAGAATCACTCTCTGTGCGGGCATCCTGGCCGCCGTCGCCTTCGCCCCGACGGCGTACGCGCAGGACGGAGGTGTCTCGGTCAGCCCGTCGTCCCCGGCTCCCGGCAGCGACGTCGCGATGCGGGTCAGCGACTGCAAGGAGAAGACCGGCACAGCCGTCTCCGCGGCCTTCGTCGCGGACATCCGGCTCACCGGGACCGACGGAATGCTCGTCGGCGAGAGCCGCATCCGCTCCACGCTCACCGCGGGCACGTACGAGGTGAAGGTGCGCTGCGGCGGCGCCGACCGCAAGGGCACGTTCACCGTCGGGCAGGGGCATGCCACGGTCCATCCGTCCGCCCCGTCCACGCCCGTCGCCCCCGTCCACGCCGGCGGCGGCGGCGCCGCCCGCCGGCTCTCCGCCGTGGACGCCCACGCCGACGGCCCCGGCACCGCACACGCGGTGACCGGGCTGGTCCTCGTCGGCGCCGCCGCGGTGGCCGTCGCGCTCCGGAGCGCCCGCCGGAGCCGCGGGACGGGCTGACGGCCATGTCCGACCGCGAACGCTCCGCCGGCTCCGGCCGGCTGCTGACCGGCGTGGCCTGGGCGGTCCTGCTGCTCGGACTGTGGCTGTGGGGCCGCGAGGTGACCGACGTACGGCAGGGCATATCAGCGCCGGCCACCGGCGACATGGCGGCGGTCGGACGGCCGCCGGACGTGAAACTGCCGCCCGCGCTGCGGCCGCTCGCGGACGCGCTGCCGCAGCGCGTCGACATCCCAGGTCTCGGCATTCAGGCGCCGGTGGTGGCCCGCGGGCTGGACGGGCAGGGAGCGATCGACCCGCCGCCTTTCGACCAGCCCGGTGTCGTCGGCTGGTACGCGGACGGAGTGAAACCCGGGGCCGCCGGGACCGCGCTGATGGTGGGGCACGTCGACACCGAGACCCGGCCCGCCGTCTTCTACAAGATCAGCGTGCTCAAGCCCGGCCAGACCGTCCGGGTGGTGCGCGACGACGGCAAGGTCGCCGAGTTCACCGTCGACGACGTCCGGGTCGTCGCCCGCGACCGCTTCGACGCCCGGCAGGTGTACGGCCCCCGGCAGTCGGGGCGGGCCGAACTGCGGCTGATCACCTGCGGCGGCACCTTCGACCGCGCGAGCCGCAGCTACACGGCGAACGTGATCGTGTCGGCGTACCTCACCGGAATCCGTGCCTAGGCCGCGTCAGCCAAGGTTCGCCCCGTCGCGACGCCCGGCACGCCCTCTCGCCGCACCGCCGCACCGGCCGAAAGCCCGAGTACGTCCAGTACGAGGACTTCCGGCCGGCACGCCGAGAGCACGCACCGGACGCCGCTCCTTCACGGCAAACCTTGGCTCGCCGCACTGGTGCCGCGTCAGCCTTGGCTGGCGGCACGGGGTTTCGCCGGCAGGCACGCGTCCGCCAAGACCACCTGGCCCGGTCGGCGACCCGCTCCCCCAGAAGCCGCCGACCGGGCTGGTCCTCAACCGCGCGCGCACGGGCTGCGGGAGTAACCCGGCGACTGCCGCGGGAGGCCTGAAAACACAGGGGGACCAGGGCCTGGCCGGGGGCTGGGGCCGTCCGAGAAGACTCTAGAACGTATGAGCGGCCTAGGCCTAGGCCTAGGCCTCCCGGCGCAGCTCCGCGTCGTCCGCGACCCGCTCGACGACCGCGCTCGCGACCCGGTCCAGCGGCAGCCGGCGCCGACGCGCGTACTGCCTGAGCGCCATGAACGCCTGGTCCGGGCCGGTGTTCCAGCGCTCGGCGAGCATGCCCTTGGCCTGCTCGACGCGCACCCTGCTGGACACGCCTCCTGCAACTGCCCCGCCAGGGTGCGGTACTCGGTGTACGTGCGATGGTTCTGCAGCCCCACGGCGGCGGCGTCGGCGAGGGCCTGCGCGACCCGCACATCCGGGGCCGCGCCGGACGGGTCGCTCTCGGGCAGGGCCGGCACGAACACGTTGAGCGCGCCGAGCAGCGTCTCCCGGCGGCGCAGCGGGACCGCGAAGGTCGCCGCGATGCGGTGCCGCAGCGCCCGCTCGGTGAAGTCGGGCCAGCGGGAGTCCGCGTGGGCCGCCTGGATGGAGACCGGCAGAACCGGTTTCCCGGAGCCGTGGCTGTCCAGACAGGGGCCGCCGCCGTGCTGGGCCTCCAGCAGGTCGAGCGCCACCTCCCGCTGCCGGCTGCTCCCGGCGAGCGACACCGCCCGGCCGCCGTCGATCAGCATGATGCCGGCCGCCCGCGCGGACAGCAGTGCGACGCAGTTGTCCAGGACCCGTTGCAGATGGTCCGCGGCCTCGAAGCCGTCGGTGAGGGTGTCCGCCGCCTCTACCAGTGCCGCCGCCAGCCGGGCCTCCCGGGTGGTGTGGTGCATGACCGCGCACTCCCCTTCCGGCGACGAGCGCACCTCCACAGGTGCGCACCTGCCTCGACCATGGGGGCTGTAACAGGTGTCCGACAAGGCCCGGACGATCTCGTGGGTGAAGCGACTCCTGTGTCAGGATTGAGACTTGGACCGGTACACCCAAGGGGGAGTTGGATGTACGGCAGCAGGGGGGCGGCCATTTCTTCACGGGCGCGGGCGTCGGCGGTGGTGCTGGGGGCGGCACTGCTGATCGGGGGATGCTCCTCGTCGGGGAACCCCGGCGGCGACGACGGACCGGACACCGGAGCCCGGATCACCCAACAGCCCAAGGAGGCCGACCCGTTCTGGGTCAACCCGGACGGCAATGCGGCCCGGCAGGTGGCGGCCTACGCCAAGGCCGGCGAGAAGGACGGCGCCGAGCAGATCCGGAAGATAGCCGAACAGCCGACCGGCGAATGGATCGGCCCGGAGAACCCCGAGGAGGAGGCCCGCGGTTTCACCGAGGCCGCCGACAAGGCCGGCCGCACCGCGCTCCTGGTCCTGTACAACATTCCGCACCGCGACTGCGGCCAGTACTCCCAGGGCGGCGCCGCCGACGGCGACGCCTACCGCGCCTGGATCGACGGCGTGGCCACAGGCATCGGGGACCGGGGCGCGACGGTGATCCTGGAACCGGACGCCGTACTGCACCTGGTGGACGGCTGTACAGAGGACGAGTTCCACGACGAGCGCTACGACCTCCTCAAGGGCGCCGTCACCAAGCTCACGTCCCTGGAGAACACCAAGGTCTACGTCGACGCGGGCAACGCCGGCTGGGGCCAACCCGACCAGATCTTCGAGCCTCTCCAGCGAGCGGGCATCGACCAGGCCGACGGGTTCGCCGTCAACGTCTCCAACTTCTACTCCACCGAGGACTCCATCACGTACGGCAGGCAGCTGTCCGCGAAGGTCGGCGACAAGCACTTCGTGATCGACACCAGCCGCAACGGCAACGGCCCGTACACCGGCGGCGACCCGAACGAGCGCTGGTGCAACCCGCCCGGCCGCGCGCTCGGGGAGACCCCGACGACGAAGACGGCGGACGCTCTGGTGGACGCGTACCTGTGGGTCAAGCGCCCGGGGGAGTCGGACGGCGAGTGCAAGGGCGGTCCGAGGGCGGGGGAGTGGTGGGCGGACTACGCGCTGAAGCTGGCCGAGGCTTCCGACTGACGCAACTGCCCGCGCCCTCACAGGGGCGCGGGGCTGTGACGCCGTACCGCTCCGCCGCGTAGGCGCGACAAGCCCCACGCACCCGCAGCCGAACGAACGGCTACGGCACCCGAACCCACTGTGCCTTGCTCGGTGTCCCCTCACCGTCGACCACGAACAGCATGTACCACCCCGACTGCACCAGGTTCTTGTTCTTCGGCACAGTCACCGTCACCTGGTCATCCGACGCCTTGAAGTCCAGCGCGATGGACCGCTGATCCACGTCCGTGACATGTGTCGACGCGCTGGGCCGGATCAGCCGGACCTTCTTGACGGCCGACGCCCCCTTCGAGGTGAACGTCCCGGACTCCCCGCGCGAGAGGGACTGCGGCCCGCCCGAAAGGGAGGGCCGCGACCCCCCGTACAGGTACGGCGGCGTGTAGATCTCGATGCGCTGCTCGAACGTGCCCGGCTTGGTGTTGGCCTTGTCGCCGTAGAGGGAGTCAGAGCCGAAGAACATCACGCGGCCGTCGGGCAGCAGGATCGACCCGGAGTGGTAGTTGCGGCCCACCAGAGGATCGGCGACCCGGTCGAACGTGTTGGTGTCCGGGTGGTAGATCCGCGCCTGGAGGATGTCGGAGTCGCCGCGCCCGCGGTAGTCCTCCGAGCCGCCCGACACCAGCACCGTGTCGTCGGGCAGCACCGAGGCCTGCGGATAGCGCGTGCCCTTCTCCAGCGTGGGGCCGTCGACGAACCTCGGTTTCCGGGCCTTCAGGTCGATGATCCGCGTCCTGTTGCTGGACAGCTTGGACTCGCCGACCCCGCCGCCGCCGATCACCATGTACTTCTCGTCCTGCGCCGGCGCCAGCAGCACCGTCCCGGACGTCTCCATCCTGTCGGCGTCGCTCAGGCCGGGCAGCTCGGTGAACCTGTTGGTGTCCACATCCCAGACGCCGGGGTCCCGGCCGACGTCGTCGGGACCGTATCCCGCGTTCGAACCCGAGTAGAAGACCTTGCCGTTCTGCAGCAGGAACAGCGCCGGGTAGGTCGGGAACTGACGGATCTTCGGCGTGTACGTCCACTTCCTGGTCTCCGGGTCGAAGACCTCGTTCTTGCCCGGGACCAGCTGGCCGATGTCGTCGAGCCCGGAGACGCTGAGGATCCTGCCGTCGCTCAGGGTGGTGAGCGTCGGGTACCAGCGCGCCTCCTTCATCGGGTCGACCTTGATGTACCTCTCGGCGACCGGGTCGAACTCGAAGGCGTCCCGGATCCCCTGGAAGTCCTTCTTGTCGAGGGCGAGCTTCTGCGCGATGCCGTACGTGTTACGGGCGTCGACACCCGTCAGCCCCTGGATCCGGTAGTTGTCCTGCGTGCCGGTCTCGTACCGGGAGCCGCTCTTCTGCGCCTCGACATAGATGCGGCCGAGGCCCGGGTCGTTGCGCAGGAACCTGCCGGTCTTCTTGTCGAAAACCTTCTCGGCGCGCGGGACGAGCACCGGGTCGTTCGACACGAACGTCTTGCCGTTCTCCTTGCCGGTGAACCTGGTGCCCGCGGGCAGGGTGATCGGCTTGTCGGGGTTCTCGTTGTGGACGATCATCAGGCCGCCGGCCTTGGTGACGTCGCCCTTCAGCTTCTCGTACCGCTTGGTGCCGCCCGCGATCAGCAGGTTGCCGTCGGCGAGCTGGGTGTGGCCGGTGCAGAACAGGTCGCTGGGCGTCGGGACCCGCTTGATCGTGCCCTTGACCGGGTCCCAGATCCTGGTGTCGAACTTCTTCGCGTCGAAGTTCTCCTGGTTGTTGCCCGAGCCCGCGACCAGAAGCACCTTGCCGGTCCGCAGCAGCGCGGCGTGAATGGTGTTCTGGCGGTACTCCTCCGGGAACTCGACGACCTTCCAGTGGCCGTTGTCCGCTTTGTACTCGGGTCTGTTGATCTGGTACTCGTGGTACTTCTGCGTACCGAAGCGGTAGACCCACGGCCCGTTCATCCCGGCCAGTGCGAGCACCACCGCCGTACCGAGCGCGAGACGACGGGCCCGACGGTGTCCGGCACGGTCGTTCATTCCTTACGTCCCCCGAGTCCGCCCAGCGCGATCTGCATGGTCTCCCCGCCCGTCCCGTCCGGGGCGGCCCAGCCGGGTCTGTGCGCGGGGGCCTGCGGTGCGTACGGCGAGGCCGCCGCGGGAGCCGGCGCCGGGGCCGCGTCCTGCGGCTCGGCCTGTGCCGGGGCGGCGGGCCGCCTCTTCGCCGCGCGCAGCGTCCACCGCCAGGCGAAGACCGGCGACGCGGTGATCAGCAGGGCGAACGACGCCCAGGTGATCATCGCTGGGTGGGAGTGCCCGAAGACGGCTCCGGCGGCGATCGAGGCGCCGAAGACCAGGATGAAGAACAGGTGGATGCGGAAGGTCCCGAAGAGGGTGTCCGGGCTGGCCGAGTCGCCCTTGGGCGTCACCACGAACTTGCTCTTGCGGCGCAGCACGGCGTCCATCAGCGAGCGGGCGTAGATCGGCGCCGACAGGGCCGACATCACCATGCCCGCCACACCGCCCGACCCCTCCGGCTCGTGCGGGGAGACGTTGTGCCGGCGGTTCCAGACGTACAGGCCGATCTGCAGCGCGGAGGCGTTGCCGTACAGCATCAGCCACACGGTCGGGTCGATGTTCACACCCGAGGCGCCCAGGCCCAGGAACAACGCGCAACTCAGCGCCGCGAGAATCCAGTTGAGGGCCGACATGGGGTAGAAGATGATCATCATCGTGTAGTTGAAGAGCTTGCCCGGCGGCAGCGAGTAGAAGCCCTTCCAGTACTGCTTGAGGATCGTCTCGTACGTCCCTCTCGACCAGCGCAGCTGCTGGGTGAAGAAGTCCGTCCAGGCGCCCGGCCCCTCGCCGACCGCGAGCACGTCCGGCGTGTAGACCGACCGCCACTTCTTCCCCGTGGCCGGGTTCCGGTGACGGTGCATCTCGAAGCCGGTGGCCATGTCCTCGGTGATGGAGTCGTACAGGCCGCCGATCTGCTTCAGTGCCCTGATCCGTACGGCGTTGGAGGTGCCGACGAACATCGGGGCGCCGTAGCGGTTCCCCGCGCGCTGGATCAGCGCGTGGAAGAGGAACTGCTGCGACTCGGCCGCCTTGGTGACGAACGTGTCGTAGTTGCCGTACACCTGCGGGCCGATGACGAAGCCGACGTCCGGGTCACGGAAGAAGCCGAGCATCCGCTCCAGGTAGTTCGGCAGCGGCACGTGGTCGGTGTCGACGGAGGCGAAGTAGTCGTAGTCGTCGCCGTGGGCCTCGAGCCAGGCGTTGTAGTTGCCGTGCTTGGTCCTGGCGCGGTGCGGGCCCTTGGGGCGGTTCCACTTCTCGACCCCCTTGCGGGAGAAGTGGTGCACGCCGAGCCGCAGGCAGACCTCCTTGACCTCGGGGTCGTCGCCCTCGTCGAGGAGCCAGACGTGCAGCAGACCCCGGTGGCGCAGCCTGACCGCCGCCTCCAGGGTCTTCGTGACCATCTCCAGGGGCTCCTTGCCGGGCACGAAGGAGGTGAGGAAGGCGACTCTCGTGCCGGTTTCCGGCACCACCGGGATCGGATCGCGGGCGACGAGGGTGGCGTGCGCGTTCGACAGCACGTTCATGCAGCGGAAGAACTCGATCAGACCGATCGACACGAGCATCACGATGTCGAGGGCGGGCAGCCACTCGAAGGCCGGGTAGTCGCGCTCGGTCCAGTGTTCGGGCTGCAGCAGCCAGCCGAGCAGGACCAGCGAGAGCAGCGGCGCCGCCGCCAGCATCAGGGCGACCCGGACACGGTGCGGTTCCTGTGAGATCAGGGAGCGGTACTGCACCTTGTACGGCTTGGCCGGATCGGGCTGTGTGAGGGGACCCGCCAGCCGGCTGTAGTGCTCGTAGTCGTACTTCGGCAGCGAGGTTCTGATCCGGTGCAGGGCTCCCGTGTTCCCGGACCGGTGCGAAGGCATTCTGAGCTGAGTGGTCCGAGACGAGTCGGAGTTCTGCCGGGCGCCCGTCGGCGTCGACGTCATGAGTCATCCCCCCAACACGCGGGTCACCGCGTGTTCGTCGGTTCCTCGACACCTGGTCGGCCCCCCCTTGGCCGTCACAGGCGTTTCAATGGCGGGTCACAGTGATCACACAGTGCACTCACATGGACATCAGACTGTGACCGTCCGGTTGCAGGATGCCCCCCTCGACATCCCCCATGGCCGGGGCCCCCTTCCCCCCGCAACACCGGCAACCGGTTCCCTGCCCCCCAAGTGCCGCGAATCCACAGCATCTTGCACACCAGGGTTCTACGGCGTTCATCATGATCGCAAGATGCGAAACGAGCTGTTTACCGGTCATAGGCGCTCATTGTGAGGCCTGTGGGGAGCTTGTGGAGCCTTTGCAGGCAGGCGGGCACGGATGTTACGGAAGTGCTCTCTGATGGCCTTCTCCGCCCATATCTGATCACCGGATCGCATGGCACCAAACAGCAGCAGGCCCCCCGTGTGAACGGAGGGCCTGCTGTGTCGGTGCGCCGCCAGGGACTCGAACCCCGGACCCGCTGATTAAGAGTCAGCTGCTCTAACCAACTGAGCTAGCGGCGCCTGCTGACCTGCACGACTTTACCCCACCCCCGAGGATGCTCCCGACCGGCGGGCCCGTCCCGGGCCGGGCCCGTGTACATCATTCGGACCGTCAACATGCGCGTCCCGAACACAGTTGGGAAACTGGCGAACGTGCACAGTTGCGGACATTTCCACCTGGAGTGTGAGGGGCGTCGCATGGAGACTCCGGTATTCGAGGAATTCGATCCCGCGAGCGACTGCGACTGCCCCGGATGCGTTCACTGGCGTCGGGTGCTGCCGCACTCCCGGGCCGGCCGCACCCGCGGCCATCCGGCCGCCCACCGCGCCGTGATCCTGGCGGCCGCGGCCTCCGCCGCCCTCGGCGTCGGCCACGCGGCACCGGCCCTGGCCGCCCCCCACGCACCCGAACGGCCAGGCGTTCCCGCAGGTGACGAGCCCGACACACCGCAGGGCGGCAAGGCCCCGCTGCACGGCCCGGGCGGCACCGCGGCTCATCCGGCGGGCCCGCTCACGACGCCGGCGACCACCCGCGCGGAGATCATCAGGCGGGCCAAGGAGTGGGTCGCCGCGAAGGTGCCGTACAGCCTGTCGGACTACCGGCCTGACGGGTACCGGCAGGACTGCTCGGGCTTCGTCTCGATGGCCTGGAACCTGCCGGGCAACGAGTGGACGGGCAGCCTCGACCAGTACGGGGTGCGCATCGCGAAGGACGATCTGCAGCCCGGCGACATCCTGCTGTTCCACAACCCGGCGGACCCGGAGCGGGGCTCCCACGTCGTCATCTTCGGCGGCTGGACGGACTACACGCATACCTACTACATCGCCTACGAGGAGACCCGCCCGCACGCCCGCCGCCAGGCCACCCCCTACGCCTACTGGAGCCACTCGGACAGCTATGTCGCCTACCGCTACAAGGGTCTCGCGGGCGCCGCGGCGGGCGCTGAGGCGGGAACCGGCGCGGCGGGCGCGGCGCCGGACGCCGGCACCGGTACGGGTGCGGCACCGGGCACCGGCGCGGAGGCGACGCCCTACCCGGGAGCGGCGTACTTCGGACCCGGCGCCGACAACAAGTACGTCACCCAGCTCGGCCGGATGCTCGTCGAACGCGGAGCCGGCCGCTTCTACACCTCCGGTCCCGGCCCGCGCTGGACGGACGCGGACCGCCGGGCCACCCTGGCGTTCCAGCAGGCCCAGGGCTGGACGGGCGCGGGAGCGGACGGGCTGCCGGGGCCGCAGACCTGGGCGCTGCTCATGACCGGCGGGGGCAAGGACGTCGCGGCCGGCGCGGCCGGACCGCCCGCACCCTCATCGCACGGGGTGCCCGGCTATCCGGGGCGGGCGATGTTCCGGCCCGGAGCGGCCAACGAGTACGTCACCCGGCTCGGAAAGCAGCTGGTGAAGAAGGGGTTCGGCAAGCACTACACGACCGGGCCGGCGCCCCGCTGGAGCGAGGCGGACCGGCGGGGCGTCGAGGACTTCCAGCGCGCCCAGGGCTGGCGGGGCGGCGCGGCGGACGGTTATCCGGGGCCCGAGACCTGGCGGCGGCTCTTTTCCTGACCACCTGTTGACGCATCTGGCGCGGAGGCTGGAGGCACGCATGAGCACGACCACTTCACATACGCCCGAGTCCGAGGAGCCCGCCGAGGGGCCGTCCAGGCCCGCCAGGCTCATCCAGAACGAGGCCACCACCGAGATCCCCGTCCACCTGCTGTTCCGCGACGACCCCGGCACGGCGCCGCTGCATCTGGAACCGGCGGTCGTGGGGCGCAGGCAGGGCACGGGGGAGCAGCCGCGCCCGCGTCGGCCCGGGCCGGCCAAGGCCCGGCCGGTGCCACAGGTCGACCCCGTGCTGGTGGAGCGGGCCGCGCGGGTGCTGCCCGGCTCGGCGGGCGTGCTCGCCGGTGCCTGCGGGCTGGCAGGCTGCGTGGTCTCGTCGTGGTGGGCGGGCGCGCTGCCGCCGCTCGCCGTGGAGGCGTTGCGGCTGCCGTCGTACACCGGGGCGGGACTGGGCCCCGTGCAGTGGGCCACGTTCACGGGTGCCGGGGTGCTGAGCCTGTTCGGCTTCGGCGGACTGGCCCGCGGCCGCACGGGGCGTGCCTCGGTGCTCGGCCTGTTCGGCCGCTACCGGGGGACCGTCCGGCGCACCGGCCTGATGTGGGTCAACCCGCTGCTGCTGCGCCGCCGCGTGGACGTACGGCTGCGGCACTGGCGCAGCGAGCCGATGCCCGCGGCCGACGTCAACGGGGTCGCGCTGCGCGTGGTGGTGCTCGTCGTGTGGCGGGTGCGGGACACCGCGCGGGCCACGCTGGGCGTCGAGGACCACGAGACGTACCTGCGCGAGTGCGTGGAGGCGGCGCTCGCCCGGGTGCCGGTGGAACCGCCCGGTACCCGCCGGGGGTCCGGCGACGAGGCCGGGGAGGCGCTGACCCGGATGGTCGAGTCGGACGCGGCGCCGGTCGGGCTGGAGGTGTTCTCGGTGCAGCCCGTCCGGGTGGAGTACGCCCCCGAGGTCGCGGCCGCGATGCACCGCCGTCGTATCGCCGCGCTGGACGCGCAGCACCGGGCCAGCGTGCTCACCTCGGTCGTGGACTCGGTCGAGGACACGGTGACCCGGCTGACCATGCGCGGGCTGGTCGAACTCGACGACTACGAGCGGAAGGTGTTGGTGAAGGACCTGACGGTGGCCTTCTGTTCCGGACGCGGGGAAACCACCCCGTGATGGGGATGGACACGCCTTTGATATGGACACGGTCAACGCACGGCAATAATCTGGGACTTGGTCTAGACCTGCACGGCTCACAGAACTTCCCCCACGTTCTCCAGGAGCGGCAGCATGCGCAAAAAGACCAGGTTGTATGCCACCGTGGTGGGCCTCGCCACGACCGGAGCCTTCGTGCTCTCCTCCGGCGGTGCCAGCGGCCACGGCTACACCGACCTCCCCATCAGCCGTCAGAAGCTCTGCCAGAACGGCACGGTGACCAACTGCGGCGACATCCAGTGGGAGCCGCAGAGCGTCGAGGGCCCGAAGGGCTTCCCGGCCTCCGGCGCGGCGGACGGCCGGATATGTTCCGCGAACAACACGCGCTTCGCCCAGCTCGACAGCCCGCGGACACCCTCGGGCGGCGCCTGGCCGACCACGAAGGTGACCGGCGGTCAGAGCTACACGTTCCGCTGGCAGTTCACGGCGATGCACGCCACGACCGACTTCAAGTACTACGTCACCAGACAGGGCTGGAACCAGAACCACAACCTGGCCCGCTCCGACCTGAACACGACACCGTTCCTGACGGTGCCGTACAACGGGCAGCGCCCGCCGTCCACGCTCTCCCACAGCGGCACACTGCCGAGCGGACTGAGCGGCCACCACGTCATCCTCGCGGTGTGGACGATCGCGGACACGGGCAACGCGTTCTACGCCTGCTCCGACGTCACGTTCTGATCCCCGCTCGGGTAGGGTCCGCGTCCCATGGACGCCTACACGAACATACTGGTGCCGTTCCTGATCGCCCTGCTGGTGTGGGGCGGATTCGCGCTCGTGCGCCGGACCAGGGAGCGGCGCGCCGCCTGGGAGAGCGGACTCACCGCCCGGGCACGGGTGGTGCGCGCCTGGGCCACCACCCAGATGGTCAACAACGTGGCCCGGCGCGTGCAGTGGCACGAGTACGACTACACCACCGGCGACGGCCTCGCGGTCCGCTTCAAGGAGAGCGGCGGCCCGCGGGACCGGGCGGTCGGCGACGAGACCCTCGTCCACTACACGCCGGCCGACCCGGAGAAGGCGACGGCGTCCGAGCCGCAGCCCGGCAAGGACATGGTGGGCACGGTCGTCGGCCTGGTCTTCATCGGGGCGTCGGTCGTCGTCCTCCTGTACGCGTGGGCGACGATGCCGAAACCATGAGCCTTACCGTGGCTCTTGCAGAAAGCCCCGGCGTTCGCGCCGGGGATGAACGCATCTCAAGGCTGCTCTGACGTGCACTTTGGAGCGGACGTCTTTGCTGCTCGATGTACTGGCGGACGGTTGGTCGAGGGCGACTTCGTCACCGTGTACTACACGGAGGGCGGCGAGGTGGTGGCCACGGCACCGCCGCCGCGCCGCGGCAGGCAGGCGGCGTCCACCTTCGGCATCCTGGCCTTCCTCGGTGTGTTCGTCGCGTTCTGCATCGGCTTCGCATCGGCTTCGCATCGGCTTCATGGTCCGGTACACGGTGGTCTTCGAGTGGTCGGACACCGGCGGGTTCCAGTGCCGCCCCGACCCCGTGCGCCCTCGGCCGCGCAGCCGGGCGGCACGGGACGCGCCGATCGGGGAGCTGGTCAAGCGGGCGTGTCCGGGAAGACGTAGAAGGGCCTCCCGCTCCCACGAGAGGCCCTTCACAAGTGCGCCGCCAGGGACTCGAACCCCGGACCCGCTGATTAAGAGTCAGCTGCTCTAACCAACTGAGCTAGCGGCGCATGACTCACGCCGTCCGCTCTCCGCGGCCGGCGACAGAGAAAATACTACCCGGTCCCCGGGGGTGCTTCTGACCACCCGCCGGGGCCGGATCCCATGGGGTGTCCAGTGGCCCGTCAGCCAAGGTTCGCCCCGTCGCGACGCCCGGCACGCCGAGAGCGCGCACCGGACGCCGCTCCTTGACGGGCAAACCCTGGCTGACGCGGCACTAGATCGCCAGCGACAGCAGCACCGGCGCCGCGTTCCTGTTCAGCGTGTCCGCGGCCTGGCGGAGACGGTGTGCGTGCTCCACCGGGAGTGACAGGGCCAGGCAGCCCACCGACGAGCCCGCCGTGATCGGGACGGCCGCGCAGACCGTGCCGACCGCGTACTCCTGGAGGTCGAGGTGGGGCACGGTGGGCGGCTGTGACTCCAGACGGGAGAGCAGCAGCTTGTCGCTGGTGATGGTGCGCGAGGTGAGGCGGGCCATCTTGTGCCGGGAGAGGTGGTCGCGGCGGCCGTTGTGGTCGAGCTGGCCGAGCAGGCTCTTGCCGACCGCGGTGGCGTGGGCGGAGTAGCGGAAGTCGACCCATTCGTTGACCGCGGGCGTGGCCGGGCCGGCGGCGTACTGGGTGACCTTGACCTCGCCGTCGACGTACCGGCTGATGTAGACGGCGGCGCCGACCGAGTCGCGCAGCCGGTCCAGGGTGCGCTGGAGCTTCTCGCGCACGGCCTCCTCGTGATGGTCGGCGGAGCCGAGGCGGCTGAGTGCCTCTCCGGTGACGTACGCCCCGTCGGTGACCTGCTCGACGTAGCTCTCGCGGCGCAGCATCCTCAGGAGCGTGGTCAGTCGCTCCGGGCTGAGGCCGGTGTGCCGGGCGAGCTCGGGGTCGGTGACTCCGGTGGTGTGCCGTGCCACGGCCTCCAGGACGCGCAGGGCGTCCTGGGCCGAGTGGTACGGCGCGGTCGGCTCGTGCATCAGCGCCACGGTGTTCCCCCTGCGCTCGCTTCTTGGGCCGTGATCCGGACAGCGAATCCCCTCCACGATAACGGCCAAGAGGCCTGTTGGGAGCGGCGGTTGACGAGATTGCGACGCTCTCAGCAGGGGCGCCGGCACTCTGGCATATGCCTGTGCCATCACCCAATGCGTGGACCTCGGATGTTGATGCTTTTACTTCTCAGGGTCAGAGAACCGCGCCGAGAAATTCCCGGGTCCGGTCGTGGTCCGGATCACTGAAGATCTTCTCCGGCGGCCCGGACTCGATGACACGACCCGAGTCGAACATCAGGACCTGGTCCGAAATGTCACGGGCGAAGTTCATCTCGTGGGTCACACAGAGCATCGTGATGTCGGTGCTGCGGGCGATGTCCCGCAGCACGTCCAGGACGCCCGCGACCAGCTCCGGGTCCAGCGCGGAGGTCACCTCGTCCAGGAGCAGCACCTGCGGCCGCATCGCCAGTGCCCTGGCGATGGCCACCCGCTGCTGCTGGCCGCCGGACAGCCGGGTCGGGCGGGCGTCGCACTTGTCGGCCAGACCCACCAGGTCCAGCAGCTCGCGGGCGCGCGCCTCCGCCTCGTCCTTCGACAGGCCGAGAACCGTGACCGGGGCCTCCATGATGTTTCTGAGCACGGTCATGTTCGGGAAGAGGTTGAACTGCTGGAACACCATCCCGATCTTCTTGCGCACCTCCCGGACCTGCTTCTCGGGGGCCGGGAAGAGCCGCTGCCCGTCGACGGTGATCGTGCCCTCGTCGGGCTTGGTCAGCGTCATCAGCAGCCGCAGGATCGTGGTCTTGCCCGACCCGGACGGTCCGATCAGGGTGACGTGCTTGCCCGTCTCCACGCGGAAGTCGAGCCGGTCGAGGACGGTGTGGTCCCCGAACCGCTTGGTGACCTGATCCAGGCGGACCAGCTCGCCTGTGCGCTGCTCGGGGTTCTTCCCGGGGTTCTTCGCGGTGTCAACGGACAAGACGTCGCTCCATGGCTCGCAGCAGAAGGGAGGCCAGATAGGAAATGAGGATGAAGGCCACGCCGATCACGGTCAGGGGCTCGGTGAACTGGAAGTGCTGCTGGGAGTAGAGCCGTGCCTCGCCGAGCATCTCCAGCACGGTGATCACCATCAGCATCGGCGTGTCCTTGAGCATCGCGATCACGTAGTTGCCGAGCGCCGGCACGACCCGGCGGATCGCCTGCGGCAGGATCACCGCGGTCCAGGTCCTGCCGACCGGCAGGTTGAGTGCCGTCGCCGCCTCCCACTGGCCGGCGGGCACCGCCTCGATGCCGGCCCGGTAGACCTGCATCGTGTACGTCGAGTAGTGCAGCCCGATCCCGATGACGCCGGTGGTCGTCGCCGACAGGGTCACGCCCCACTCGGGCAGCACATAGAAGAGGAAGAACAGCTGCACCAGCAGGGGGGTGTTGCGCACGAACTCCGTGACCACGCCCACCGGCCAGCGCACCCACCGGTAGGGCGTCCGCATCAGCAGCGCCCACACCAGGCCGAGGGCGAAGGAGATCAGCGAGCCGAGGGCCAGCGCCTCCAGGGTGACGACGAGGCCGTCCCAGAAGTGCGGCATGAAGTCGCCGACCGCGTTCCAGTCCCACTTCACGCGACACCACCTCCCACGCCGGTCGTCTCGGCGCGCTTGAGCTCATGCGCGGACACACCGCGCTCCGGCGCCTTGCCGACCCCGGCCTTCAGCCGCTTCTCCAGCCCGCGCATGACGCGGGTGAGCAGGAATGCGATCACGAAGTAGATCAGCAGGACGTACGTGTAGATCTCGGCGCTCTCCTGCAGTGCGAGGCGCACCAGATTGCCGCTGAACGCCAGATCGCCCATGCCCATGACGGACACCAGCGCGGTGCCCTTGAGCAGTTCGATCAGCAGGTTGCAGAACGGCGGGATCATCTCCGGCACCGCCTGCGGCAGCAGGATCAGCCGCATCCGCTGCCAGGGCGTGAAGCTGAGCGCGATCCCGCCCTCCTTCTGCGCCGGATCGACCGCGCCGAGCGCACCGCGCACGATCTCCGAGCCGTACGCCCCGTAGGTCAGCCCGAGCGCCAGCGTGCCCGCCCACATGGGCACCAGCTGCCAGCCGAAGGCGGGTGGCAGCACGAAGAACACCCAGAAGATCATGACCAGGGCGGAGGTCCCGCGGAACACCTCGGTGTAGAAGCCCGCGAGGAAGCGGACGATCCACAGCCGGTGGGTGCGTGCGACTCCCACGACGAAGGACACGGCGGCCGCGAGCAGCCCGCTGAAGACGAGCAACTGGACGGTGGTCCATATCCCCTTGAGTACGAGTTCCCAGAGTCCCGAGGTCATCCGCCGCACAGCTCCTTCGCGGTCAGATCGGTCATCTCGGCCTCGGTGAAGCCGAAGGGCCTGAGGATGCGGAACAACTCGCCGCTCTTCTTGAGCTTGCGCAGCTCGACGTTGAAGGCGTCACGCAGTTTCGTCTCGGTCGGCCGGAAGGCGAAGGCGCCCCCGTCGACATGGGGTTTGCCGCCGACGATAGGGGTGAAGGCCTTGGTCGCCTCGGCCTTGGCGGACTTCTTCACCACTTCCCGGGTGGTGAGCGCCGTACCGGCGAAGACGTCGGCCCGACCCGCCTCCACGGCGTTCAGCCCGGCGACCTGGTCCGGCACGATGAGGATGTCGCTCTCCTTGTACCCGGCCTCGACGGCGTACTGGATCTCCGCGTAACCCGTCCCGGTCGCGAACCTGGCCTTCTTCTCGACGACGTCCTCGTAGTCGTTCAGCCCCTTGGGATTTCCCTTCCGCACGATGAAGGAATCGAGCATCTGGTAGTCGGGGTCCGCGAAGACGACCTGCTCGCAGCGCTCGGGATTGACGTACATCCCGGCGGCCACGACGTCGAACTGCTGCGAGTTCAGCCCGGGAATGAGCGACCCGAACTCGGTCGGCACGGGCTGCACCCTGTCCACGCCGAGCCGCTTGAAAACGACCTTCGCCAATTCGGGTGCTTCGCCGGTCAGTTCGCCGTTCCGGTCGATGTATCCGAAGGGAATCTCCCCCGCGATGCCCAGCCGCACGACGCCCTGCGCCTTCAGCCGGTCGAGCAGGTCACCGCCGTCCGTGGCCGACGCGGTGGCCACGCGGGAGCAGCCGGCCGCGCCCAGCGCGCCGAGCGCCGCCACCCCCGCGAGCAGCGATCGGCGTGTGGTCCCGGTGGACCCATATGTGTGTTCGCCATGTTCCAGTGGTGGAGCCATGGCGGCGCGGCTACCCGAGACGATGCGATGTATGCACCATGGAAGGCATGGCTGACCGTCACATCGAAGTCTCGCTGGTCAAGCGTGGAATCACCTGTACGGCAAAGCTGCTGGACGACCGCGCGCCGCTCACGTGCGCGGCCGTGTGGGACGCGCTTCCGCTGTCCGGTGACGTCTACCACGCGAAGTACGCGCGCAACGAAATCTATGCGCTTTTCCCCCCGTTCGCGGAATCGGAGCCACCTCTGGAAAATCCGACAGTCACCCCGATCCCGGGAGATCTCTGCTATTTCTCCTTCGCGGGCGCGGAACTCGGCTCGAAGGCCTACGGCTACGACCGCGAGGTCCGCCCCGGCACCACCCTCGTCGACCTGGCCCTCTTCTACGAGCGCAACAACCTTCTCCTCAACGGCGACGTCGGCTGGGTTCCCGGCATCGTCTGGGGCCAGGTCGTCGAGGGCCTGGAGGAGATGGCCGAGGGGTGCAACGACCTGTGGCGGTCGGGGGCGGCGGGGGAGACGCTCAGCTTCCGCCGGAGGTGACCCCGGCCTCGTACAGCGTGTGCGCGGCGCGCAGCACCAGCTCGTCCCGGTGCCGGGCCGCCACGATCTGCAGGCCCACCGGCAGACCGTCCCCGTCCGTGCCGACGGGGACGGTCGCCGCCGGCTGCTGGGTCATGTTGAACGGGTAGGTGAACGGCGTCCAGCCCGTCCAGCGCCGGTGCCCCGAGCCCTTGGGGACCTCGGTTCCCGCCTCGAACGCGGTGATCGGGAGGGTCGGGGTGACCAGGAGGTCGTAGGACTCGTGGAAGTGGCCCATGCGGCGGCCCAGTTCCATGCGGACGTCGACGGCGGCCAGGTAGTCGAGGGCGCTGTAGCGGGCCCCCAGACCGCAGATCTCGCGCAGGCCCGGGTCGAGCAACTCCCGCTGGTGCGGCCCGAGATGCTGGACCACACGGGCCGCCCCGCTGAACCACAGGGTGTGGAAGGCCTCCAGCGGTTCGGTGAAGTCCGGGTCGGTCTCCTCGACGTACGCGCCGAGCCCGGCGAGCCGCTCCACCGCCCGCCGTACCGCCGCCGCGACCGCCGGCTGCACCGCCACCTGGCCGCCCAGAGAGGGCGAGTAGGCGACGCGCAACCCCCGCACACCGCCGGACAGCCCGGCCGTGAACGGGCCGGGAGGCGGGCCGAGAGCCGACCAGTCGCGGGAGTCCGGAGCGCCGATGACGTCCAGCAGCAGGGCCGCGTCGGCCGCGTCCCGGGTCATCGGTCCGACGTGCGACAGCGTGCCGAAGGCGCTCGCCGGGTAGAGCGGCACCCGGCCGTACGTCGGCTTCAGGCCGAAGATCCCGCAGAAGGACGCCGGGATACGGATGCTGCCGCCGCCGTCCGTGCCGAGGGCGAGCGGGCCCGCGCCGAGTGCCACGGCCGCCGCCGCGCCCCCGCTCGATCCGCCCGCGGTACGGGTCGGGTCGTGCGGATTGCGGGTGATTCCGGTCAGGGGTGAGTCCGTGACGCCCTTCCAGCCGAACTCGGGGGTCGTGGTCCTGCCGAGGAAGACGGCGCCGTGCTCGCGAAGGCGGGCGACGGATGGCGCGTCCTCATCCCAACTCCCTTGCTCCGAGATGGTCCTGGAGCCGCGCAGGGTCGGGGTGCCGCGTTGCAGCAGGATGTCCTTCACCGTGACCGGGACGCCGTCCACCAGGCCGGACGGCTCCCCGCGCCGCCATCGCTCCTCCGACCGGCGGGCCCGGTCGAGGGCCTCGTCCGAGGTGAGACGTACGAACGCGTTCACCTCCGGCTGGATCCGCTCGGCCCGTTCCAGGGCCGCGCGGGTGGCTTCCACGGGGCTGAACTCGCCCTTGCGGTAGCCGTCGAGGAGTTGTACGGCGGTCAGCTCGTCGAGGTCGTCCGTCATGCGCCCTCCAGCATCGTCGGTCGGTGGTTCAGCGTCCCGGTACGTATCCGCGCTTCTTGTCGACCACGTTCGCCAGTGGTCTGCCCGCCTCCCAGCGCTCGTACAACTCAACGAACTGGGCGCCGAGTTCGTCCCGCCAGCCGACCGTGTCGCCGCTCATGTGCGGGGACACGATCAGATTCGGGACCTGCCACAACGGGCTGTCGGGCGTGAGGGGTTCGTGCTCGAAGACGTCCAGTGCGGCGCCCGCGATCCAGCGCTTGGACAGCGCCTCGACGAGCGCGTCCTCGACGACCAGCGGCCCGCGCCCGACGTTGATGAACCGGGCGGAGGGCTGCATCACCCCGAACCGGCGGGCGTCGAACATGCCGTACGTCTGCTCCGTGAGCGGCGCCGCCGCGATCACCCAGTCGGCGCGGGCCATCAGCCGGTCGAGTTCTTCGGGCCCGTGGATGCCGGTGGCCGGGGTGCGCCCGACGAGCGCGGTCGTCACGTCGAGTGCCTTGAGCGCGCGGACGATCGCACGGCCGATGGGCCCGGACCCGACGACACAGGCCCGGGTGCCGGCGACCCGCTGCGACTCACGATGCCGCCACGTCCGCTCCCCCTGCAGTTTCCAGGTCAGCGGCAGGTCCTTGGCCATCGCGAGGACGAGCGCGGCGACGTACTCGGCGATGGGCCGGTCGAAGATGCCGCGGGCGTTGGTGACCACCGTGTCGGACCCGGCCAGCTCCGGACAGAGCAGGTGGTCCACGCCCGCGCTCGCCGTGTGCACCCAGCGTGGCCGCGGGCCCTCGCCCGGCCAGGCCTCGCGAACGGCGTGCGAGGTGAAGTCCCAGACGAGCAGGACGTCGGCGTACGGCAGCCGGGCGGCCAGCGTCGACTCGTCGGCGTGCTCGATCCGGGCGCGGCCGGTGAGCCGGCCGAGCCGGGGGAGCGGGTCGGCGTCGAGGACGAGGAGGGTGGGGGCGGTCATCGGGGCACCGTGTTCCTACGGGGTGACCGGGCGTCTGACACATGTCGTGACGTGGGCGGATTGACCACGCTCGCACCCGAATCTACCGTCGTCAACACGGGCATGCGTACGGTCCGTTCTCCTCCCGCATCCCACAGTGAGGGGCGGTGCCTGCCATGGACGCCATGGACATCTCCTTCCTCGGCGGCCCCCGCCCCCAGCGTGGTGTCGGCGTCGTCGCCCCCTTCGACTTCGCGCTCGACCGCGAGCTGTGGCGGTGGGTCCCGGACGAGGTCTCGCTCCACCTGACCCGCACTCCGTACGTGCCCGTCGAGGTCAGTCTCGGCCTCGCGCGCCTGATCAGCGAGCACGCGACGCTCGGCGACGCGGTACGCACACTCACCGTGATCACACCGGAGGTCGTCGCCTATGCCTGCACCTCCGGCAGCTTCGTCGGCGGGATCGCCGGGGAGCGGGAGATGTGCGCGGCGATGACCCGGGCGGGCGCTGTGCCGTCCGTGACGACGTCCGGAGCCCTCCTGGAGGCGCTGACCGAGCTCGGCGTACGACGGGTGGCGCTGGTGACCCCGTACACGGTGTCCGTCACACGGGCGCTGGAGGACTACGTGGCCGAGGCGGGCGTCATGGTGACCGGGTGCGCGTACATGGGCCTGACCCGGCACATCTGGAAGGTCCCGTACCGGCGGGTGGTCGACATGGCGCACAGGGCCGTACGAGGCGACGCCGACGCGCTGTTCATCAGCTGCACGAACCTCCCGACGTACGACGTGATCCCCCAACTGGAGGCGGAACTGCGCATCCCGGTGATCTCGGCCAACCAGGTGACGATGTGGGCGGCGCTGCGCCGGCTGGGTACCCGGGCGGTGGGACCGTATCAGCTGCTGATCGACACGGCGGCGCGGTCCGGTCCCGTTCTACCGCAGGTGCCGGAACTGCCGGACGAAGAACAGCAGCAGGAAGGCTGGACATGACAGCACTCGGACTCCTCTACCCGGGCCACTCCGCCGAGGACGACTACCAGCGCATCGAGCAACTCCTCGGCAGTGACATCCGGGTGGACCTGGTCCACACCGACATCGGCGAGGACGCGCACCGGGTGGAGGCACTGCGCCGGATGGGCTCGGCCGAGCGCCTCGCGACGGGCGTCGAGGAACTGCGGATGTCCGGCGCCGAGTCGGTGGTCTGGGCCTGCACCAGCGGCAGCTTCGTCTACGGCTGGGAGGGCGCCCACGAGCAGGTGCGCACCCTCGCCCGCGCGGCCGGCCTGCCCGCCTCCTCCACCTCCTTCGCCTTCGTGCACGCGGCACGGGAGATCGGGGTGCGCCGGGTCGCGGTCGGCGCCACGTATCCGGACGACGTGACCGCGCTGTTCGCGGACTTCCTGCGGGCGGGCGGTGCGGAGGTCGTCGCGGTGCGCGGCTCCGGGATCATCACGGCGGCGGAGGTCGCGACCTGGGGCGAGGCCGAGCTGTTCGGCCTGGCGAGGGCGGCCGACCACGAGGACGCCGAGGCGGTGCTCCTGCCGGACACGGCTCTGCACACGGCCGCTCACGTCCTCGCGCTGGAGAAGGAACTGGGCAAACCGGTCCTCACGGCGAACCAGGTCACGGTGTGGGAGGCGCTGCGCCTGGCGGACCGCCGGGTGAACGCGCCGGCGCTGGGGTCGCTGTTCACGCGGGAGCCGATCGTGCAGGTGTGACAGGCCGGAAGATCCCACATCCTTCTCCCGGCCGCCCGGGGAATAAAGCGGAGGGGGTCTCCTGTTAGTGGCGGGCAGAGCAGCGTACGGCCACTACCAGGAGGCACAGGTGTCAGCAGACGAGATCCGAGGCGGGGCCCACGGCACCGCCCCCGCCCCTCTCTCCGTCCTGGACCTGGTCACCGTCGGCGCCGGCCACACCGCCACCGAAGCCCTGCGCACCAGCGTCGCCCTCTCCCGGCTCGCGGAGGCCCGCCGCTTCCACCGCTACTGGGTTGCCGAGCACCACTCGATGCCGGGCGTCGCCTCATCCTCCCCGGCCGTGATCCTGGCCCACCTCGCCGCGCACACCAGCCGCATCCGCCTCGGCTCCGGCGGCGTCATGCTCCCGAACCACGCCCCCCTCGTCATCGCGGAGCAGTTCGGCACCCTGGAAGCCATGGCCCCCGGCCGCGTCGACCTCGGTCTCGGCCGCGCCCCCGGCACGGACGGCGCCACCGCCGCGGCCCTGCGCCGCACCGAGCGCCTCGACGAGGGCGCCGACGACTTCCCCCAGCAGCTCGCGGAGCTCATCCGCTTCCTCGACGACGACTTCCCCGACGGCCACCCTTACCGCCGTATCCACGCCGTCCCCGGCCCGGTCCAGGCGACCTCGCCCGGCGGCGTCCAGTCCGCGCACCGCCCGCCCGTCTGGCTGCTCGGCTCCTCCGGCTTCAGCGCCCGCCTGGCCGGCGTGCTCGGCCTGCCCTTCGCCTTCGCGCACCACTTCTCGGCACAGAACACGATCCCGGCCCTGGACCTCTACCGGGAGTCCTTCCAGCCCTCCGCCGTCCTCGACGAGCCCTACGCCCTCATCGGCGTCTCCGCGCTCGCCGCCGACGACGAGAAGGAGGCCCGCCGCCAGGTCCTGGCCACCGGCCTCAGCATGGTCCGCCTGCGTACCGGCCGCCCGGGCCTCTTCCCCTCCCCGGAGGAGGCCGAGGCGTACGAATTCAGCCCGCGGGAGCGGGAGTTCGTCGACTCCTGGAACTCCAACGTCATCCACGGCACCGCCGACGAGGTCCGCTCCGGCCTCGACGACCTGCACAAGCGCACCGGCGCCGACGAGCTGATGATCACGTCCCATGCCCACGGCGGCGACCTGCGCCTGCGCTCGTACGAACTGATCGCGGACGCCTACGGACTGCCCGGCAGCTGAGCCGCGGCTCACGTCCGGGGGCAGGCCGGTGCCCCCAGCAGTCCGGAGATGCGATCCGGCGGCACCGGCCGCGAGTACAGCCACCCCTGGCCGGTGTCGCAGCCGATCTGCCGCAGACGGGAGGCCTGCGCGGACGTCTCCACGCACTCCGCGGTGACGGTCAGGCCCAGCCGGTGGGCCAGCTGGATCATCGCCTCGACGATCACCTCGTCGGCAGGGTTCGGAGGGACACCGGCCCCGTCGTACTGGAAGCCCCGGACGAAGGAGCCGTCCAGCTTCAGCACGGACACCGGCAGCCGGCTCAGGTACGCGAGGTTCGAGTACCCGGTGCCGAAGTCGTCGATCGCGATCCGGACACCCGTCTCGCTGAGCGCCTGGAGGGCCTGCAACGGCCGCCCCGCCGAGCCCATCACCGCCGACTCCGTCAGCTCCAGCTGGAGCAGTCGCGGCTCGAGACCCGTCTCCGTGAGGACCTCCGCCACGTCCGCGACCAGGTCCGAGTCCCACACCTGACGGACCGCCACGTTCACGCTCACGAAGATGGGCGGCTCGTCCGGGTTGTCCACCTGCCAGCGGCGGGCCTGGCGGCACGCGGTGGCCAGCACCCAGCGGCCGAGCGGCACGATCGAGCCGTCCTCCTCGGCCAGTCCGATGAACCGATTCGGCGTCAGCACCCCGAACTGCGGGTGGTTCCAGCGCACCAGCGCCTCCACCCCCCGCAGCCGGCCGTCCTCCATGCCCACCAACGGCTGGTACTCCAGGGCGAATTCACCACGCTCGATGGCCGGCCGGAGCGTGGAGGCGAGGGCCTGGCGGGTCATGCGGTGGGCGTTGCGCTCCGGGTCGAACAGGGTCCAGCGGGACTTGCCGTCGGCCTTGGCCCAGTAGAGCGTGGTGTCGGCGGCCTGCATCAGAGCGGTGGCGGAGGTGCCGGCCGCGCGCCGCTCCACGACCCCGATCGACGCCGACACCGACAGCCGCTGACCGGAGATGTCGAAGGGGGCCTGAAGCGCCGTGAGGGCGGCCTCGGCGAGATCGGCGAGCTGCTCGGTGCCCGTCGAGTCCTCGACCAGCAGGGCGAATTCGTCGCCGCCGAGTCTGGCCACCAGTGGTGTGCTCGTTCTGGCGCAGCCCGCCTCGTCGGCGCAGTGGGTGAGGCGTTCGGCCACGGCCGCCAGCAGCCGGTCGCCGACACGGTGGCCGAGGGTGTCGTTGACGGCCTTGAAACCGTCCAGGTCCAGATAGCACAGACCGATCCGGCCGGTGCCGCTCTCCTCGTACGACTCCGCCTCCAGCGCGGCCGACAGACGCTCGAAGAACAGCGTGCGGTTGGGCAGCCGGGTCACCGGGTCGTGCATCTGCAAGTGGCGCAGCCGGGCCTGGAGTTCCCGGCGGGCGCTGATGTCGGCGACGGACAGCAGAACGCCCGGCTCCTCGTCCGGCAGGGGCGCGACCGTGACCTGCACCCACAGGGAGTGCCCGTCGGGATGCTTGAGGCGGCGTGTGCAACGCAGCCGGGCCTTGCGGCCGCGCAGCATCTCGCGGTACGCGTGCCAGGTGCGGGCGTCGGACGTCAGGTCCACCAGGTCGGCCGCCACGCACCCGGCCGATGTGTCCGTGCCGGCGCCGAGGAGGCCGGCGAACGCGTCGTTGGCGCTGACCACCAGGCCCTCGCGGTCGACGACGGCCATCGCGAGAGGGGCGACGGAGAAGGCGGACCGGAAGGGCGCCGGTGACCGCGGCGGGCCCGGCTCCGAACCCGGTGACGGCTCGGCGTTACTCTCTGTGACGGCCGGCCGGATGAGGTCTGCCGCGGGCGTCGGCCCTTCGGAGGTTCCGCTCACCTCTCGCTCCCGCAGTGCACTCGGTCTTCGTATGGGGCTCGTCGGGCAGGAATGGTCAGGAAAGTGTGCCGATCATAGAGGCTGGCCCCCCGCCCTTCCAGCCGTAGTCCAGTGTCCCGGACCCGGCCACCCCCCTGGCAGATCGTTTCTGCCCGCACCTGGACGGCTCCTACGAGCCTCCGACCAGTTGTGACGTTCTGTGAGCGAATCAGGGTGTCATCAGGACGGTCATCCGCCCCTCTCACTCTTCTGGTGCAGACAATCAGGGCAAAGTACGACAATCTCACACAGGCTGGGTGCGGTGTCCCGCGAACCGCTCCCGGAGGTCCACGTGCCGCGTCAGCCCCCTCTCAGGGCCCTCACCCGTGAGGCCGTCGAGCGGCTCGGCCGGACACCCGTGCGGCCCCGACTGCGCAGTACCGCCGCCGTGTTCACCACCATGTCGGCGCTCGCCGCGACCTCGATCCTGACCGGCCCGTCGGTCGCCGGGCCCCTCGCCGCGTCGCCGTGCGCCCTGCAGCGTACCGAGGCCCACCACTCGGAGGGCCTGGACACCTGGAACACCGCCTATCCGCGCCCGGCCCGCTCGCTCGACGCGGTGATGATCTTCCTGTCCTTCCCGGACGCCGTCCCGCTGACCACCACCGCCGAGCTGGTCGCCGACCACTTCCCGGCCACCAGCAACTTCTTCGAACGGGCCTCCTACGGCAAGTTCACCCTGCGCCCGCATCCCCTGCGGCACTGGATCAAGATGCCGCGGCCCTCGACCTCGTACGCCATAAGACGCGACTGGAACGCCGCCCACCGCGCCGCGTACCTGGGCGACGCGCTCGCCGCGGCCGACGGGCAGGTGGACTTCTCGCGCTACGACATCGTCTATTTCGTCGCCGACCCGGACGCCCCCGGAGTGGACTCGGACGCCACCAAGGTCGTCAACCTGGACACCCCGCTGCGGATCGACGGCACGGACATCCGCCGGGTCGTCACCGTCTTCGAGAGGCACCCGCCCGACCGGCTCGTCCTGGCCCACGAGACCGGGCACGTCTTCGACCTGCCGGACCTGTACCACCGGCCGATGGACGGCAAGGGCGACTGGGACACGTACGTCGGGGACTGGGACCTGATGGGCAGCCAGTTCGGCCTGGCCCCCGATCTGTTCGCCTGGCACAAGTGGAAGCTGGGGTGGCTGGAACCGCGCCAGGTGGTGTGCGTACCGAGGAACGGCTCCACACGGCTGACGCTGGAGCCGCTGGGTACGGGACCGGGTGTCCCGGCCGTGGGCGCCGCCGGGTCGCCCGTCTTCGGCCTGGGCACCGGCACCAAGCTCGCCGTGGTGCGGACCGCCCCCGACAGCGCGCTCGCGTTCGAGGCGCGCGGTCCGGTGGGCAACGACGCGGACGCCTGCGGGTCGGGGGTCCTCGTCTACCGGGTGCGCAGCGGCGCCGAGTCCGGCGGCGGGCCGGTCGAGGTGATCGACGCCCACCCGCACACCGAGGCCTGCTGGGAGGACTCGGTCTATCCGCCGCTCGCGGACGCTCCCGTCGCGCTCGGCGAGAGCTTCACCGTGCCGGACGAGGACGTACGGGTGGAGGTGGAGGGGCGAACGGCTTCCGGCACGTGGACGGTGAAGATCACACCCGGGCCCCTATGACAGCCTCACGGCCACTGGGCCCGGCGGCGAGGGGGCGTGGGGGTGTGGGTGGCGGGGCCTCTGCCTTGAGGATCGCGTGCGGGTTCGCATGGCGGCCTCACGGCCGTCGCGTCCGGCGGCGAGGGGGCGTGGGTGGCGGGGCCTCTGCCTTGAAGGTCGCGTGCGGGTCCGCATGGGCGGTCTCACGGCCGTCGCGTCCGGCGGCGTGGGGGCGTGGGGGCGTGGGGGCGTGGGGGTGTGGGTGGCGGGGCCTCTGCCTTGAAGATCGCGTGCGGGTTCGCATGGCGGGCTCACGGCCACTGGGTCCGGCGGCGAGGGGGGGCGTGGGTGGCGGAGCCTCTGCCTTGAAGGTCGCGCGGGTTCGCATGGCAGCCCCACGGCCACTGGGTCCGGCGGGGAAGGGGGGTGTGGGTGGCGGAGCCCCCACTGCGCGCGGCGAAGCCGCGCACGAACAACGATGGCGAGGAGGTTCGCGCTATCCGCGAACACGCCTCGCCATCGCCATCGTGCGCCGCCAGGGACTCGAACCCCGGACCCGCTGATTAAGAGTCAGCTGCTCTAACCAACTGAGCTAGCGGCGCCTGCTGACGTCGTAGACCTTAGCATCCTGATCGGCGGGAGGAAAAATCGATATCCGCACGGCCGCGCGAGCCGCCCGTACGGCCGCCCACAGCAGGATCTCCGGGCCCGGCAGCCAGGGCTGACGGGTGTCGGGGGCGACCAGCCAGCGGGCGTCGAGCCGGGGCGGGGAGGCAGCGGAGCCCAGCGGCGCGGGGACGGTCACCGCGTCGCCGGTGCCGTGGCACAGCAGTGGCGGGATCGACCCCGTACGAGCGCATCCTCCGTCCTCGGTGCCCCACTCCTCCCAGTGCAGCAGCGAGGGCAGCCGCTGTGCCGTGCCCGGCGCGGCGAACAGCAGCATGCGCCCGCGGAACGTCGCGACCGGCCCCGACCCCGGCCCCTCCTCCCACAGCCGGTCGGTCATCCGGCGCCCGAAGACCACGGGCGCGCTGACGACGTCGAAGACGGAACCGCAGGGCAGTACGACCGGTGCGTCCGGCCGCTCCTCCCAGAGCGCCAGCGTGCTGCGCGGATACGTTCCCGCCGAGGCGAGCCAGGCGGCTCCGTCCGGGGCGACCCCCGAGACGTCGAGGCGGGCGGAGAAAGGCTCGTCACGTGTACTGCTCATGCCGCCTAGATGTACCGGGTGTGAGCACTCTGTTCCCGAGAGTTGCCGGAATCCGGGACAGGGAGGGGCGGGAGAAGGTATCTTGCCCGGCTGGCATATGCCAGGGCCCGATTTCACACCGGGTCGACGTGTCCCCTGCCCTCGACCCCGCGCAGCAGATCCTGCCCGAACTCCACCATCTTCTTCGCGTAGTCCTCGGTCCACTCGGCCCGCGCCGCGATGTCCGCCGGCGTCAGGCGGTCGAACCGCCGGGGATCCGCCAGCTGGGCCGCCGCGATCGCCTGGAACTCCACCGCCCGGTCCGTCGCGGCGCGGAACGCGAGCGTAAGCTCCGTCGCCCGGGCCAGCAGCGCGCGCGGATCGTCGATCGACTCGAGGTCGAAAAAGTGCTCCGGGTCGTCGGCCGCCTGCGTGGGCTCGAAGAGCAGGGGCGCGGGGCGTAGCCGCGGTTCGTTCCGACGCGGCGTGGGCTCCGCCATGTCTTCTCCTCCTCGTGTTGCGGATGTCCGTCTGCTGCGGATGTCGCGGGTGACCCGTCTGCGGGGTGGGCCACCCTCCATTGTCCCGCGCCGGCGCAAGAGAGGCCCGTGTGATTCGTCTCCCGCTGGCCGGGCTGTGCTCACTACGCTGACCGAGGGTGCGCACGGCGAGCCTGGCGTGGGGATACATGTCGCTGAACGACGGGGGAACGACATGCCCGTGCTCGTACCGCAGGCAGGTCCGTAACGGGCGCGGGGGGCCGGCCCCCGTCAGGGGCACGACGGGGCCCGGGGCGTGTCACGGCCGCCAGCACACCCGGTGCTCGGCCAGCCGGGCCAGCACCGCGTGGTTCGCCTCCCATCCGTCCGGGAACTTCACGATCGTCCCGAGCTGCACCGGCTCCGTCGACGGATAGGCGTCCAGCAGGTCGCCCACGCCGGCCCGGCACACAACGATGCACGCGTGCCGGTGCCGGGAGGCGAGGACGCACAGGCGGCCCGTCTCCAGGTGGAACGCGGTGGCGTCGGGGCGGCCGGAGAGGGGGTGCAGGACGACCGTCACGTCGAACTCACGGCCCTGCAGCCGGTTCGCCGTGTCCACGGTGATGTCCGTGACGCCCAGCTCCGTCAGGGCCGCGCGGACCGCCGCTGCCTGGTCCCGGTGTGCCGTGCCGACGGCGATGCGGCCGGCGGTGAGGGGGGCCGGCCCGGCCGAGCGTTCCGACGTGGCCGCGCCGCCACGGTCCAGCAGGCGTCGTACGACCGTCGCCACCGCGCGGACCGCTTCCGGGTCCGTCCGCGGGGTGTGCCGCGCGGGCAGCTCCAGCAGGCCCCAGCCGCACTCGGCGGCCTCGTCGATCACCCGGTCGGGGCCGGAGCCGTCCGAGGGCACCGCGAAGGCGAGCCGCCGGTCGCCGTGGTCCGTGCCGCTGCGGAACGGGGTGTACGGGTAGAAGGCGTCGGACACGAGGGGCGCGGCGGACGCCGGGAGGCGCCAGGACACCGGCAGGCGGTGCTGCGGCAGCTCGGGGTTGTGGGCGAGCAGGGTCGTCACGGCGGAGGCCGACGGGTCGTACGACAGGCCCGCCCACTGCTCGCTGCCGACGACCGAGAACGGGTCCAGCTGGCCGGGGTCACCCACGAACAGCGCCCGTTCGAAGAGCCCGGCGACGGCGAGCAGCGCGTCCGAGCGCATCTGGTAGGCCTCGTCGACGATCGCGTGCCGCCATGGTTCGTCGACCTTGACGTGGGCCCACTTGGCGGCGGTGGAGATCACGACCGCGAGACCGGTCAGGTCGGCGGCCTTGGCCGACTTGCGGACGTTCGGCAGGTCGTCCAGCGCCTTGTCGTACGGGTCGGCGTCACTGCTGTGCAGGCGGCCCACCGGCAGGCCGGGGCTCTTCTCGGCGAGTCGGACGACGAGGTCGTCGACCTGGGCGTTGGTCTGTGCGACGACCATCAGCGGGCGTCCGGCGTCGGCGAGTTCCAGCGCGGCGCGCACGACGAGCGTGGACTTGCCGGCGCCGGGCGGGGAGTCGACGACGACACCGCGCCGCGTGCCGTGCAGGGTGTCGTGGAGGATCGCGTCGGTGGCCCGGGCGGCTGCGGCGCCCGGGTCGAATGCGGCCTGGGCGGTCACAGCACGTCCTCCGGGGTCATGGGGTCGGCGGCTTCCGGCGCGGCCGGCCCGCCCGGCGGGCCGCCGTGCGTCCACGGGGTCTGCTCCGGGTCGGGCAGCTTCGCCCCGCCGCGCTGCTCGTGCTCGAACAGGGTGAAGCAGACGCGGTCGCCCTTCTCGGGGACGGAGCCCGCCTCGGGCTCCTTGCCGCGGCCCATCTTGTCGACGATCCGCAGGACGACGAGCGTGGCACCCTCCACGGAGACCTCCGGGTCCTCGATGCCGACGTACTCCACGAATTCAGCCGCCTGCGGCTTGCCGCCCACCGAGCGGTAGACCCTGGCGCGCTCCCCGAGGTGCGGCCGGTCGTCCGTGCGGACGGTCACCAGCGGGCGTGGGCTGGGCCGCTTGCCCTCGCTGTACGCCATGACGACATCCGTGACCTCACCCGCGAACGCCTCCCCGGCCAGCCGCCGCCCCGCCATCACCATCGGGTCGTCGAGAGCCTCCTGGGCCTCCAGCCGGGCCTGCTCGCGCTCCCGTGTGGCGAGCTTGTTCGCGGCGGTCACCGCGTCGTCGCGGCGCGGCTGCGGGGGCTCGCCGGCGACGACGCGGTCGCGGTGGCCGGTGAACGACCAGCGGTCGCGCGTCCACCGCTCCTCGACGTGCCGGCCCGCGGGCAGCTCCCGCAGCAGGTCGAGACCGCGCCACACCGCGTCCCAGGCGGGCCGGGTGCGGCTCTCGACGAGGGCGCGGATCTCCCGCTCGGCGGCGCTGAGTGCGCCGAGCCGGTCGTCCGCCTCCAAGCCGTCCTCGGCGGCGGCCAGCGCGGTGCGGGCGCGGTCGTACCGCTCGATGGCGGGGGCGAGCAGCTTGTTGTCGAACGCCGGGTCGGTGGCGGGGCCCGCGGGCGGGCACAACAGCTGTCCATGGGCATCGCGCGCCAGCTCGGCCCGGAGCGCGGCCTCGGCGCCCGAGGTTCCCTCGGGTGGGTCGAGCCAGGCGAGCAGCGCGCCCAGGTGCTGGTCCTCCAGCGTGGACTGGCCGGTCGCCCAGTGCCGGGCGAGTACGTCCGTCATGGCCAGCAGCAGCGACGATCCGGGCACCCGGGCCCGCTCTCCGAAGTGGGTCAGCCACCGGCCGAGCAACGGCACGCGGGGCGGGGCCGGGTGCGGGGTCTCCGGGTCCTGTTCCGCCGTACGCCTGAAGCGCATGGAGCGCCCGAGCAGCCGTACGAGGTCGATGCCCGCGCGGCTCGGCACGATGAGTTGCGGGGCGTCCGCGCACAGTTCGACCTCGGTCTTGACCCGCTTGCCGGTCTCCGGGTCGGTCTCGGTGCGCTCGGCCGCCTCGACGGTGTCGGCGTACGCGTCGATGTACGGCAGGACGATGTCGGCGAGCTCGGCCAGGAACGCGAACCGCAGGTCGCGGTCGCGCGGCTGCGGTACGACGAGCAGGTGCGGTGTGTCCCGGTCGGTGCCGGCCAGCGCGGCGAGCGGGGCGCCGGCCTCACCGGCGGTGGTGAGCGGCACCAGGACCAGCGGCCGGTCCGACAGATACCGGTGCCGGACGGTGGCGGCGGGCTGGGCTCGGCCGGTGCTGACGGCCTCGAGACGGGCGAGGGTGGAGATCAGCGACATGCGGACGCCACCTCCCGGCCGAGCTCGCCGGGAGCAGCCCGGCGCTCACCCAGCGCCTCGGCCCGCAGGTCCGCCGCTCTGCGCAGCGCCGCCACCGCCGGATCCTCGGGATCGCCGGTTTCCCCGCGGGCCGCGGCCAGGACGTCCTCGACGGTCGTCAGACCTCCCAGCTCCGCCCGGACAGAGCGGCCGAGGGCCGTGACCGCGCCGGCCGTGCGGGAGCGGTCACGGCAGTGGAAGGCCAGTTCGCAGGCGGACAGGCACTCGGGCGCGTACGTCGCCGGGACCGACTCGACGGCGGCCGTCAGCTCGGCGGCGGGCAGGTCCGGGGCGAAGCACGTGCCCTCGGGGAGGGTCTCGGCGATGTCCTGGATGCGGGTGAGGCGGGCCAGCTGCCGGGCGGTGACCGCGCGCTGTTTGCGGACGTCGACGGCGGACGCGGTCGCCAGGTTGGAGAAGTCCTTGGGGCAGACGAGCAGGACTCGGTGGCGCACGCGCGGGGCCGGGGCGGTGTCCTCGGCGAGGCGGGCGGCGACCTCCTCCAGCGCGATCACGTACACCGCGGCCTGGCGCGCGGCCGCGCCCACCTTCGCCGGGTCCGCGGAGCCGTCCAGCATCGGGAAGGACTTGATCTCCACGACCGTCCAGCTGCCGTCCGGGTGCACCACCACCGCGTCCGGTTCCAGGAAGGCGGGGGAACCCGCGACGTCGAGCGCGAGCATCGGGTGGTCGAGCAGCGTCCAGGCGCCGGCCGCCGTGGCCTCGCGCAGGGCGAGAGCCGTACGCGCCGCACGACCCTCGGGGCCGATGGCTGACAGCTCGGGCACCCGGGCGTCCGACGGCGGCTCCGCTCCAGGGTCCAGCCTCTCGTGCACCAGCCGCAGCAGCTCCGCGCCGCCGTCCGCCTTGACGCGCGCCTCGAACGCGTTGCCCCGGGTGAGCGCGAACTGCGACTGTCCGAAGGCGGACGGCGAGCCCAGCGCGCTCGCCAGCGCCGCCTTGTTCACCCCGGCGCCGTCGAGGATCGCGCGCCGGTTGCACCCGGGGTTGGCCGCGAGGGCGGCCAGGGCGCGCGCGTCCAGTGCCTTGGCCGGTACGTCGGGACCGCGCAGGTCAGCGAGCCGCTGCCGGAGCGCCGTCCCCCGCGTCCGTGGGAGAGGCACCCGGCTCGGCTCCTGATGCGATCCGTGACTCGCGCTGCCGTGGAATTCGCTCACCCGCGGAAGTCTGGCATCCGCCACTGACAATCGGGGCCTCTGCGCCAACGGAGCGTGCTGCGACGAGTGCGCCCCGGCCCTCGAACCGGGCCCTGACCCGGTCCGCGCCCCGCATCACGGACGGCGCGAGCAGCAGTCCGGCCCCCATCACGGCCGCGCCCGCGACCGCGTCGAGGAAGTAGTGGTTCGCGGTTCCCATCACCACGATCGTGGTCAGCAACGCGTAGGCGACACCCAGGGTCTTGGCGGTAAGCGTCCCGCTGTACCGCCACAGAATGACGCCGCACCACAGCGCCCAGCCCACGTGCAGGCTGGGCATCGCCGCGTACTGGTTCGTCATGCCGCCCAGGCCCCGCGGTGCGCTCGCCTCGCCGCCCCACCAGCCGTACGAGCTGTACTGGGCCATCGTGTCGACGAAGCCGTGGCCGGCGGAGAGGAGGCGGGGCGGGCAGGTCGGCAGCAGGGTGAAGCCGATCAGGCCGATGAAGGTGGACGTCATCAGCCAGGTGCGGGCCGCACGGTAGTGCAGGGTGCGCGATCTGAAGAGCCAGACCAGGATCACGGGCGTGACCAGGTAGTGCAGCGACGCGTACCAGAAGTCGGCCGGGACGCCGAGCCACGCCTCGCGCGTGAAGAGGCGGTTGAGCGGGTGTTCGGCGTTGATGTGCAGGAACTTCTCGACGCGCAGGATGGCCAGGCCGTGGTCGACGGCGGTGGTGACGTCGCCCCGCGCGAGGAGCCGGCCGGCGGAGTAGCAGGCGTAGACCAGCAGGATCAGCGGCAGTTCGGTCCACCAGCGCAGGCGGGTCCGTGGGGCCGCCTCGATGCCCGGTATCTCGGTCTGCGGCATCCGATCGCCCTCCCCCTTCGATGTCGCGCGGCGCCCGGAGCTCCGGCCGTGCCACTTTACGGTGTACGCGCTCGCCCCCATGGGGCGCCCCCGGCCCTCGAAGACGCAGAGATCGCCCGGCAGGTTGCCCCCGGGTCTGCAGTCACATTCAGGCCCCGGACAGGGTGATGGATGATGGAGGGGTTCCGCCTCGCTATTTCCTCATTTCTTCATGTCCTCATGTCCTCTTGTCCTTTTTTCCTCGAAAGGTCCTCCTCGCATGGCACCGCGCATCCTGCTGGCCCGGCACGGACAGACGGAGTGGTCGTTGTCCGGCAAGCACACCGGCAGGACCGACGTGCCCCTGCTGGAGGAGGGCCGGCGTGGCGCCAAGCTGCTCGGCGAGCGCCTGAACCGGGCGCCGTTCGACGGGCTGGCCGGGGTCGAGGTGCGCACCAGCCCGCTGGCACGCGCGCGCGTGACGTGCGAACTCGCCGGGTTCGGCGAGCGCGCGAGCGCCTGGGACGCGCTGCTGGAGTGGGACTACGGCGCGTACGAGGGCATGACGCCGCAGGAGATCCAGGATGTACGGCCCGGCTGGCTGATCTGGCGGGACGGGGTGCCGCAGGGCGAGTCGCTCGCCGAGATGACCGCTCGGGCCGACGAAGTGGTGGCATGGGCGCGGGCGGCGGACCGGGATGTGCTGGTCTTCGCGCACGGGCACATACTGCGGTCCATCGGCGCGCGGTGGCTGGGCCTGCCGCTCGACTTCGCGGCGCGGATCCGCCTGAACCCGGCGTCGCTGTCCGTCCTGGGCTGGGCGTACGGGGAGCCGGCCATCGAGAGCTGGAACGACCTGGGCCACCTGGACTAGTGCCGCGTCAGCCAAGGTTCGCCCCGTCGCGGCGTCCGGCACGCCCTCTCGCCGCACCGGCCGAAAGCCCAAGTACGTCCAGTACGAGGACTTCCGGCCGGCACGCCGAGAGCACGCACCGGACGCCGCTCCTCGACGGGCAAACCTTGGCTGACGCGGCACTAGGCCCCATGCCGGTGACCGGGGGCTTCCAAGGTGTGCCGAACGGAGCATCGTTGCAGTTCAGGGACTTGCAGGCCTTGCTGAGTCAGTGGCATGGGGGCCAGGCCCTGCCGTCGCGTTCCCGCCTGCCCCGCGACGCGAACCGACGACAGGACCCCGAGCCCGCCGGGGCCGGCCGCTCACGGGTTGCGTGGCAGGCCGGCGTGCCGTTCCAGGAACGCCGACACTCCGGACGCCCGCCGGTGCGGCAGGAGCACCCGGGCCGTCCCGGCCAGCATCGCCTGGATGCGGGACGACTGCACCTCGCTCAGCAGGCCGAGGACCCGCATCCCCGCCGCCGCGGCTTCGTCGGGGCGGCCGCCGCGGGCGAGGTCGTCCGCGAGTTCCGCGGTGTACAGGGCGATGTTGCGCTTGAAGTGCGGGTCCTGCAGATGGGCCGCACGGCGCGCGTGCCGGGATGCGCGCGGCCAGTCGCCCAGGGTCGACCAGCACTGGGCCTCCAGCCCCTCCAGTTCGGCCTCGCCGTAGAAGCTCATCCACTCCGGGTCGGCGTCCGAGGAACCGCGCTCGAAGAGGGCCTGCGCGCGGGCGAGCGCCTGTTCACAGCCGGTACGGTCGGCGAGCCCCGCCCAGCCGCCGGCCTCGCGCAGCGCGAGCAGCGACATCAGGCGGGGGGAGCCCAGGGAGCGCGCGACGCGCTGTGCGGCCTGGGCCGCCCGTACCGCCTCGCGCGGCCGGCCCGAGTCGCGCGCGAGGAACGCCGTGTTGCAGAAGGCGTGCGCCTCCAGGGCGTCGTCCCCGGTCATCCGAGCGGTCGCGAGCGCCTCCGCGTAGTGCGAGCGGGCGTCGTCGAACCGGCCCGAGTCGTGCGCCAGCCAGCCAACGGAGATGGCGAGTTCACCCGCTCCGGAGTGGAGCCGGTCGGCGGTCGCCTGCCGGGTCGCTCCGGCGTCGAGCAGCGCGTACGCGGCGCGCAGCGGAGCCGCCGCCCGCCGGTAGAGGCCGTCCGCGCCGTGCCGGTCGTCGAGCAGCCGGATCCGGCGGACGGCTTCTTCGAGGGCACCCGCCTCGCTCGCCCCGACGCGGCTCATGGGCCGCTGTGCGGCCGCGGCGTCGGGCGCGAACGCCAGGGGGCCCAGTGAGGCGGCGGCCACGGTGGCGCCTCCGCCGGTCATGAATAGGCGACGCAGCACGTCGCTCTCCTCGTGGTTCTCGTGGTTCTCGCGGGTCTTGTGGTTCTCGTCGCTCTGGTGACGGTCGTGGTGCGGGTCGAGCGGGTCCCGCGTGTCATACGGCTGGCACTCCCCCTGCGTCTCATCCGTGGCGCGCGCCCGGCGTCCGCGTACGGACGAGCGGGGCGCGAAGCCCAGGTCGGTGAGCGTGCGGCCGGGGAACATGTGCAGGAACACCCGTTCGTACGCGTAGTTGGGGCAGCGGATCTCGCCGGCCTCGACCCGTCCGACATAGCGCGCGTCGCAGCTGACCCGCTCGCCGATCTCACGGGCCGCCCGTCGTACCGCCGCGGCGAACTCGGCCGGCGAGCGCTTTCCGCGCAACCGCCGGAAGGCGAGATTCGGCTGTGGTGGCGTGGGGGGCTGGGACGAGGTCACCGTTGACGACGCCATGGCCGGGTCCTCTCGTGCGAACCGTCGAACCATGCCGGGGTGGGGGTGAGTTGTCTCACTTGTCAGTGTGTTCACCCTGATTTCCGGCGGGCAAGAACGTACCTGCTGTGCCGGACCCGCCACGCAGTGTTTGGCTACAAAACCGGATATCTCATACGTGATCTGCCATGAACTGCCATCCTTTGCGGCGGACTTCTTCCGTAGCCGTTGACGCGCGGGCGCGTTGGACCCTGTGGACCGGGAGCCGCCCGACTCCCGACCCGCTCGTCCGAGGAGGCGTTCTGTGGTGGAGGCCGGGATGGAGA
The DNA here is from genome assembly GCF_055595715.1 of Streptomyces sp. NPDC040410. Classification (NCBI taxonomy): domain Bacteria; kingdom Bacillati; phylum Actinomycetota; class Actinomycetes; order Kitasatosporales; family Streptomycetaceae; genus Streptomyces; species Streptomyces sp. NPDC040410. The sequence continues at coordinate 179,434 of NZ_JBVIVK010000012.1, forward strand.
CCAGGCAGAGCATCGATCCTGGTACGCCGTACAGCGCACCGTCGTGCCCGGGAGTCGCGTGCGATGTCGTCACGGTGCCGACGCGGCAGGGGCTGGAGGCGGTCGACATCCTGCGGCGCGGGGCGGGTGACGCGATGGGGCCCGTGCTGCACGACGACGGGGGCGACACGCTGGGTTTCGTGGTGCCGCCGGGGACCGCGGCGGCGTGGGACGTGCCGGGCAGCACGTGCACGGAGACCGAGGGCCAAGGGCCGAGCCCGAATCCCGAGCCGCCGGTGGAGGGCTCGGACTGGCTGCTGCCGCCCGGGGAGGCGGATCTCGCGACCGATCCCGTGGTGCTGCGGGCGGCGCTGGGAGAGGCGGCACGGTTGATCGAGGCGGCGGACAACTGTCGGTGACCTCGCGACGCCCGCTGGGCCGTCCTCCCCGAACGCCCTGATAATGACTTAATGGGAAAGTCCAGGAACCCCCGGCGTGGCGGCGGGTCTGCCGAAGCCGTCGTCGAGGCCGTCGACGGGGGGCTCGCCGAGCTCATACCCGACCGGGACCGGGCGCGGGCCTGGACGCTGCTGATCGACGGGGCGCCGCAGTCGCACGTCGACCTCGACGACCCGGCGTACCTCTCCTTCGAGTACCAGCGTCGCCTCGGGCACGTCATCGACCTCGCCGCCCCGGCCGGCAAGCCCGTGCACGCCGTGCACCTCGGCGGCGGCGCGCTGACCCTGGCGCGTTATGCCGCCGCCACCCGTCCCCGCTCCACGCAGCAGGTCGTCGAGCGGGACGCCGCGCTCGTCCAACTGGTGCGCCGAGAACTGCCGCTGGAGGCGGGCGCCCGGATACGGGTGCGGTCGGCGGACGCGCGGGAAGGGCTCGCCAAGGTGTCCGACGGCTGGGCCGACCTCGTCATCACCGATGTGTTCAGCGGGGCCCGTACCCCCGCCCACCTCACCTCGACCGAGTTCCTCGACGAGATCCGCAGGGTGCTGAAGCCCGGCGGGCTCTACGCCGCCAACCTCGCCGACGGGCCACCGCTGGCCCATCTGCGCGGCCAGATCGCCACCGCGGCCGACCGCTTCCCGGAACTCGCGCTGGTCGCCGACCCGACCGTGCTGCGCGGCAAACGCTTCGGCAACGCGGTCCTGGTCGCCTCCGACCACCCGCTCCCGGTCGCCGAACTCACCCGCCGGGCCGCCACCGACCCGCATCCGGGCCGCGTCGAACACGGCAGGCAGCTCACCGACTTCACCGGAGGGGCCGCCCCGGTGACGGACGCGGCTGCGGTGGCCTCGCCGGCCCCGCCGCCGTCGGTGTTCCGTTAGGTCCTGAAGTACCCCCGGCGCCGGCAGCGGCAGACGACGCGTGGCCGCCGCCGGCGGTGGCCGGGTTAGCATCGCGATCATGGCGGACTGGGAGATGCGGCCGGCTTCGGCGGCGGACGTCGAGGCGGTGGCCGGGCTGCGTGCCGTGGTGCTGCGGGCGGACCTGGAGCGCCTGGGCCGCTACGACGAGCAGCGCGTGCGGCAGCGGCTGCGGGACGGATTCGCCCCGGCGCACACCTGGGTGATCGAGGTCGGCGACGACTTCGCCGGGTGCGTCGCGCTGCGCCCGGCCGAGGACGCCCACTGGCTGGAGCACTTCTACCTGGACCCCGGCCTGCAGGGCAGGGGAGTCGGTTCCGCCGTGCTGCGCCGGCTGCTGGAGCGGTGCGACCACGACGGTGTCCGGGTCCGGCTGAACGTGCTGCGGGGCAGCGCGGCCCGGCGGTTGTACGAGCGGCACGGCTTCACGCTCGTGACCGAGGACCCGGTGGACGTGTTCCTGGTGCGCGAACCGGCCCAGTAGGCGTCAGTACGTGCCCACTTCGACCCGCGGCGGTCCGTCGTGCCAGGTGCAGAACAGCGACACCCGGTCCGCGCCCGAGGAGAACTCCACCCGGATCCACGACTCCGTCTTCCACACCTGCATCGACCAGCCCGATCCCGGCGTGGCCGACACCAGCGTCGCGGACGTCCTGCCGAGGTCGAAGACCACCCGGCCGCCGTCGGTGTCATAGCTCTTGACCCGGCCGGAGACGGTCGGCGAGGGGCCGGTGCTCGCGGTGGCGGTCCGCGAGGGCGTCGGAGTCGGCTTCCGGGACGGCTCGCTCGGCTTTCGCGACGGACTCTTCGACGAGGACGGCCGGTTCGTCGACGAGGCCAGCGGCTTCGACTCCTGCGTGGTCGCGTCGGCCGCCGTGATCGGCAGTGCGCGCGGCGGGTCGTACGCCGTGCCCGTCATCACCGTGTGGACGCCCCACCACGACAGCGTGACCGCCGCGCCCGTGGCGAGCGACCATGCCAGTACGTGTACGAGTCCTCTGCGCATCGCGGGCCATACTGCCTCACGCGTCCCACGGGGCGCACATGGTCGGAGTTATCCACAGGCCCGGCCGGGCCCGTCCGCATGGCGTACGGTGCCGCGCATGGCAAGTGTGCTCGTGGTCGAGGACGACCAGTTCGTACGCTCGGCGCTCATCCGGCATCTGACCGACGCCGCACACACGGTGCGCAGCGTCGGTACGGCGCTCGAGGCGCTGCGCGAGGTCGCCCATTTCCGCTTCGACGTCGTCATCCTGGACCTCGGACTGCCCGATCTGGACGGCTCCGAGGCCCTGAAGATGCTGCGCGGCATCACGGACGTCCCTGTGATCATCGCCACCGCGCGGGACGACGAGACGGAAGTCGTCCGGCTGTTGAACGCCGGAGCGGACGACTACCTCACCAAGCCCTTCTCCGTCGAGCACCTGTCGGCCCGGATGGCCGCCGTTCTGCGGCGGTCCCGCTCCCCCGCCGGGGACGTCCCGCCGTCCACCGTCATCCGCGTCGGCGGCCTGACCGTCGACCCGCTGCGCCGCCAGGCCGAACTGGACGGCGTACGGCTCGATCTCACCCGCCGTGAGTTCGACCTGCTCGCCTTCCTGGCCGGCCGGCCGAGTGTCGTCGTACCGCGCAAAGAGCTGCTCGCCGAGGTGTGGCAGCAGTCGTACGGCGACGACCAGACCATCGACGTCCATCTGTCGTGGCTGCGGCGGAAGCTGGGCGAGACGGCCGCGGCGCCGCGCTATCTGCACACCCTTCGGGGCGTCGGCGTGAAGCTGGAGCCGCCCGGAAGGGAGCCGTCGCGATGAGATGGGCACTGGTCAGGGTCTGCCTGGCGGTCACCGCGATGGTGGTGGTCGCCTTCGCGGTCCCGCTCGGACTCGTCATCAAGGAGATGGCCCGGGACCGCGCGTTCTCCAACGCCGAGCGGGAGGCCGCCGCCGTCGCCCCGGCGCTGTCCATCACCACCGAACGCGACCAGCTGGAGCGGGTCGTGGCCTCCGCGGGCTCCGACGCGGGGATGGCCGTGCACATTCCGGCGGGCGTGGGCGCGGCGGCCGTCGACCTCGGCCGGCAGCGAGCCGCCGACGAGGACATCGCGACCGTGCGGAAGCTGGGCCGCGCCTCCACCACCGCCGTGCCCGGCGGCTCCACGCTGCTCCAGCCGGTCGCGCTGAGCTCCGGCGAGATAGCGGTCGTCGAGGTGTACGTCCCCGAGGCCGAGGTCAGCAACGGCGTCGGCACGGCCTGGGCGGTGCTCGCCGCGGTCGGGGCCGCGCTCGTCGTTGGCTCGGTCGCCGTGGCCGACCGGCTGGGCGTGCGGATGGTGCAGCCCGCGCAGCGACTCGTCGAGGGCGCCCATGAGCTGGGGGAGGGGAAGCTGGGGGCCCGCGTACCGGAGGAGGGGCCGACCGAACTGCGGCTCGCGGCGGTGGCGTTCAACTCCATGGCCGACCAGGTCGTACAACTCCTCGCCAACGAGCGGGAGCTGGCGGCGGATCTGTCCCACCGGCTGCGTACACCGCTGACCGTGCTGCGGCTGAACGCGGCCTCGCTCGGCGACGGGCCGGCCGCCGACCAGACGCGGGCCGCCGTCGCCCAGTTGGAGCGCGAGGTCGACACCATCATCCGGACGGCCCGGGAGGCCAAGCCGCAGACCGCTGCCGCCGGTCCGGGAGCCGGGTGCGACGCGTCCGAAGTGGTCCGGGAACGGATGGGGTTCTGGTCCGCGCTCGCGGAGGACGAGGGCCGCAAGTGGCGGGTGGCCGGTGCGGACCGGCCGGTGCGGATACCCGTGGCCCGCACGGATCTGGCGGCCGCCCTGGACGCGCTGCTCGGCAACGTCTTCCGGCACACCCCGCAGGGCACGGCCTTCGCGGTCGACCTGCACAACGGCGAGGACGCGGTGATCGTGCTGGTGTCGGACGCGGGGCCCGGCATCCAGGACCCCGAGGCGGCCATGGCGCGGGGGCGGGGCTCCGGCAGCGACGGCTCGACCGGGCTCGGCCTGGACATCGTGCGCCGGCTCGCGGAGGAGACCGGCGGGGACGTGCGCATCGGGTCGTCCGTGCTCGGCGGAACCGAGGTGCGGATCTGGATCCAGCTGGACGGCAGAGAGCCGGTCCGGCGGGGGCATCGCGGGGCCGTGCGCCGCCGCCGACGCGGCAGATTGGTCTCTACCTTTAACCGCTCCCGATCCCTTCCTTAAGCGCACCCTAAGGTCCCCAACGCCCGTCCGGATCAAGCTATTTGCCCGATTCCGGATCGCTAGCGTGCTGCCGCATCCACCCCCCGGGAAGCCCTGGGGATTCCCCCGGGACCCCCGTGAACAGCGAAGGCAGGCACGCGATGAGCACGCACCGGCGCAAGGTCAGTGGCAGAGACAAGGCGATCGGAGGCCTGGTGGCCGCCGCCGTCGTGGGCGGCGGCGCCGTCCTGCTCACCGGCACCGCGCAGGCGGCCGGCGTCGGCGCCGCGTACACCAGGACCAGTGACTGGTCGAAGGGTTACACCGCGCAGTACGTCGTCACGAACAACAGCGGTGCGACCGAGAAGGACTGGACGCTGGAGTTCGACCTGCCCTCCGGGTCGAAGCTCGGCTCCCTCTGGAACGCCGAGTCGAGCGTCAGCGGGCAGCACGTCACCGTGAAGCCCGCGAAGTGGGACACCGACGGCCTGGCGCCCGGCAAGTCGGTCACCGTCGGCTTCGTCGTGAACGGCACCGGCAACCCGACCGGCTGTCTCATCGACGACGCGAAGTGCTCCGCGGACGGCGGCGCCACCCCCGAGCCGACCGGCCGCCCCACCCAGTCGCCCGCCCCTACGGCGACCCCCACGAAGACCTCCACCCCGACCCCCACCGCGACCGCGTCCCCCTCGGAGAGCACCGGCACCGGCACCCCCGCCACCGCCGGCTTCGCCCCGTACGTCGACACCTCCCTCTACCCGGCCTTCGACCTGGTCGCGAGCGCGAAGGCCACCGGCGTGAAGAACTACAACCTCGCCTTCATCACCGACGGCGGCGGCTGCACCCCGAAGTGGGGCGGTGTCACCGACCTCGCGAGCGACGGCGTGGCCTCCCAGATCGGCGCGCTGCGCGCCAAGGGCGGCGACATGCGCGTGTCCTTCGGCGGGGCCGCCGGATCCGAGCTGGCGACGACCTGCTCGTCCGCGGACGCGCTGGCGACGGCGTACGCCAAGGCGGTGGACGCCTACAAGCTCACCAAGGTCGACTTCGACGTCGAGGGCGGCGCGCTGCCGAACACGGCCGCGAACACCCGCCGCGCCCAGGCCATCGCCAGGCTCCAGCAGCAGCACCCGGGCCTCGACGTCTCCTTCACCCTCCCCGTCATGCCCGAGGGCCTGACACAGGACGGGGTGAACCTGCTCTCCAACGCCAAGTCCAACGGCGTGAAGATCAACACCGTCAACATCATGGCGATGGACTACGGGCCGGCGTACAGCGGCGACATGGGCACCTACGCCGTACAGGCGGCCACCGCCACGCAGGCCCAGGTCAGGAGTGTTCTCGGCCTGTCCGAAAGTGCCGCCTGGAAGACGGTCGCCATCACACCGATGATCGGTGTCAACGACGTCGCGTCCGAGATCTTCAAGGTGGACGACGCGTCCCAGCTGGTGGACCTCGCGAAGGCGAAGGGCCTGGGATGGCTGTCGATGTGGTCCTCGACCCGTGACAAGCAGTGCACCGGCGGCGCCAAGAACTCCGCGGACGCCACCTGCAGCTCCATCGTTCAGGAGGCGCACGCGTTCTCCAAGGCGTTCTCGGTCTACAAGTAGGACCTCGGCCGCTCACCGCCCGCCCGGGAGGCGCACAGCCACACGGCTGTGCGCCTCCTTCCGAGCCGGTCCGCACCACATCTGAGTAGGCCGCGCGAATCGAGGGCGCGGCACCTCCCTCCGCGTGCCGCGCCCCGTCCCCCGGTCCTGCCGGGTGCCGCTGGGCCGCCTACTCGACCGACGTCACCGCCGGAAGCGTCGCCGTGCGTGCCGCCTCGCCGTACCACCGCGCGCTCGACTTCGGGGTCCGGGCCAGCGTCGCGTAGTCGACGTACACCGCGCCGAAGCGCTTGCCGAAGCCATAGGCCCACTCGAAGTTGTCCAGCAGGGACCACAGGTAGTAGCCGCGGACGTCCGCGCCGTCGGCGATGGCGCGGCGCACCGCCGACAGGTGGCCGTGGAGGTAGGCGATGCGCTCCGGGTCGTGGACGCGGCCGTCGGGGTCGGGCTTGTCGTCGTAGGCCGCGCCGTTCTCCGTGACATACAGCGGCAGGCCCGGGGCCTCCCGCGTGTAGCGCATGATGAGTTCGTGCAGGCCCGTCGGGTCGATGGTCCAGCCCATCTCGGTGCGCTCGCCCGGCGTCTGGTGGAAGGCGACGTCGTCCGCGCCCGGCCAGGGGGAGTGCTCGCTGGCGCCGTGGCCGTCCGCGCGCGGGCGGTCGGCCTCCGGGTCGGCCGCCGACACGAGCGTCGGCGTGTAGTAGTTGAGGCCCAGCGCGTCCAGTGGCTGGTTGATCGCCTCCAGGTCGCCGTCGTGGACGTACGACCAGTCCGTGACCAGTTCCGTCGCGGCGAACAGCGTCTGCGGGTACGCACCGCGCAGCAGCGGGCCGTGGAAGACGCCGTTGGCCAGGTCGTCGATCCTGCGAGCGGCCGCGAGGTCCGCCGGGTCCTGGGAAAGCGGCCTGACCACCGACGAGTTGAGGCTCACCGCGACCGAGTTGCGGGCCGCCATGACCGACCGCAGGGCCGAACTGCCCAGGCCGTGCGCCAGGTTGAGGTGGTGGGCCGCCTTGAGCGAGGCCGCCGGGTCCGTACGGCCGGGAGCGTGCACCCCGGAGCCGTAGCCCAGGAACGCGCTGCACCACGGCTCGTTGAGAGTGATCCACTGCTCCACGCGGTCGCCGAGTGCCTCGCCGACGGTCTGCGCGTACTCGGCGAAGCGGTACGCCGTGTCCCGCTCCGGCCAGCCGCCCGCGTCCTCCAATTCCTGCGGCAGGTCCCAGTGGTAGAGGGTGACGGCCGGCTTGATGCCGTGCCCGAGCAGTTCGTCGACCAGGCGGCGGTAGAAGTCCAGGCCCACCTGGACGGCAGGGCCGCGGCCCGTGGGCTGGACCCGGGACCAGGAGACGGAGAAGCGGTAGGCGCTCAGGCCCAGCTCCGCCATCAGCGCTACGTCCTCGCGGTAGCGGTGGTAGTGGTCGACAGCGATGTCACCGGTGTCGCCGCCGGCGGTCTTTCCCGGCGTATGGCTGAAGGTGTCCCAGATGGACGGGGTGCGGCCGTCCTCCCGCACCGCGCCCTCGATCTGGTACGCGGAGGTCGCGGCGCCCCAGAGGAAGGCGGGAGGAAAGGCCACCGGGGTCACCGGCTGTACGGACTCAGGCATCAAAGCGCTCCCAAGGAGGTCGTGAAGACCGACGATTGAGGGGAGAGGGGAAGAGAGAAGAGAACAGGGGAGAGAAGGGGCCGAGGCGGCGCCGGCTCGGCCCCGTGGTCAGGGCTGCGGGAGGAGCCTCAGCCCTTGACGGCACCCTGCATGATGCCGCCCACGATCTGCTTGCCGAAGATCGCGAAGACGATCAGCAGCGGCAGTGTGCCGAGCAGCGCGCCCGCCATGATCAGGGACTGGTCGGGGGTGTACCCGCGACCCAGACCCGCGACCGCGACCTGCACGGTCGGACTGCCGTTCTGGCTCAGCACCAGGAACGGCCACAGGAAGTCGTTCCACGTCTGCACGAACATCAGCATGCCCAGGACCGCCATCGCGGGCCGGGCCGCCGGGAACACGATGTGCCACACCACGCGCCAGCTGTTCGCACCGTCCACCCGGGCCGCCTCGATCAGCTCGTCCGGCAGGGCCTGCAGCAGGTACTGCCGCATGAAGAACACTCCGAACGCACTCACCAGCGACGGCAGGATCACCGCCTGCAGCTGGTCGGACCAGTCGAGCTCGGCGACCATCATGTACAGCGGGATCACACTGAGCTGCGGCGGCACCATCATCGTGCCGATCACGATCAGCATCAGCGCGTTACGGCCCTTGAAGCGCAGCTTGGCGAATGCGAACCCGGCGATCGTCGACAGGACGACGATGGTCGCCGCCGACACACCCGCCACGAACGTGGTGTTGATGAACGCCTCGCCCAGACTGGCGTCGTTCCAGGCGATTTCGAGGTTGTCGAAGAGGTTCGAGCCGAACCAGAACGGCGGCGGGGTCTGCGCGAGCCGCTGGTTGTCGCGCGAGGCGGCGATCGCCGTCCACACCAGGGGGAACAGCGAACCGACGGTGAACAGGGCGAGGATCAGGTAGGCGACGGGCCCGGCGTGCAGCGTGCCGCCCGCGCGGGCCGCCTTGGGCGGCCTGGACCGCCTGGGCGGCTCGGGCGCCGCGTCGGCCGGGGGTTCCGTCAGGGTCGTCGTCACGGCCGGTTCTCCTTAACCACTGGCGCGCAGCCGGCGCGAGATGACGTAGTTGGCGATCCCGATCACGATGAGGATCAGGAACATCGTCCAGGCGATCGCCGAGGCACGGCCCAGGTGCTGGTTGACCCAGCCCTGCTCGTACAGGTACAGGCCGAGCGTCTGGAACTGGTGCTCCGCGCCGCCGGACGCGCCCTTGTTGGCGTCGAAGAGGAGCGGTTCGCCGAAGACCTGGCTGGCGCCGATCGTCGAGACGACGACCGTGAACAGGATCGTCGGCCGCAGCGACGGCAGCGTCACATGGAAGAACTGCTGCCAGCGGTTGGCGCCGTCGAGCGCCGCCGACTCGTACAGGTCCTGCGGGATCGCCTGCATCGCCGCGAGGTAGATCAGCGCGTTGTAGCCGGTCCACCGCCAGATGATGATCGACGACACGGCGATCTGCGAGGGCCACTTGTCGTTCTGCCAGTCGATCGCATCGATGCCGGCGAAGTGCAGCGCCCAGTTGATCATTCCGTAGTCGCGGCCGAAGAGCAGCACGAAGACCAGGGAGGCCGCGGCGATCGACGTCGCGTACGGCGCGAGCATCACGACGCGGTAGAACGTCGACGCGCGCAGCTTGTAGTTGAGGATGTGGGCGAGTCCCATCGCCGTCAGCAGCTGCGGAACGGTGGAGATGACGCCTATCGTCAGCGTGTTCTTCGCCGCGTTCCAGAAGAAGTCGTCGTCGAAGATCCGCGTGTAGTTCCGCAGGCCGGCCCACTCCATGTCGGTGGGCGCGGTCAGCTCGACCGTGTGCAGCGAGGCCCAGCCGGTGTAGATCAGCGGGAACAGGCCGAACGCGAGGAAGAGCAGGAAGAACGGGGAGACGAACGCGTACGGGCTCCAGCGCATGTCCCGCTGCCAGCGGCGGGAGAGCCGGGCCCGGCGGCGCCTGTCCGCGTCGGGCACGGCGTCGGCGGGCGGACGGCCCGGGGCCGCGCCCCCCTCCTTCACGGGGTGCGCGGCGGTGTCGTGCCGGGTGGCCATACCGGTCACTTCTCCAGGTTGTTGTCGATGGTCTTGGTGGCCGTGTTCCAGGCCTCGTCGGGCGACTTGCCCTTCGTGACCAGGATGACGCCGTTGTCCGTCAGGCCCTGCTGGATGATCTGGTCCTTCGGGCCGATGACCTGGACGGGGCTGGACCTGGCGGCCTCCGCGAAGATCTCGCCGATCGGGGCGTCACCGGTCATCTCGTTCTTGGCGCCGGTCACCTCGGGCGAGCTGTACGCGGCCTGCGCGCTCGGGAAGCTGCCCTGCACGGCGAACAGCTTGGCCTGCTGCTCGGGCGCGGTCAGCCAGGCGGCCAGCTCCGCGGCCTCCTTCACGTGCTTGCCGCTCTTCGGCACGGTCAGGAACGAGCCGCCCCAGTTGCCGGACTTGGGCGCGACGGCCACGTCCCACGTGCCCTTGGCGTCCGCCTTCGACTTGCCCTTGATGTAGCCGAGCATCCACGGCGGGCAGGCCATCGCCGCGAACCTGACGTTGGCGATCGTCTGGTCCCAGGCCGGCTGGAACTGCGTCTGGGCGCCGACCAGTCCGTCCTCGGCGGCCGTCGCGGTCAGGTCGAAGGCGCTCTTGACGGCAGGGTTCGTCTTGTAGACGACCTCGCCGGCGGAGTCGTAGAACTTCTCCTTCTCACTGCTCAGCACGGCGTTGAGCAGACCGCCGGGGGAGTCCATGAAGGTGGTGCCCTCGGGCGCCTTCGCCTTGTACTGCTTGCCGACGTCGATGAACTTGTTCCAGTCGCCGGCCCACAGCTTCCCGACGTCCTCGCGGTCGGTGGGCAGCCCGGCCTTCTTGAACAGGTCCTTGCGGTAGCAGATCGCCATCGGGCCGACATCGGTGCCGAGGCCGATCGTCTGGCCGTCCTTGGTGGTGGCCTGCTGCCACTTCCAGTCCAGGAAGCCGTTCTTGTCCACGCCCGAAACCTTGGAGAGGTCCTCGAGTTTGCCCGCCTGGGTGCTCACGACCTCGGCTATGTTGCCGACCTCGACGCCCTGGATGTCCTGCAGGCCGCTGTTGGTGGTGAGGTGGTTGACGAGCGCGGGGTAGTAGTTCTCGTTCCGCTCGGTGACGTTCTCGGCGATCTTGATGTTCGGGTGGGACTTCTCGTACTCGGCGTAGAGGCCGGCCTCCTTGAAGCCGAACGTGCCGAAAAGCCCCAGCGTGATCGTGGTCCTGCCGCTGCCGCCGCCCGACGGCGAGCCGTCGCCGTCGCCGTCGTCGGCACAGCCGGCCAGCAGCCCGGCGCCCAGCGACGCGACGGCCGCGAGGACCACCGCCTTGCGGGCGGTTCGGGTACGTGCTCGCATTGCGTCCTCCTGTTGCCCTGACGTGCCGACCCCCCGGCCAACTGCGTTGCTGGGCCCGTTGGTTATCGCTGCGGCTCGGGCGGGGAACGTGCGGGATGTGTATGTGTCAGGTACTGTGGGAGCGCTCCCATGAGTGATGTGTTGAAGAGTCGCCGCTTCGAGCGGGGGTGTCAAGGGTGCGGGCGCGGAGAGATGTGTTGAGTTGTCGGGCCGTTGACCGACCGCGGGGGACGGTGCCGACTCGGTCGAGGCCGGTGGTGTTCAGCCCGTCCGGCGTCCGGGGACGAGGCCCGTCCGGAGGCTGGACCGAGGGTCCGGGGGCTGCGGCTCCCGGCGGCGGTCACCGCAGCTGACGGGACTGTTAGATTCCAGGCCAGCCGTAAAGTGCGGGCTACAGGAGGCGGAGCCAATGGCAGGCCACGGAGCGCGGGGCCGGAGCGGAGGCCGGCCGACCTTGGAAGAGGTCGCCGCGCGTGCCGGTGTCGGGCGCGGGACGGTCTCCCGGGTGATCAACGGCTCGCCCAGGGTCAGCGACGCCACGCGCGCGGCGGTCGAGGCGGCGGTGGCGGAACTCGGCTACGTCCCGAACACTGCGGCACGGGCCCTCGCGGCCAACCGCACCGACGCGATCGCCCTCGTCGTCCCCGAGCCGGAGACCCGGTTCTTCGCGGAACCGTACTTCTCGGACATGCTCAAGGGCGTCGGAGCCGAGCTGTCGGACACGGAGATGCAGCTTCTGCTGATCTTCGCGGGCAGCGACAAGGAGCGCCGCCGCCTCGCCCAGTACCTCGCGGCCCACCGGGTCGACGGCGTCCTGCTGGTGTCCGTCCACGCCGACGACCCGCTGCCGGACCTGCTCGCCCAGCTGGAGATCCCGGCGGTGATCAGCGGCCCGAGGTCGGCCGCGGAGGCGCTGGCGTCGGTGGACTCCGACAACTACGGCGGCGCCCGCTCGGCGGTGGAGCACCTGCTGTCCCGCGGCCGCCGCGAGATCGCCCACATCACCGGACGGCTCGACGTGTACGGTGCCCAGCGGCGCGTCGACGGCTACCGCGACGCGCTGACCGAGGCGGGCCACAAGGTGGCCGAACAGCTCGTCGAACCGGGCGACTTCACCGAGGAGGGCGGCCGCCGCGCGATGGCCGCGCTGCTCGCCCGCCGCCCCTCCCTGGACGCGGTATTCGCGGGCTCGGACGTGATGGCGGCCGGCGCGCGTCAGGTACTGCGCGAGGCGGGCCGCCGTATCCCCGGCGACGTGGCCCTCGTCGGCTACGACGACTCGGCCATCGCCCGCCACATGGACCCGCCCCTGACGAGCGTCCGCCAGCCCATCGAGGAGATGGGCCGCCGCATGACCGGCCTCCTTCTGGCAGAGATCGCGGACCGCCGCCCGGCGGCGAGCCGGGGGCTGGAACGGCGGCAGGTGGTGCTGGCCACGAAGCTGGTGGAACGCGCGTCGTCGTGACGCGGTCATGGCCTGGGGAGGTTCGGGAGCCGGATCCCCGTCTCCAGCTCCACCCGGCTGGCGCCTAATGGACCGCGCGGGGGAAACGCGATCAGCCGGTGACCCTTGTCCGAAGGTCACCGGCTGACTACTCAGGGTGAGTGACGGGACTCGAACCCGCGGCATCCTGGACCACAACCAGGTGCTCTACCAGCTGAGCTACACCCACCATGACCGGCGGTTCGTCGCGTGGTTTCCCCGACCGGCTGAGAAAAAGTGTACAGGGTCCGAAGGGGTGCTCGCGCCAGGGTTTTGCGGCGCCCCTCCATGGCCCCTCGTGCGGCTACTGCGCAGGCAGGACGTGCTTGGCGGCGATCGTGCGGGCCGTGTCGGAGTCGGGTCCCGGCTGCGGTACGAAGATCGCCTCGCGGTAGTAGCGGAGCTCCGCGATGGACTCGCGGATGTCGGCGAGGGCGCGGTGGTTGCCGTTCTTCTCGGGGCTGTTGAAGTACGCCCGCGGGTACCAGCGCCGCGCCAGCTCCTTGACCGAGGAGACGTCGACGATCCGGTAGTGGAGGTAGTCCTCCAGCGTCGGCATGTCACGGAGGAGGAAACCGCGGTCGGTGCCCACCGAGTTGCCGCACAGCGGGGCCTTGCCCGGCTCCTTCACGTGTTCCCGTACATATGCCAGGACCTGCTCCTCGGCGTCCGCCAGCGTCGTGCCGCCGGACAGTTCGGTGAGCAGCCCGGACGCGGTGTGCATCTGACGCACCACCTCCGGCATCGTCTCCAGCGCCGAGTCGGGCGGACGGATGACGATGTCCACCCCCTCGCCGAGCACGTTCAGCTCGGAGTCGGTGACGAGGGCGGCCACCTCGATGAGCGCGTCGTCGGACAGCGAGAGGCCGGTCATCTCGCAGTCGATCCACACCATGCGATCGTTCATGCGACCACCCTAAGGCTGACATCCGCCGATGTGGTCCCCTGGCCTCGTCGGCAAAACGCCGGACGGGCTCGATGCCCGCCCGGCGTCACGAGGTACTCGTCCTCTCACGTACCGCTGCGCTGCCCCGGCAGGCTCGCCCGGCTCGCCAGGTACGCGTCCGGCAGCGACGCTCCCGCCCCCACCGCGCTCGCCGCCGCGGTGCGGCGGGACTGCAGCGGGACCGGACCGCCCTCCGGGTGCAGGGTGGGCGTCGGCCCCGCGGGGCCGAGGGAGGACGGTGCGCCGGCCGGGCCCGTGGCGCCCTCGCTGTCTGCCGGCCGCTCGCTCTGCGGCCTGCGGGCGCGGTACGCGGCCCGGTAGGCGGCCGGGGACGACCCGAGCTGGCGGCGGAAGTGGCCGCGCAGCGCCACCGGCGAGCGGAAGCCGCAGCGCCCCGCGACCTCGTCCACCGAGTAGTCCGACGTCTCCAAGAGGCGCTGGGCCTGCAGTACGCGCTGGGTGATCAGCCACTGCAGCGGTGCGCTTCCGGTCAGCGAGCGGAAACGGCGGTCGAACGTACGCCGGCTCATGTACGCGCGCGCCGCCAGCGTCTCCACGTCGAACTGCTCGTGGAGGTGTTCCAGTGCCCAGGCGACGACCTCCGCGAGGGGGTCGGCGCCGATCTCCTCAGGTAAAGACCTGTCGAGGTAGCGCTCCTGACCGCCGCTGCGGCGCGGCGGGACCACCAGGCGCCGGGCCAGGGCCCCTGCCGCCTCGTTGCCGTGGTCCGTCCGCACGATGTGGAGGCAGAGGTCGATCCCGGCCGCCGTGCCCGCCGACGTCAGGACGTCGCCGTCGTCGACGAACAGCTCTCTCGGATCCACGTGCACCGACGGATAGCGTTTCGCCAGCGTCGGCGCGTACATCCAGTGTGTGGTCGCGGGGCGGCCGTCCAGCAGGCCCGCCGCCGCCAGCACGAAGGCGCCGGTGCACAGCCCGACGATGCGGGCGCCTTCCTCGTGGGCCCGGCGCAGGGCGTCGAGCGCCTCCTCCGGCGGCGGCGAGGTGATCGAACGCCAGGCGGGCACGACGACGGTGCCCGCCCGCGAGATCGCCTCCAGGCCGTGCGGTGCGGTGAGTTCCAGGCCCCCTGTGGTCCGCAGCGGGCCTTCCTCGCCGCCGCACACGAGTAGTCGGTAGCGCGGCACGCCGGCGTCCTGGCGGTCGATGCCGAACACCGACAGCGGTATGGAACTCTCGAAGATGGGGCCGCCGCTGAACAGCAGCACCGCGACGATCTCCTTGCGGCGTCGCCCGGAAAGTTTCCGGGCCGCGTTTTCCGGCGCGGCAGTGGAGTCGTGGCTCATACTGCTAAGCCCCCCTCGGTGGTCGCGGCTCCTCGGTTGTGTCGCTCCTGCACGTTTCCCCTCGGTCCTGCACGAGTCCCCCGCCATAAGACAGTCAAGATCGAATCTACTGTGTCCCGTGGTGCCGGGGTGACAAGTTCAGCACCCGGCAGATTGTCGACATGGCAACTTGGCGTGAAGCATTCGATCACGAAGCGTTGCACTCAGGGGCCGTGCAGGGAAGTGCGCCTTGTCGCAGTGGCCAATCCCCGTAGGGTGCACAGGGCCCTCGGAGCCCTTTCCGTGCAGGTCGAACGGGGGTTGAGGGGTGGTCGGGGGAGGGGTTGCGGGTGACTCGGAAGTTGGCTGAAAAGAAGCGGGCGCTTGCGCGGAAACCGGTCAGACGACCGGTGTATTTCCCCCGGAGCGAGGTGTCCCTCTGTGTGCACGCGTGCCGCTTCTGTGACGGCGCTCGGGCGGATGCGGGTCCTCCTCGTCGAACGGGCGGGCCGCGCCGCGTTCGGACCGGCGCAGGAGGATACGGCAGACGGTCGTGACGGCGGCGAGCCCGAGAGCGGTACCGGCGGCGCCGGCCGGGGAGGCGCCGTGCCAGAGCAGGACCACCGGAACCAGGGCACAGCTGAACGCCGCCCAGCGGACCACGCCAGTCGCGGTGTCCTGCGCGGGCGTCCGGGGTCCGGGCATGGCGTGCTCCCTGTGGTGCGGTTCAGGGGGTTCAACGCGTGTTCGACAAGTCGGTCACCCGTGAATCCTGTGCAAACCGCCTGTACGCCGCAGCAACCATTGCGTTGCGGGCGCCACCTCGTGCATGCTCCCTGGAACCCCCGTCATGGGGGTCCCCCGGTTCGAGGGAAGTCGAGACCTGGGGGAGCGCGCGGGCACTGGGCCAAGGAGGCGTGCCGCCGTAACCTTGGGGGTATGGGGTTGGGAAGATGATTCCCGGACACAGCTCCGCCGCACACCGTCGTCCCACCCGACAAAGGATCAATACGCCGAGACAGCCATGGCCGGTCACGAATTCTTCGAACCCGCGGACCGCAAGCGGCCGGTCGCCGATCCCACGGCGTCCGAGCCCCTGGCGGCGGAAGAGTCACGCCGTTCCTGCGACCCCGCCTTCAGGCACGGCGTCGTGGTCGGCTTCGACGGCTCCATGTCCAGCGAGCGAGCTCTCGCGTACGCCGTCGGCATGGCCCACCGCTCCGGCTCGGGTCTGATCATCGTCCATGTCGCCAACCGGCTGCCCACCACGGTGTGGGCGGGCTGCGAGCCGCCGGTCTTCGTCGACGTGCCGGATCACCGGACGGAGGTGCTGGGCCTCGAACTCGCCTGTGCGGACCATCTCTCCGAAGTGCCCTGGATCCTCGTCGAGCGCGGCGGTGACATCTGCCACGAACTCGAGGAGGTCGGGCGGGAGTACGAGGCGGACGCGATCGTCGTCGGCTCCACGCACGGCATCGTCGGGCGGATCTTCGGGTCCGTCGCGGGGCGGCTCGCCAAGCGGGCGCAGCGGCCCGTCGTTGTCATTCCGTAACTCGCCGTTGTCCCAGGTGAGATGTGCCGTGTGCGTGGTCCGACCCTCTTGTGCGGTGCGTAAATCTACTCGCGCGTAGAGGTGTTTGTGCCCTTGTGAAGGGCATATATCGCTCACCGCACAACTGCACATGCATGAAGGGAGCCCGCCGTGGACAACGACGTCTCTGCGGGAAGCGGAACCACCACCGTCGGCCGACTCGCCCTGGGTATCACCCTGTTGGCATTCGGGATCGGGCACACCGATGTGATCGACGGTGTATCGGCCGCTGACGCCGTATCACTGGCCCACTACATAGGCGGCGTTGCGTTGTTCGTCGCCGGACTGCTCGCGTTCCGCGACCGTGACCCGGCAACCGGTACGGCCTACTCGGCGTTCGGCGCCCTGTGGTTCACCTGGGCCGTCACGGCGGGCAACACGATGTCCGCCAACGCGGCAGGGCTGTTCCTGCTGCTGTTCGCTCTCGTGGCCCTCTCGCTGACCCTCGCGGGCGGGGACCAACTCACCCAGGGCACCTACGGGTTGTTCTTCGTCTCCCTCGTGCTCCTCGCCATCGCGGAGTTCGCGACCAGCAGCAGTCTCACGAAGGCGGGGGGCTGGTTCGCCGTGGCGGCGGGCGCGGTGGCTTGGTACGCGGCGACCGCGGCGTTGGCCCACTGGCCGACGGCACTTCCCAGGCGCGCTGCCGGCCGAGGTGTGACGGCCACCGGCTGATCGGCAGCCGACGCCGGGGTATTGGGCGGCCCCGGCGATGAGAGCGGACCCCCCGTGCTTGATGGCAGCACGTGGGGGTCCGTCCTCCTCTGCGCGAGTCCTACTCCACCGTCACCGACTTCGCGAGGTTCCTCGGCTTGTCGATGTCCCGGCCCAGGGCCAAGGCCGTGTGGTAGGCGAGGAGTTGCAGCGGGATGCCCATGAGGATCGGGTCCAGCTCGTCCTCGTTCTTCGGGACGACGATCGTCTGGTCGGCCTTCTCCTGCTCCTGGTGGGCCACCGCGAGGATCCTGCCGCTGCGGGCCTTGATCTCCTCCAGGGCCGCGCGGTTCTTCTCCAGCAGGTCGTCGTCCGGGACGATCGCCACCGTCGGCAGCGCGGGCTCGATCAGGGCCAGCGGGCCGTGCTTGAGCTCGGACGCCGGGTAGGCCTCGGCGTGGATGTACGAGACCTCCTTGAGCTTCAGGGAGGCCTCACGGGCCACCGGGTATCCCCGGACGCGGCCGATGAAGAGCATCGAGCGGGCCTCGGCGTACTGCTCGGCCAGCTTCTTGATCTCCTCCTCGCGCTCCAGCATCTCGGCGATCTGGGCGGGCAGCCTGCGTAGGCCCTCGATGATCCGCTTGCCGTCGCGGACCGAGAGGTCGCGGGTGCGGCCCAGGTGGAGCGCGAGGAGGGCGAAGGCGACCGTGGTGTTCGTGAAGCACTTGGTGGACACCACGCAGACCTCCGGGCCGGCGTGGACGTAGATGCCGCCGTCGGCCTCGCGGGCGATCGCGGAGCCGACCACGTTGACGACGCCGAGCACCCGCGCGCCCTTGCGCTTGAGCTCCTGGACGGCTGCCAGGACGTCGTACGTCTCGCCGGACTGGGAGACCGCGACGTACAGCGTGTCGGGGTCCACGACCGCGTTGCGGTAGCGGAACTCGGAGGCCGGCTCGGCGTCCGCGGGGATGCGGGCCAGCTCCTCGATCATCTGGGCGCCGATCATGCCCGCGTGGTACGAGGTGCCGCAGCCGAGGATCTTCACACGGCGGATCTGCCGCGCCTCGCGGGCGTCCAGGTTCAGGCCGCCGAGGTGCACGGTGGAGAACCGGTCGTCGATACGGCCGCGCAGCACACGGTCCACGGCGTCGGCCTGCTCGTGGATCTCCTTGTGCATGTAGGTGTCGTGGCCGCCCATGTCGTACGACGCCGCCTCCCACTCCACGGTGGTCGGCTCGGCCGTCGTACGGGTGCCCTCGGTGGTGTACGTGCGGAAGTCGTCGGCCTTGAGCGTCGCCATCTCGCCGTCGTCGAGAGTCACTATCTGCCGCGTGTGGGTGACCAGGGCGGCGATGTCCGAGGCGACGAACATCTCCTTCTCGCCGATGCCGAGCACGACCGGGGAGCCGTTGCGGGCCACCACGATGCGGTCGGGGAAGTCGGCGTGCAGGACGGCGATGCCGTACGTGCCCTCGATGACCCGCAGGGTCTCGCGGACCTTGTCCTCCAGCTTCTCGCCCTGGGCGCGGGCGATCAGGTGGACGAGGACCTCGGTGTCGGTCTCCGAGAGGAACTCGACGCCGTCAGCCTCCAGCTTGCGGCGCAGGTCGGCGGCGTTGTCGATGATGCCGTTGTGGACGACGGCGACCTTGCCCTCGGCGTCCAGGTGCGGGTGGGCGTTCACGTCGGACGGGGCGCCGTGGGTGGCCCAGCGGGTGTGGGCGATGCCGGTGGTGCCCTTGAAGCGCGCCGGGACCTTGGCCTCCAGGTCGCGGACCCGGCCCTTGGCCTTGACCAGCTTCAGGCCGGTCGACTTCGGGGACGTGACGACGATGCCCGCGGAGTCGTAGCCGCGGTACTCCAGCCGCTGCAGGCCTTCGAGCAGCAGCGGAGCCACGTCACGCTTACCGATGTATCCGACGATTCCGCACATATATGTATTCCTCAGCCGTAGACCATGCGGCGCAACTGCCTGAGCGTAAGCTCTGGCGGCGCCACCGCCCGGTATTTCAGGTCCGCCTCGATCCGTTCGAAGATCTCCGTGTTGACCAGACCCTGGGCCTGGAGCTCGCGGTGGCGGCGACGGACGTACTCGTCGGCCGTCTCGTCGAAGTAGGCGAGCACGTCCTGGATCACGCGCAGCGCCTCGCCCCGGTTCAGGGGCGTGGACCGCATCAGATGATCAACAAGTTCGTCGTGCACCCGGTAGATCCTGGAGTACCGGAGGCAGTTTCGCAAGAATCCTGCCCGCTTTCGGGCACGTGCCACGGGCAGCGCACGATGATCCGGGGTGGCGCCGTCACGCTCGGCGCCGTCGTGGGTGGCGCGTTCGTACCGGGTGCCACCGCCCGGGCCGCCGTGCGGGCGCAGACCGTCACGGCGGCCCGAGAGCGTCGACGGCGCCCTCGCCGCCCCCTTCGGCCGTCACCTCGCCTACGGCAACGACCCGCGCACCGAGATCACCGTCTCCTGGCAGGTCCCGGTCGCGGTGGAGAAGCCCTCATCCGCATCGGCGCCCGCCCCTGGGACGTCTCCCGCAGGATCGAGGCCGAGGTGCGCACCCTGTACACCCCGGCCGGCGTCGGCACGAGCGGCGGCCACACGCAGTACTACCTCCACGCCGAGCTCACCCACCTGCGCCCCGAGACCCTCGCCTGGTCCCGGGTGCGCTACCTCGACTCCTCCTTCCTGCGCGTGGACGTCGCACCCGCGCCGAAGGGCCGATACGCCACGCTGAAGTTCCAGGGCATCGCCGAGACGGGTGACCGGATCGACCACTTCACCGGGGCACGCAAGGCCAGGTGACGTCCGGCCCGGGCGGTCCTCACATCCGCTTGAGGACCGCCTGCTTGGCCATCGTGAACTCCTCGTCCGTCAGCACGCCGGTGCGGTGCAGCTCCCCGAGCTCGCGCAGCCGCCTCAGCAGCGCGTCGTGGCCGTCCTCGGCGGCGGGCGGGAGCTGCCGGGGGACTTCAGGGTGCGGCTGTCGTACGTCCGTGGGGACGGCCGCGGCCGGATGCGTGAGCCGGGCCTGTACGGCCGCCGCGACCAGGCCCATCAGCGGGTCCTTCTTGAAACCCCACAGCTCCACGGCGTTGGGGTCGTACTTCGGCGGCGCCTTGGTGGGGGCGTGGCGCACGGTGAAGCGGAGGTGGCCGTTCTCCAGGCCGGCCGCCGGGTGCCACTCCACTGCGGTGATGTCGGTGAGCTCCAGGACGCGGGCGCCGGCGGCGGCCTTGGCGTCCTCCGTCTTCCAGTTCCACTCCAGGCGGACCCGCTCGCCGTCGAAGCTCGCGGTGCCGTCCCCGGCGGAGGCCGACAGCGGGACGGCCGGACCCGGCAGCAGGTACGCGTCCACCGGGCCGGCCGGGACCCGGTCCAGGAGCAGGGCGTCGCGGACCTCTTCCGCGAAGTACTCGGCGACGCCGTACCGGTCGGACTCGACGATCAGCTGGTAGGGGTCGTTCGGCTCGGTGAGCCGGCCGCCGGTCGCGTGCAGCAGCGGGTCGGCGCCGTCGCGCAGCCGCAGTCTCAACCGGCCGGCCTTCTTGCCCTGCTCGAACGAGATGCCGGCCAACGCGCCGAGAGGAACGACGAGTTCACCCAGGGTCTTGCGGAGCAGGCTGACGTTCTTGTCGCGCCCCGGTGTGAGTCGCAGGGCGTCGCCGTCGAAGACCCACGTGCCGTCCTTCTGGATGATTTCCGCCATGCGGGGATTGTTCCACCGGCTTGGCGAATGAGTGGTCTATACCTGACGTGGTCCATGCCCATCCCTGGAAGGGAGCGCATGTGACACGGCACCACAGATCGCCCCGCCTCCTCGGTGCGCTGCCCGGCAGGTGAGCGAGGCTGACGGGCACCCCGCGGGACCGTACCGCGGGGGGGCCCGTCCGTCTTGGTCAGAACCCGGCTATGGGGTTCTTCAAGTTGCCGACGAGCTGCAGCGCGCCGGACGGGTCCGCGAGGTCCACCATCTGCTCGTTGTTGCGCAACTGGAGCCGGTTGAGGCAGGACAGCGCGAACTCGGGGGCGAACATGTCG
This sequence comes from Streptomyces sp. NPDC040410, assembly GCF_055595715.1. Taxonomy (NCBI): domain Bacteria; kingdom Bacillati; phylum Actinomycetota; class Actinomycetes; order Kitasatosporales; family Streptomycetaceae; genus Streptomyces; species Streptomyces sp. NPDC040410. Next base: position 200,593 of record NZ_JBVIVK010000012.1, read on the forward strand.
TACTGCCGGAACCTGTCGGCGAGTTCGGGCACCGACCGCTGGTAGTCGTGGGTGACCTCCGCGACCGTGCGCCAGAAGTCGTCCTCCTCCAGGATCCCCTCGGTCGCGAGGTTCGCGGCGAGGAAGCGGAAGAAGCAGTCGAAGACGTCCGTGAAGACCGACAGGAGTTTCGTGTCCTCCGGCACCTCCACGCGGATCCGCTGCACGTCGGGCGGCAGCACCGCGTCCGGGTCCATGACGACGATCTCCTCGGCGATGTCCTTGTAGATCGCGCGCCGGACCACGCCGTCCTCGAGGACGAGGATCACGTTCTCGCCGTGCGGCATGTAGACCAGGTCGTAGGCGTAGAAGCTGTGCAGCAGCGGAGTGAGGTACGCCCGCAGATAGTGCCGCAGCCACTCCTTGGGCGCGAGCCCGGACTGCTCGATCAGGGCGCCCGCGAACGAGGCGCCTTCGTGGTCCACGTGGACGAGGGAGGCCATGGTGGCGAGCGACTCGCCCTCCCGCAGGGACGCGGCCGGGCTCTCGCGCCACAGGGCGGCGAGCATCTTCCGGTACGGGGAGTAGCGGTCCGTCGCCGCCTCGTACTCCAGGTGCCGGTAGCCGACCGCCGCCCGCTCGCGGATGATCGACAGGCCCGTCGACTTCAGGACAGGGTCGCCCTCGACGAGCTGGGCGAGCCAGTCGTTGATCGCCGGGGTGGCCTCCATGTAGGCGGCCGAGAGCCCGCGCATGAAGCCCATGTTGAGGACGGACAGGGCCGTCTTCACATAGTGCTTCTCGGGGCTGGACTTGTTGAAGAAGGTCCGGATGGACTGCTGGGCCAGGTACTCGTCGTCGCCCTCGCCGAGGCAGACCAGGTGCCGGCGCGCGACCTCGGCGGCGAAGGTGACGGTGAGCTTGTTCCACCACTGCCAGGGGTGGACGGGTATGAGGAGGTAGTCGGCCGGGTCGAGACCCTGGCCGGTCAACTGCCGGTGGAACCGCTCGACCGTCTCCTCGCCCAGCTCCTCCCGCACAAAGGACTCGTACTCGATCCCGACGCCCGCGGTGAACGCCGCCCGCGAGCGGTGCGCGGCCAGCCACACCAGGCGGACCGGGCTCGCGGTCTCCGGCGCGTACGACAGGTACTCGTGGATGCCGAAGCCGAGCCGGCCGTTGTTGGCGACGAAGCAGGGGTGGCCCTCGGTCATCCCGGTCTCGATCGCCTGGAAGCCGCTCTTCACGAGCTCGGCGACCGGGATCTGCGGCTTGGTGAGCTTGTAGCAGATGCCGGAGAGGGTGGAGGAGATCTCCTCCAGGTAGACCGGCAGGATCTCGTCGCTCAGGCCCAGTGACTCCTTCAGCTCGATGAAGAAGTCCAGGGCGGCGAGCGGGAGTTCGCCGCCGTCGCGGTGGCGGGTGATCGAGCCGGCGTCCACCTGCCAGTGGTCGAGGGCCCGGCGGGTCGCGGTGAACCGGTAGAGCGTCAGGCCGTCGTCGCTGCGGACGGCGTACTCGTCGCCGTCCCGCTCGGGGGTGATCAGCCGCTCGTGCGCGAACTCGGCGAGTGCCTTGCGGACCAGCAGACGGTTGGCCTGCGCCCAGCGCTCGGGGGAGAGGTGGGCCACGGCGTCGGCGAGGCTCATCCGGCCACCCCCGTCGCCGCGACGAACTGCTCCCGCGTGCAGAAGCTCAGCAGCGCCTTCTTCTCCGGCTTCTGGATCTCGCGGGCGGGCACGAACCCGACGGCCTCGTTCAGGGCGTGCACCGCCTTGTTGCCCACGTCCGGCTCGACGACGACACGGGCGGTGGCGGGGTCCTCGAAGAGGTGCGCCATCACGGCGGTGATGACGGCCCGGGTGAAGCCGTGCACGGGTGTGCCGGCCGGGGCGACCAGGAAGTGCATGCCGACGTCGCCCGGCTCGGGCTCGTAGAGGCCGACGAGCTCGCGGTGCGCCGGGTCGTACTTCTCCATGAGGAAGGCGGGAACGCCGTCGCGCAGGCCGAGGTACGCGTGGTGGTGCTCGTCGGCCGAGATCTCCAGGTAGGCGCGCTCGACGTCCTCCGGCCTGGCGTCCTGCATCATCCAGAAGGCCGCCTTGGGGTGGGTGACCCAGCCGTGCAGCAGCTCGGCGTACTTCAGGGCGTCGAGCGGGCGGAGGGTCAGGGTTCCGACGCCGGTGACGAGGGTGCTCATACGGCGAACTCCTGGAAGGCGATCGTCTTCTCGACGGGGTAGTACTCCGTGCCGAGCAGCTCGCGGATGATGCAGCTGTTGCGGTAGGCGCCCATGCCGAGGTCGGGCGAGGTGATGCTGTGCGTGTGGACGCCGGCGTTCTGCAGGAAGACGCCCCGGCCGGAGGTGTCGATGGCGTAGTTGCGGGCCACGTCGAAGCGGCCGTGGCCGTCGAAGCGCAGGCGGTCGCGGACCGGCTCGAGGAAGGCCGGCGGCTGGTAGTGGTAGCCGGTGGCCAGCACCAGGCCCTCGGTGCCGATCTCGAAGTCCTTGTCCTGCTCGTCCTGGTGGAAGCCGAGCGTGTACGACCCGTCCTCGTACCGGGCGGCGGTCAGTGAGGAGTTGGTGAGCAGGCGGGTGGGCACCGGACGGTCGCCGCTCTCGACGTTCTTCTGGTACAGCAGGTCGAAGACCGAGTCGATCAGGTCCGAGTTGATGCCCTTGAACAGGCCCTTCTGCTGCTTCTCCAGCCGGTAGCGGGTCTCCTCGGGCAGCGCGCGGAAGTAGTCGATGTAGTCGGGCGACGTCATTTCCAGGGTCAGCTTGGTGTACTCCAGCGGGAAGAACCGCGGGGAGCGGGTGACCCAGTTGAGCTGGTAGCCGTGGTCGTCGATCTCGGACAGGAGCTCGTAGTAGATCTCCGCGGCGCTCTGCCCGCTGCCGACGATCGTGATCGACTTCTTCGCCTGCAGTTCCGCCTTGCGGTGCATGTACTGCGCCGTGTGGAGGAAGTCGCCGCCGAGGTCCTGGCACGCCTCGGGCACGAAGGGGACCGTGCCGGTGCCGAGGACCAGATGACGGGCGCGGTAGAGCGCACCGGCGCCGGTGCGCACGACGTAGCGCTCGTCCTCGAACGTCACCCCGGTGACCGTGGTGCCGAAGCGGATGCTGGAGACCTTGGAGGCGGCCCAGCGGCAGTAGTCGTCGTACTCGACGCGCAGGGGGTAGAAGTTCTCGCGGATGTAGAAGGGGTAGAGCCGGCCCTTCTCCTTCAGGTAGTTGAGGAAGGAGTACGGCGAGGTCGGGTCGGCGAGGGTGACCAGGTCCGACATGAACGGGGTCTGGAGGTGGGCGCCGTCCAGGAACATGCCCGCGTGCCACTCGAAGTCCGGCTTCGACTCGAGGAAGACGCCGTCGAGTTCGGCGATCGGCTCGGTGAGGCAGGCCAGGCCGAGGTTGAAGGGGCCGAGCCCGATGCCCACGAAGTCGTAGGTCTTCTCGGGGGATTCAGCAAGCGCGGTCAAGGGACTCTCCCAGGTACTGCTCGGCGTGGCCGGCGATCAGATCGAGAACGGCGGCGATGTCGTCCGTCGTGGTCTCGGGGTTGAGAAGGGTGAACTTCAGGTAGTGGCGGCCGCCCGTCTTGGTGCCCGCGACCACCGCGTCGCCGGAGGCGAACAGGGCCTTGCGGGCGTACAGGTTGGCGCGGTCGATCTCGGCCGGGTCGGTGACGGCCGCCGGGATGTAGCGGAAGACCAGAGTGGACAGGGACGGCTGGACGACCACGTCGAACCGGGGGTCGGCGGCAAGGAGCCGCCAGCCCTCCACGGCGAGGTCGCAGACCTCGTCGAAGAGCTCGCCGATGCCGTCGGCGCCCATCACGCGCAGCGTCATCCACAGTTTCAGCGCGTCGAAGCGGCGCGTCGTCTGCAGGGACTTGTCGACCTGGTTGGGGATGCGTTCCTGCACCATACGGCGCGGGTTGAGGTACTCCGCGTGGTAGGTCGCGTGGCGCAGGGTCGAGGCGTCGCGGACCAGGACGGCGGAGGAACTCACCGGCTGGAAGAAGGACTTGTGGAAGTCCACGGTGACCGAGTCGGCGCGCTCGATGCCGTCGATGCGGTCCCGGTACTTGAGTGAGGCGAGCAGTCCGCAGCCGTAGGCCGCGTCCACGTGCATCCACGCACCGAACTGGGCGCACAGCTCCGCGATTTCGGGCAGCGGGTCGATGGAGCCGAAGTCGGTGGTGCCGGCGGTGGCGACGACGGCCATGGGGACCAGCCCGTCCTTCTCGCAGCGCTCCAGCTCGTGGGCGAGCGCGACGGTCTGCATGCGCTTGTCGTGGTCGACGGGGATCGAGACGACGGCGTCCTGGCCGAGGCCGAGCAGTTTCGCGGACTTCTTCACGCTGAAGTGGCTGACCTCGGAGGCGAAGATGCGCAGTTCGGCGGACGAGTCGGCCTTTGACTCCTCGCGGGCCAGCAGCAGTGCCTGGAGGTTGGACTGGGTGCCGCCGGAGGTGAACACGCCGTCGGCGGCGGGGCCGAGGCCGATGCGCTCGGCCGTCCAGTCGATGAGCCTGCGCTCGATGAGGGTGCCGCCGGCCGACTGGTCCCAGGTGTCGAGGGAGGAGTTGACGGCGGACAGCACGGCCTCGCCCAACACGGCCGGGATGACGACCGGGCAGTTGAGGTGGGCGAGGTAGCGGGGGTGGTGGAAGTAGATCGCGTCCCGGAGGTAGACCTCCTCCAGCTCGTCCAGGACCGCCGTGGTGTCGTGCAGCGGCCTGTCGAGGTCGATCTGCTCGATACGGGGGACGAGGGCGTCGACCGAGACGCCGGTGAACGGACGGTCGGTGGTGGCGAGTTTGGCCGCCACCCGCTCCACGCCTTGTGTCACGGAGCGGCGGTAGTGCTCCGCGGTCGTGTCATTGAGCAGGTGCGAGCGCATGGTGGGGGTCCTCCGGTGGGGACGGTCCGGCGTGCGGGACGAAGAAGGGACGGAAGTCGCGGCTATCAACTTAGGTTAGCCTAACCTAAGTTGATACTCCAGACTCCGTCCCTCCCGTGACCGCCGTCACTTCGAGCGCGGCTACTCGCGCTCGCGCAGCTCTTCCTCGCTCAGCCCCTGCCGCCAGTAACCGACGAAGGTCACCCGCCGGCGGTCGACCCCGCGTTCGCCGACGAAGTGGCGGCGCAGCGCCTTCACGCAGCTCGACTCGCCCGCGATCCACACGTACGGGTGCTCGGCGGGCGGGAGCCCGGCGGAGCGGATCGCGTGGAGAGCCATGGGGGTGGGGGCACCGCCCACGCCCTCAAGGCGGTGGGGTGTCTCCACGCCGTCTTGGCCGTGCTGTGCGCGCACCAGCCAGGTGATCTCGGCGTCCGCCTCGGTCGCCAGGTCCTGGATGTCCCCGGCGTCGCGCACCTCCAGCCAGACCCGCGCGCGGGTGCCGGCCGGCAGCGACTCGACGATCGCGGACGCGGCCGGCACGGCGGTCTCGTCGCCCCAGACGACCACCAGGTCGGTGTCCTCGGGGGGCCGGAAACGGATCGCCCGGTTGTCCGCGATCGCCGGGCCGAGCAGCAGGACGCGCTCGCCGGCGGCGGCCCGAGAGGCCCACCGGGAGGCGGGGCCCGCCGGGACGGCCGCGCCTGGTTCGACGCCGTGCAGGACGAAGTCGATGTCGATCTCCGTCGGCTGCCCGTGCGCGTCGCGGCGCAGCTCCCGGAGCGTGTACGAGCGCATCACCGCCCGTACGTCGTCCGGGAGTTCACGCCACGCCTGCCACCAGCCGTCGCCCAGCTCGATGGGGACGACCGGTTCGCGCTGGCCGGGGTGCGGCAGGAACAGGGACAGGCTCTGGTCGCGCCCCTCGGAGTGGAACGCGGCCAGGTCGGGCCCCGCGAAGGTGACCCGGACCAGTGACGGGCCGAGCCGCCTCGTCCGTACGACCTGGAGGGAGAAGAAACGGAACGGGGCGGCAACGGCCGTCGTCATGAGGGCTCCTGAGGGGCAGGGCGTGTCAGGAAGGGCGGGGGTCAGCTGACCTTCTTCGCGTTCTCGAGAGCCGCGGCGAGGTCGGTGAGAAGCGGGGTGCACTTGTCGTACGACAGGATCGGCTCGGGGGAGCGCGCGATGACCTGGCCGGCCTTGACCGCGGGCAGCTTCTTCCAGGTGGCCTCGGTGACGTCGGCCGGCTGGATGGTCGAGGAGCGGTCGTCCATCATGATGATGTCGGCCTTGTACTTGTCGACGTTCTCCCAGCTCAGGCTCTCGTACCAGCCGCCACCCTCGGCCTTGGCCTTCTCCGAGGGCTCGACGAAGTTCACGCCGAGGGCCTTGAAGTACTCCAGGTCGATGGAGAGGTCGGTGCCGGAGACGTAGAAGAGTTCCTGGCTCGCGGAGCCGGCCATCACCTTGATGTCGGGCTTGGCCTTGGCGGCCGCGCGGAGCCGGGTGGCGGCCGCCTCGAACTTCTTCTTGGAGTCCGTGACCGCGGCGGCCGTCATGTCGGCGCCCAGCGATTCGGCGAGCTCCCACACGCGCTGCAGCGGCTCGGTGAGCTGGCGGTCGTAGACGGAGATGCCGACGCTGGGGGCCAGCTTGGAGATCTTGTCCTTGGAGGCCTCGGGCACGTACCAGAGGGTGCCGGCGTCGTCGAACATCGTGGAGACGAGGACCTCGGGCGCGAGCGCCGCGTACTTCTCGACGTTGAACTGGTCCCAGGCGTTGCCGAGGACGGTCACCTTGCTGATGTCCATGTCGCCGGCCTGGACGTCGGCCTTGCCGTCGGCGGTCTTGGTCGGTCCGAAGACGCCCTTGACCGAGATGCCGTAGTCGTACAGGGCGGCGGCGACGCCGGTGAACGCGACGATGTTCGCCGGGATCCTGTCGAGCTTCACGGTCGTGCCGCGGTCGTCCTTGAAGGTCCACGGGCCCGACTTGGCGGCGGTCGTCTCGTTGCTCGAACCACCGCTCTTGTCTTCGGCGTCACCGCAGGCCGCGAGCGCGGCACCGAGGCCGAGGGCGCCGCCCGCGGCGAGGATGCCGCGGCGGGTGAGGTGGGTGGCACGGGCGTTGGACATGAGTGTGGCCGCTTTCGAACGGGGCGGAGCGCCCGCCGGACAAGTTCGAAGGTAGGTTAGCCTAACCTCAGCTCGTGTCCAGAGGGTGGGCGCCCCTCCGCTCCAACCTGTGCGCAGCCTGTGGTGCGTCGGCCGTTCCGGGGTGGCTATGCCTTCGTGAACAGTTCCTCGTGTCCGCGGCCGTGACCGCACGGTCGAGCCAGGTGCCGAGGGTGTCTGGGCGTCGCCCAGACCGATCTCGGTGTATTCCGCCCAGTCCACTGCGGCCTCGCCGCCGGTTGGATTGCCGTGGGTTCCGGGAAGGTGATGCCGGCCTTCGGGAGGACCCGGGTGAACAGTCCCGGATCCTCCCTGAAGATCTGGTGCATCGCCTGATGCGCCGAGCTGACCGTGTGACGGAACGCAGTGGCTGCCATGCGTTTCGGTGGCCGGACGGGACGGACTCGGCCGTTCGGGTGACCTGTCAGTGGTCTGCTCAGCTCGTCAGCCCCAACTCCCGTGCGATCAGCATGCGTTGGACCTCGCTCGTGCCCTCGCCGATCTCCAGGATCTTGGAGTCGCGCCACATGCGGGCCACCGGGTACTCGTTCATGAAGCCGTAGCCGCCGTGGATCTGGGTGGCTTCGCGGGCGTTGTCGACGGCGATCGTGGACGAGTAGAGCTTCGCCAGTGCCGCCTCCTTCTTGAAGGGTTCGCCGGACACCAGACGGGAGGCCGCGTCACGCCAGGCGAGGCGGGCCGTATGGGCCTTCATCTCCATGTCGGCGACCTTGAACTGGATGGCCTGGTTCGCGCCGATCGGACGGCCGAAGGCCTGGCGCTCCTTGGCGTACTTCACCGACTCGTCCACACAGCCCTGCGCGAGGCCGGTGGCCAGGGCGGCGATGGCGATGCGGCCCTCGTCCAGGATGCGGAGGAACTGCGCGTAGCCGCGGCCCTCCTCGCCCAGCAGGTTCGCCGCCGGGACCCGCACGTCCGAGAAGGACAGTTCCCGGGTGTCCGAGGCGTTCCAGCCGACCTTCGAGTAGGGGGCGGCGACCGTGAAGCCCGGGGTGCCGGACGGGACGATGATCGCGGAGATCCGTGGCGCGCCGTCGGGCTTGCGGCCGGTGACGGCGGTGACCGTGACCAGGCCCGTGATGTCCGTGCCCGAGTTGGTGATGAAGCACTTCGTGCCGTTGATCACCCACTCGTCGGTCTCCGGGTCCAGGCGGGCCGAGGTGCGGGTGGCTCCCGCGTCACTGCCGCCGTCCGGCTCCGTCAGCCCGAACGCGCCCAGGATCTCGCCCGAGCAGAGGCGGGGGAGCCACTCGCGCTTCTGCTCCTCGGTGCCGAAGAGATGGATCGGCATCGCACCCAGCGAGACACCCGCCTCCAGGGTGATGGCGACCGACGAGTCGACGCGGGCCAGCTCCTCCAGCGCGATGCCGAGGGCGAGGTAGTCGCCGCCCATGCCTCCGTACTCCTCCGGGAACGGCAGCCCGAACAGGCCCATGCGGCCCATCTCGCGGACGATCTCGTACGGGAACTCGTGCCGCTCGTAGAGGTCGCCGATCTTGGGCGCGACGACGTCGTGCGCGAACTCCTCGACGGTGCGCCGGAGTTCTTCCAGCTCTGGGGAGAGTCGGTGGTCCATGACGGTCACTGCTCCTTGGTGTCCTGGTCCTCGTGGGACAGGGCTCGGACGGTGCGGGACGGGCTGGGTCGGCCCAGTCGGCCGGCCATCCACACGCTCGTGGCGACGAGACGGCCGAGGTCGACTCCGGTGTCGATGCCGAGCCCCCGCAGCATCCACACGAGGTCTTCGGTGGCGAGATTGCCGGTGGCGGACTTGGCGTACGGGCAGCCGCCGAGACCGCCCGCCGAGGCGTCGACGGTGGTGACGCCGTGCTGGAGCGCGGCCAGGGTGTTGGCGAGCGCCTGGCCGTAGGTGTCGTGGAAGTGCACGCCCAGCGCGGTGGTGGGAACGCGCTGTTCGTCGAGGGCGGCGAGGAGTTCGAGGACGTGGCCCGGGGTCGCCACCCCGATCGTGTCGCCGAGGCTCAGCTCGTCGCAGCCCATGTCGATCAGGGCCCGGCAGACCCGGACGACCTGGGCGATCGGCACCGGGCCCTCCCACGGGTCGCCGAAGCACATGGAGACATAGCCGCGGACATGCGCCTGGCCCGCCTTCGCCCGGGCGACCACCGGCTCGAACATGGCCAGGGCCTCGTCGACCGTCCGGTTCAGGTTGGCCTTCGCGAAGGACTCGGTGGCGCTGGCGAAGACGGCGACACGGCGGGCGCCGAGTGCGAGCGCGCGGTCGAGGCCGCGTTCGTTCGGCACGAGGACGGGCAGCTCGACCGGCAGACCGGCGACGAGCGGGAACAGCGCTTCCGCGTCCGCGAGTTGGGGCACCCACTTGGGATGGACGAAGCTGGTGGCCTCGATCGTCGTCAGACCGGAGTCGGCCAGCCGGCGGATGAACTCCGCCTTGACCTCCGTCGGGACGGTGCCCTTCTCGTTCTGCAGCCCGTCCCGCGCGCCGACCTCGTGGATCCGCACCCGTGCGGGGAGGCCCTGGGCCGGGACGGCCATCGGGAGTGTCATCGCTCCTCCTCTGCCGGGGTCTGTGCCAGGTTCTCTGCCGGGGCGATGACTGCCAGCACCTGGTCCATGGCGACCGTCGTGCCCGGTGTGACGTCCAGTTCGGCGACCGTGCCGGCGTGCGGGGCGGAGATGACGTGCTCCATCTTCATCGCCTCGACGACCAGCAGGCTCTGGCCGGCCGCCACCTCGTCGCCCACGGCCACCTTGACGACCGTGACCGTGCCGGGCATGGGCGCGGTGAGCGAGTCGGCGCCCGCGTGGGCCCCGCGGGTGAGGGACTCGGCGACCGGGTCGTGGTCGCGCACGTGCCAGGCGTCGCCGTCACGGCCCAGCCAGGTGCCGTCCGGCAGCGCGGCGAACGTGTGGGTGACGCCGTCGAGCGGGCAGGTGAACCGGGGCTCGTCTCCCGGCCGCGGGGGCAGGCCCCCGGATCCCCGCAGCGGGGTGTCCTCCCCGTCCAGGAGCACCTCGGCCCCGCCGTCCGCCATGCCGCGCACGCGGATGGTCACCGGGTCGTGTCCAGGCACCTGCAGGTGATGTGCCGTCCAGGCCCGCTCGCCGCCCAGGCGCCAGCCGTCCGCGGCCGCGAAGGGATTCACCCAGCCGGGACGGTGCGCGGGGGCGAGCGCGGCCTGGCGCAGCAGCGCCGCCGCCGCGTAGACCTCCCTCGGCACCTCGGCCGCCACGAGCCCCGCGACCTCCCGCTCGACCAGCCCCGTGTCCAACTCGCCCGCCGCGACCGCCGGATGCGCGAGCAGCCGCCGCAGGAACCCCGCGTTCGTCTGCACGCCCAGCGTCACCGTCCGCGCCAGAGCGGCCCGGAGCTTCCTGAGCGCGGTCTCCCGGTCAGGCCCGTACGCGATCACCTTCGACAGCATCGGGTCGTACAGGCTGCCGACCTCGGTGCCCTCGCTGAGCCCGGAGTCGGTGCGGACGCCGTCGTCCTGGGGTTCGTGGAGCCTGAGGACCGTGCCGCCGGAGGGCAGGAAGCCGCGGGCGGGGTCTTCGGCGCAGACCCGGGCCTCGATCGCATGCCCGGTGAGGGTGATGTCCTCCTGGGCGAAGGGCAGTCGTTCCCCTGCCGCGACCCGCAGCTGCCACTCCACCAGGTCCAGGCCCGTGATCAGCTCGGTGACCGGATGTTCCACCTGGAGGCGGGTGTTCATCTCCATGAAGTAGAACGACGACACGGGCGGTTCGAAGGGTGTCCCCCCGATGGGCGCAGTGCCGCCGGGGACGATGAACTCCACCGTGCCCGCGCCCCGGTAGCCGCAGGAGCGGGCGGCCTGGACCGCGGCCTCGCCCATCGCGGTGCGAGTGACCTCGTCCAGCAGGACCGACGGCGCCTCCTCGATGATCTTCTGATGACGGCGCTGGAGGGAGCACTCGCGCTCGCCCAGGTGGATCACGTTCCCGTGGCCGTCGGCCAGGACCTGGATCTCGATGTGCCGGGGCCGGTCGATCCACCGCTCGACGAGCAGGGTGTCGTCGCCGAAGGCGGCGCGGGCCTCGCGGCGGGCGGCGGCGATCTCGTCGGCCAGTACGGAGACGTCCCGCACCAGCCGCATGCCCTTGCCGCCGCCGCCGGCGGACGGCTTGAGCAGCACCGGCATGCCGATCCCGCGTGCCGCGCCGGCGAGCTGATCGTCCGTCAGTCCGCTGCCGGTGGACCCGGGGACCACCGGCACCCCGGCTGCCTTCACCGTCTCCTTGGCGCGGATCTTGTCGCCCATCAGGGAGATGGCGTCAGCCGGCGGTCCGATGAAGACCAGCCCGGCCTCGGCGCACGCGCGCGCGAAGGACGCGTTCTCCGCGAGGAAGCCGTATCCGGGGTGGACGGCCTGCGCTCCCGTGCGGGCCGCGGCATCGAGGATCCGCTCCGCCGACAGATAGCTCTCGGCGGCCGGCGCCGGTCCGATCCGTACCGCCGTGTCGGCCTCCCGGACGTGCCGCGCATTCGTGTCGGCGTCGGAGTGGACGGCCACCGAGCGCACGCCCAGGGCCCGGAGCGTCCGGATGACGCGGACCGCGATCTCGCCCCGGTTGGCCACAAGCACCGTGTCAAACATGGGTCCCCTCACATCCGGAAAACGCCGAACTGGGGGTCACCCAGTGGCGCGTTGGCGCACGCGGTCAGTGCCAGGCCGAGCACCTGCCGGGTCTCCAGCGGGTCGATCACGCCGTCGTCCCAGAGGCGGGCGGTGGCGTAGTAGGCGTTGCCCTGGCGCTCGTACTGGGCGCGGATCGGCGCCTTGAAGGCCTCTTCCTCCTCGGCCGGCCACTGCTCGCCCCCCGCCTCCAGCTGGTCCCGCTTGACGGTGGCCAGCACGGACGCGGCCTGCTCGCCGCCCATCACGGAGATCTTGGCGCCCGGCCACATCCACAGGAAGCGGGGCGAGTACGCCCGGCCGCACATCGAGTAGTTGCCCGCGCCGTACGACCCGCCGACCACCACCGTCAGCTTGGGCACGCGCGTGCACGCCACCGCGGTCACCATCTTGGCGCCGTGCTTGGCGATACCGCCCGCCTCGTAGTCCCTGCCCACCATGAAGCCGGAGATGTTCTGCAGGAACACCAGCGGGATCCCGCGCTGGTCGCACAGCTCGATGAAGTGGGCGCCCTTCTGGGCGGACTCGGAGAAGAGGATGCCGTTGTTGGCGACGATCCCGACCGGGTGGCCGTGGATCCGCGCGAAGCCGGTGACGAGGGTCTGCCCGAACTCGGCCTTGAACTCGGAGAAGCGGGAGCCGTCGACCACGCGCGCGACGATCTCGCGCACGTCGTAGGGGGTGCGGGGGTCGACGGGCACGGCGCCGTAGAGCCCGTAGGGGTCCACCTTCGGCTCCACGGAGGCCTCCACCGACCACGGCAGCGGCCCGCGCGCGGGAAGCGTGGCGACGATGTTCCGCACGATCCGCAGCGCGTGCGCGTCGTCCTCCGCGAGATGGTCGGTCACGCCCGACACGCGCGCGTGGACCTCGCCGCCGCCCAGCTCCTCGGCGGTGACGACCTCACCGGTGGCGGCCTTCACCAGCGGGGGCCCGCCGAGGAAGATCGTGCCCTGGTTGCGGACGATGACGGCCTCGTCGCTCATGGCCGGGACATACGCCCCGCCGGCCGTGCAGGACCCGAGCACCGCCGCGATCTGCGGGATCCCGGCGCCGGACATCCGGGCCTGGTTGTAGAAGATCCGCCCGAAGTGCTCGCGGTCCGGGAACACCTCGTCCTGCATGGGCAGGAAGGCCCCGCCGGAGTCGACGAGGTAGAGGCACGGCAGGCGGTTCTCCAGGGCCACCTCCTGCGCGCGCAGATGCTTCTTCACGGTCATCGGGTAGTACGTGCCGCCCTTGACGGTGGCGTCGTTGGCGACGATCACGCACTCGCGTCCGCCCACCCGCCCGATCCCGGCGATGACGCCGGCGGCCGGGGCCTGTCCGTCGTACATCCCGTCGGCGGCCAGCGGCGCCAGCTCCAGGAAGGGGGAGCCCGGGTCGAGCAGCGAGTCCACCCGGTCGCGCGGGAGCAGTTTCCCGCGCGCGGTGTGCCGGGCGCGCGCCTTCTCGCCGCCGCCCAGCCGGGCCGCGGCCAGCTTGCCGCGCAGTTCCCCGACGAGCGCGCGGTGTGCCTGCTCGTTGGCCCGCCAGGCCTCCGACGCGGGATCTTCCGCGCTCGTCAGCTCCGGTGCCTGTTGCATCCTGCGGTCCCCTCACCCAGCGATCGACTGTTAATGAGCGTTAACCATTTCCTTCAGGTTAACGAGCGCTAACCTCCCTGTCTAGAATTGCTTCCATGGCCACCAGAACCGACGCCCCCACGCGGCGCGAACAGATCCTGAAGGAGGCCGCCCGGCTGTTCGCCGAGCGCGGCTTCCACGGCGTCGGAGTCGACGAGATAGGAGCCGCTGTCGGCATCAGCGGACCGGGTCTGTACCGGCACTTCGCCGGCAAGGACGCGATGCTCGCCGAGCTGCTCGTCGGGATCAGCGGTCAGCTGCTGACCGGCGCGAAGCGGCGCCTGCAGGAGGCCGACGGGGTGGCCCCAGAGGCGGTCCTCGACTCGCTCATCGAGGGCCACATCGACTTCGCGCTCGACGACCGTCCCCTCATCACCCTGCACGACCGCGAGCTGGACCGCCTCCGGGACACCGACCGCAAGCTGGTGCGCCAGCTTCAGCGGCAGTACGTCGAACTGTGGGTGGAGGTGGTCCGCGAGGTGTACCCCGAGCTGGCCGAACCGTCGGCCCGCTCGGCGGTCCACTCGGTGTTCGGCCTCCTGAACTCCACCCCTCACCTGGGCCGTCCGGGTGCGCTCCCGGGCCGTGTGGGCACGGCGGCGCTGCTGCACCGGATGGCCAGAGGGGCCTTCGCGGCTGCCGGGGCGTGACGAGCGTTACGCGCCGACCCCTCTGGACGCCTCTCCCTACCGGCCGGTACGGTAATGATCTGAGCAAGCGCTTAGATATGGACCCTTTGAGCCAGGTGGAGGTGGCGGCGGTGCGCCGTACGGTGTTCAACGAGGATCACGAGGCGTTCCGGGAGACCCTCCGGGCCTTCATCGAGGCCGAGGTCGTCCCCGTGTACGACGAGTGGTTCGCCGCCGGCCAGGCGCCGCGCGACTTCTACTACAAGCTCGCCGAGCTCGGCGTGTTCGGCATCCGCGTGGACGAGGAGTACGGCGGCGCCGGCATCGACTCGTACAAGTTCGAGGCCATCATCTACGAGGAGACCTCCCGCGCGGGCGTCCAGTTCGGCGGCTCCGGCGTGCACGTGCTGCTCGGCCTGCCCTACATCAAGATGCTCGCCAGCGACGAGCAGAAGAAGCGGTTCCTGCCGAAGTTCGTCTCCGGCGAGGAGATGTGGGCCCTCGCGATGACCGAGCCGGGCGCCGGCTCCGACCTCGCGGGGATGAAGACCACCGCCAAGCTCTCCGAGGACGGCACGCACTACGTCCTCAACGGCGCCAAGACCTTCATCACCGGCGGTGTCCACGCCGACCGCGTGATCGTCTGCGCCCGCACGTCCGCCCCCACGGCCGAGGACCGCCGCTTCGGCATCTCCCTCTTCGCCGTGGACACCAAGTCCGAGGGCTACTCCGTCGGCCGCAAGCTCGACAAGCTCGGCCTGAAGACCTCCGACACCGCCGAGCTGGCGTTCGTCGACGTGAAGGTCCCGGTCGAGGACCTGCTCGGCGAGGAGAACAAGGGCTTCTACTACCTCGGCCACAACCTGGCCTCCGAGCGCTGGGGCATCGCCTTCGGCGCGTACGCGCAGGCCAAGGCCGCCGTCCGGTTCGCCAAGGAGTACGTCCAGGAGCGCACGGTCTTCGGTAAGCCGGTCGCCCACTTCCAGAACACCAAGTTCGAGCTGGCCGCCTGTCAGGCCGAGGTGGACGCCGCCGAGGCCGTGGCCGACCGCTCGCTCGAAGCCCTCGACGCGGGCGAGCTGACCCCCGCCGAGGCCGCCAGCGCCAAGCTGTTCTGCACCGAGGTCGCCCACCGCGTGATCGACCGCTGCCTCCAGCTGCACGGCGGCTACGGCTTCATGAACGAGTACCCGATCGCCCGCCTGTACGCGGACAACCGCGTCAACCGCATCTACGGCGGCACCAGCGAGATCATGAAGTCGATCATCGCGAAGGACATGGGTCTGTAAGCCCACCGCACCTACTGGCCGATACAACTGGACGTCATGAGCCAGGCACTCCACGATCTCCTCGATCTGCTCGACCTGGAGCAGATCGAGGAGAACATCTTCCGCGGCCGGTCCCGCTCCGCCGTGGTCCCCCGCGTCTTCGGCGGACAGGTGGCGGCGCAGGCGCTGGTCGCCGCCGGACGTACGGTCCCCGCGGACCGGCACGCCCACTCCCTGCACGCGTACTTCCTGCGCATGGGAGACCCGGGCGCGCCCATCGTCTACAACGTCGAGCGCATCCGCGACGGCCGCTCCTTCACCACGCGCAGGGCGGTCGCGGTCCAGCACGGCAGACCGATCTTCGCGCTCTCGGCGTCCTTCCAGACGTACGAGGAAGGCCTCGACCACCAGGCCCCCATGCCGCCCGCCCCCGATCCGGTGACCCTTCCCACCTCGCAGGAACGTCTGCGGGGCTACGACCATCTCGCTCCCGAGATCCTCGAGAGGTTCCTGGAGTCACGCCAGGCGATCGACCTGCGCTACGTCGACGAGCCGCCGTACGGGAAGTTCGGCGAGCCGCGCGAGCCGCACTCCCAGGTGTGGTTCCGCACCAACGGCAAGCTCGCTGACGACCCCCTGCTGCACGTCGTGCTGGCCACCTATGTCTCCGACATGACCCTGCTCGACTCGATCCTCCTCGCGCACGGCCGCGGCGGCTGGGCGGTCGGCGACGTCGTCGGGGCGTCGCTGGACCACGCGATGTGGTTCCACCGTCCGTTCCGGGCCGACGAATGGCTGCTGTACGACCAGGAGTCGCCGTCGGCACACGGCGGCCGCGGCCTCGGCCAGGCCCGCATCTACACGCAGGACGGCCGGCTCGCCGTCTCGGTCATCCAGGAGGGCCTGGTCCGCGTCCCCAGGCAGTGACTCCCTGGCCGCGGCCGCCCCGGGTCGGGTTCGATGGGTCCATGACAGTCACGTCGGAGACCTGGAACTGGCGGGGCGGACGGATCCGGGAGGCCTTCCCGGAGGCGGCGGACCGCACACTCGAGCTGCTGTCCGGGCCCGCCGTCGCCGCCGCCTGGGACAAGCCCGGCGCGCTCAGGGAGTTCAGCGTCCGGGGGCTCGCCGGGCACACCTTCTGGCCGGAACCGGCCTCCCGGGGCTGCTCGCGGACCCGGTGCCGGCCGAGCCGGTGGTGTCGTTGCGCGAGTACTACCTGGAGCGGGTCGTCTGGCCGGACGCCGGCGCTCCCGTCAGCGCACGGATCAGGCAGGGCGGAGAGGCGGCCGCGGCCGACGGGCACGAGGTGCTGCTCGCGCGCGTACGGGACGCCCTGGGGCAGCTGCGGACACTGGTGCCGGACGCACCCGCCGTACGTCCCGTCCGCGTCCCGTCCTGGGGCGACTGGTCCCTGGACCTCGACGACTTCCTGCCGACCCGGCTCATGGAACTCGTCGTGCACGCCGACGACCTGGCGTGCAGTGCCGCAGTGCCGGCCCCCGACTTCCCCGAGCGGGTGACAGCCCCCGTCGTGGAGCTCCTGGCGTGTCTCGCCGTCCGCCGCCATGGCACGGTCGACGTGATCCGGGGGCTGGCCCGAGCCGAGCGCGCCCCCGGATCGATCGCCGGTGTCCAGTTCCAGTGCCGCGTCGGCCAAGGTCTGCCCGTCAAGGAGCGGCGTCCGGTGCGTGCACCCGACGCCGCGGTGCCCGCCCTCCGGGCGGACGACGGGAATGCGGCGACAGGACCTAGGCCTGTCCGTCCTGGCCGGCGAGGCCCGCCTCCGCCAGCAGATACGCCGTCATCGGGTCGTAGTGGCGCGGGCTGAGCACGTGGTCGTCGAGGGGGACGGTCACCTGGAGGGTGCCCTCCGCCTCGGCGATGAACAGGGCCGGGTCGTTGCAGTCGGCGTAGCCGACGGAGTCGACGCCGTGCTGGCCCGCGTAGCCCGCCCAGCCGTGGTCGGCGACCACCAGGTCGGGCAGCGGGCGGCCCGAGCGCTCCAGGGCGGTCAGGATGGCCTTCATCGGCTCGCCGGAGTGCGTGTGCCACAGCGTGGCGCCGTGCTCGAGCACCGCCACGTCCGCGAACTGCATGACGTACCCCTCGTCCGTCTGCAGCCCGTCCGGGATGACGACGATCTCGCAGCCGGCAGCGCGCAGGGCGGCGGCCGTCGCGCGGTGCACGTCGAGGAGGCCGCCCGGGTGACCGGTGGCGAGGAGGACCCGCTGCTGGCCGTCGGCCGCCTTGCGCAGCCGGCCCGCGAGACGCTGCAGGGCGTCGACCGTCAGCTCGGGGTCGATGGTGTCCTGGCCGTACCGGTACTCGGGGTCGTCGTTCACCCCGACCCGCTCCGCCATCACCGCGAGCACGTCCTGTTCGTCGGTCCAGCGGTCGCCGAGTTCCAGGCCGAGCCAGAAGTTGCGGACGCCGTTCGCGAGCTGGCGGTAGTGGGAGAGGTTGTTCTCGCGGGGCGTGGCGACGTCGCCCGCGATGCGGGTCCGTACGAGGTGGTCGACGAGCTCGGCGCGGCTGGGTGTCCCGGGTATCGGCATGAACACCATTGTGGAGCAGGCGGCGGTGGGAGTTCTTCGCGTATCGCTCCCTGGGACGTGGGTCACGTGTCCCGTTGCCGCAGGGCGAACCACAGCTCCATGCGTACGTCCGGGTCGTCCAGGTCCGCGCCGAGGAGGTCCGCGCACCGGGCGATCCGCTGCCGGACGGTGTTGCGGTGCACGGCCAGGGCGACCGCCGTTCGGTCCCAACTGCCGTGCAGGGAAAGCCAGGTGCGCAGGGTTTCGGTGAGGGCCGGGGGCGCGGCGATGGGCGCGAGGAGGGCGCGGGCGTGGGCCTCGGCCTCGTCGGCGGGAACCAGGGCGGCGAGGTGGGGGCGGGCGCCGTGGCGGACCAGCGCCGCACGGGTGGCGCGGGCGCGGGCCAGGGCGCGGGCGGCCTGGGTGTCGGCGGCGGGCCACTCGTGCGCGGCGGCGGCGGCACTGACGCCCAGCGTCCAGCCGGGCTGCCGGGCCGGTTCGCGGTCGGCCGGCACGAGAACCCGTACGACGTCCTGCGCCAGGTCGACCAGCGGGGAGCCGAGAGCCGCGCCGAGCGCGGAGGCCGCCACGGCGTCGGGGGCCTGGGCGTCCGGTCGGGCGTGCACGACGAGCCACCGCTCTCCGCCGAGCAGCGGCGCGACCGCCTCCGGCGCGGCGCCCAGCAGCAGCCGTACGAGCGCCGAGGAGCGTTCCGCGCCCGCACCGCTCTGGTGCTCGCCGGTCAGCAGCGAGAGCAGCACGGCGGCGACGGAGGCGATGGTGTGGTCACCGGGCTCGCGATGCGGGGCGGCGACACCCAGCACGAAGCCCTGCCCGGTGCCGAGGGCGTAGGCGGCGAGGTGGGTGCCGGCGAAGATGTCCGTGGCGGAGGCGGGGGCGGGGGTGCGGCCGGGACGCACGACCTTCGCCAGCTCCGCCAGCGCCCCCCTTGCCCCCTCGCCGTGCGGCTCCCGTCCCGCCGACGCGATCTCCGCCCCCTCCGGGCCGTACAGCACCGACCAGCCCCCCACCCGCTGGGCAAGCCGGCGCAGTACCGACGGCACCGGGTCGGGGCGGGAGGCCGCGGCCGCCAGGCCCTGCTGGGCCGCCGTGACGCGACGGAGTTCGGCCAGGCGGGCCTGGGCCATGATTTGCCAGACCGCGCGGGCCACGCCCGAGAACGTGGTCTGCGGAGGGACCTCCAGGAGGGGGAGTCCGTACGCGTCGCAGGCCGCGACCAGCGCCCGCGGCACCGTGTCGTGCACGGGGGCCAGGCCGAACCCCAGGGCCGCGCCGCCCGCCGCCACGATCCGGGACACGTACGCGTCGAAGTACGTACCGGAGCCCGCGGCCTCCGGGATGTGTACCCCGGCGGTCAGCAGCAGCTCCCCGCCCAGCAGATACGGATACGGGTCCGCCATCTCGGAGGTGTGCGCCCAGTGGATCACGATGTCCGGATCGGCCGGACCGGCGATCCGGCGCAGGGCGAGGTCCTCGCGGGCCAGCAGGGCGGCGAGGGGCACGGGCGGTGTGGGGGGAACCGCAGGGTCCGGCACGATGGACGTTCCTTCCATCCGGCTCGGCTCGAATGGATGAAACGTACACTTCGCAGTCGCTTTCCAGCCACCTAGTGTCGGTCCCGACCGGCAGCCCGCGGGTACGGGCGGATGTCCCCGCGAGCCCCTGCCGACCGTCCCCGGTATCTGCACGACACGCCACAGACAGTGCGCGAAGGAGGCCCCAACATGGCCGTCGACTACACCGTGATCGTCGTCTATCTCGCCGGCATGCTGGCCATGGGCTGGTGGGGCATGCGGCGCGCCAGGTCGAAGAGCGACTTCCTCGTCGCCGGACGACGGCTCGGGCCCGCGATGTACTCCGGCACCATGGCGGCCATCGTCCTCGGCGGAGCCTCCACCATCGGCGGCGTCGGACTCGGCTACCAGTACGGCCTCTCCGGCGCCTGGATGGTCTTCACCATCGGCCTCGGGCTGCTCGCCCTCTCCGTCTTCTTCTCCGCCCGCATCGCCCGCCTCAAGGTCTACACCGTCTCCGAGATGCTCGACCTGCGCTACGGCGGCCGGGCAGGCGTGATCTCCGGCGTCGTCATGTGGGCGTACACCCTCATGCTCGCGGTGACCTCCACCATCGCGTACGCCACGATCTTCGACGTCCTCTTCGACATGAACCGGACCGTCGCGATCGTCCTCGGCGGCTCGATCGTCGTCGCCTACTCGACGCTCGGCGGCATGTGGTCGATCACGCTCACCGACATGGTGCAGTTCGTCGTGAAGACCGTCGGCGTGCTGCTCCTGCTCCTGCCGATCGCCGTCGTGAAGGCGGGCGGCTTCTCCGAGATGAAGGCGAAGCTGCCCACCGAGTACTTCGACCCGCTGGGCATGGGCGGCGAGACGATCTTCACCTACGTGCTGATCTACACCTTCGGCATGCTCATCGGGCAGGACATCTGGCAGCGCGTGTTCACCGCGCGCAGCGACCGGACGGCGAAGTGGGGCGGCACGGTCGCCGGCACCTACTGTCTCGCCTACGCCCTCGCCGGCGCCGTCATCGGCACCGCCGCCAAGGTGCTCTACCCCGACCTCGCCAGTGCCGACGACGCCTTCGCGACCATCGTCAAGGACGAACTCCCCGTCGGCGTAAGGGGACTGGTGCTCGCCGCCGCCCTGGCCGCCGTCATGTCGACGTCCTCCGGCGCGCTCATCGCCTGCGCGACCGTCGCCAACAACGACATCTGGTCCCGCCTGCGGGGCGTCGTGAAGGCCGACGGCGGGGAACACGACGAGGTCAGGGGCAACCGCGCCTTCATCCTGGTCATGGGTCTCGCCGTGATCTGCACGGCGATCGCCCTCAACAACGTGGTCGAGGCGCTGACCGTGGCGTACAACCTGCTCGTCGGCGGTCTCCTCGTCCCGATCCTCGGCGGTCTGCTGTGGAAGCGCGGCACCGCGCAGGGCGCCCTCGCCTCCGTCCTGGTCGGCGGCCTCGCCGTCATCGGCCTGATGGCGGGCTACGGCATCCTCGCCAACGAGCCCGTCTACTACGGCCTCCTCTCGTCGCTGGCCGCCTACGTCGCCGTCTCCCTGACGACCCGGCCGACCGACGCCGCCGTCCTCGCCGCCTGGCGTGAGCGCCTCGCCGGACGGGCCCCCGAACTCCCGTCCGAAGAGCGGGTCCCGGCTCCCCAGTAGAGTCGTAGGAAGACGCAGTACATACGCGATGAAGCGTAGGAAAGAAGGCATTTCCCGATGAGCAGCAACGAGACGCCCCGCGGCCCTGTCGACTCCTCCCGTATCCCGCGGTACGCCGGACCCGCGACCTTCGCCCGGCTGCCGCGCCTCGACGAGGTCGGCCGCGCCGACGTCGCCGTGGTCGGCGTGCCGTTCGACTCCGGCGTCTCGTACCGGCCGGGCGCCCGCTTCGGCGGCAACGCCATCCGCGAGGCGTCCCGGCTGCTGCGCCCCTACAACCCCGCACAGGACGCCTCCCCCTTCGCGCTGGCGCAGGTGGCCGACGGCGGCGACATCGCGGTGAACCCCTTCAACATCAACGAGGCCGTCGACACCATCGAGGCGGCCGCCGACGAACTGCTCGGCACCGGCGCCCGCCTGATGACGCTGGGCGGAGACCACACCATCGCGCTCCCGCTGCTGCGGTCGGTCGCGAAGAAGCACGGCCCGGTCGCCCTCCTGCACTTCGACGCGCACCTGGACACCTGGGACACCTACTTCGGCGCCGAGTACACACACGGCACCCCGTTCCGCCGGGCGGTCGAGGAGGGCATCCTCGACACGTCGGCGCTGTCGCACGTCGGCATCCGCGGCCCGCTGTACGGCAAGCAGGACCTCACCGACGACGAGAAGATGGGATTCGGCATCGTCACCTCCTCGGACGTCTACCGCCGGGGCGCCGACGAGGTCGCCGACCAGCTGCGCCAGCGCATCGGCGACCGCCCGCTGTACATCTCCATCGACATCGACTGCCTCGACCCGGCGCACGCGCCCGGCACCGGGACGCCGGAGGCGGGCGGCATGACCTCCCGCGAGCTCCTGGAGATCCTGCGCGGCCTCGCGTCCTGCAACCTGGTCTCCGCCGACGTCGTCGAGGTGGCGCCCGCGTACGATCACGCCGAGATCACGTCGGTGGCCGCGTCCCACACGGCGTACGAACTGACCACCATCATGTCCCGCCAGATTGCCGAGGCCCGCTCGAAGTGACCCACGACCACGACCTGGTGCTCCGCCCGACGCCCGCCCAGAGGGAGGCCGCGCTGAACCCGCCCCCCGGCCGCAACGGCGGAGACCTGGTAGTGGAGACCCTGGCCGGGCTCGGCGCGACGACCGTCTTCGGCCTGCCCGGCCAGCACGCCCTCGGCATGTTCGACGCGCTCCGCCGCTCCGACCTGAGGTACATCGGCCTGCGGGTGGAGAACAACGCGGGCTTCGCCGCGGACGCCTACGGCCGGGTCACCGGTGAGGCGGCCCCCCTCCTGCTCTCCACGGGCCCGGGCGCGCTGACCTCGCTGGCCGCGCTCCAGGAGGCCGCGGCCGCCTCGGCCCCGGTGCTCGCGATCAGCAGCCAGGTCCCCACCCCCGGACTGGGCGGCGGCCGTCACGGCTACCTCCACGAACTCCCGGACCAGGCGGCCTCGTTCCGGGGCGTGGTGAAGTCGGTCCACACCGTCCGCACCCAGTCCCAGATCCCGTCCGCGATCGCGGCGGCCTGGAAGTCGGCGCTGACGGCCCCGCACGGGCCGGTGTGGGTGGAGATCCCGCAGGACGTGCTGCTCGCCGGGACCCCCGTTCCGGTGGTGACGGCGGCGGACGCGACCCCCGACGAACTGCCGCCGCGCCCCGAACTGACCGCGGTGGCGGCCGACCTGCTGTCCCGCGCCGCGCGCCCCGCGATCATCGCGGGCGGGGGAGTCGTACGGGCGGACGCGTCGGGGAAGCTTCGTCAGCTGGCGGAGAAGCTCCAGGCCCCGGTCGTCACGACCTTCGGCGGCAAGGGCGCCTTCCCCTGGGGGCACCCCCTCTCGCTCCAGTCCTGGCTGGAGGACCGTCACACGACGGACTTCCTTCAGGACGCCGACGTCCTGCTCGTCGTCGGCTCGGGCCTCGGCGAACTCTCCTCGAACTACTACACGTTCAAGCCCAGCGGCCGCGTGATCCAGATCGAGGCGGACCTCGGCAAGCTGGAGTCCAACCACCCGGCGCTGGGCATCCACGCGGACGCGCGCCTGGCGTTGCAGGCGCTGCTGGAGACGGTGGAGCCGCGGGAGGACGAGACGGTCAGGGAGCGCGTACGGACCCTGCTGTCGCGGGTGCGTGAGCGCATCGACGCCCAGGAACTCACCCTGGAACAGGACGTGCTGGCGTCGGTGCGGGGGGCGCTGCCGGCCGACTCGCCCTCCTTCTGGGACATGACGATCCTGGCGTACTGGGCCTGGTCCGCCTTCGAC
This sequence comes from Streptomyces sp. NPDC040410, assembly GCF_055595715.1. Lineage (NCBI taxonomy): Bacteria > Bacillati > Actinomycetota > Actinomycetes > Kitasatosporales > Streptomycetaceae > Streptomyces > Streptomyces sp. NPDC040410. Next base: position 223,854 of record NZ_JBVIVK010000012.1, read on the forward strand.
GCGAAGGGCCCCAACCGCATGCACTCCGCCCAGGGCGCCGGCGGCCTCGGGTACGGCTTCCCGGCGGCGCTGGGCGCGGCGGCCGCCGAACCCACCCGGCCGGTCCTCGCGGTGTCGGGCGACGGCGGGGCCCTGTACTCGATCGCCGAGCTGGCGACGGCCCGGCAGTACGGCCTGAACGTCACCTGGCTGATCGTCGACGACGGCGGCTACGGCATCCTGCGCGAGTACATGACGGACGCGTTCGGCCAGGCCACGGCGACCGAGCTGAGCCGCCCGGACTATGTGGCGCTGGCCGAGTCGTTCGGGGTCCCGGGAGTGCGGACGACCCCCGAGACCCTGGAGCAGGACCTCGTCAAGGCACTCGCGTCCCCCGGCCCCTCGGTGGTCGTCCTGCCGGCACTGCTGCGGATGTTCGCGCCGACGCACCTCGGCTGACCGCCGCGGCGGGCCGGTTCAGCAGAACCAGAAGAAGATCGTGTCCAGCGTCTGGCCGAGCGTCCGGGCCTGCTCCCACTCCTCGGCCTCGAACCGCATGAGTTCGGCGAACTTGCGGGCCGTGTCCCGGTATTCGGGGTCGAGACGGCCGAGTACGGCCTCGTAGGAGTCGGCGAGCGCGGCCGCCCGCGGGGTGGGCAGGGTGCCGACGGAGGGGAACGCGTCGCCGGGATGGGGCAGCCTGAGCGGCGGCCCGCTGAACAGGAACGAGCCGGGCAGCAGGTCGGACGGTACGCCGTGCCGGGCCAGTTCGTCGTCCATGCGGTAGAACCAGGACGGCCGCCGCCACACCCCGAGGTCGGTCGTGTCGGAGAAGTGGGACGCCACCACCTCGTGGAAGGCGTAGGTGTACGCGGGGCTCATCTCGACGCTGGGCGCCCCGTCGATCAGTTCGTCGAGCGCCTGGCACACGGTCACGTCGAGGTCGATGTGCTGTTCACGGAACCGCGCGTCGGTCCGCGCGCACCGCTCGCGCACGACGCCTAGGACCCGCTCCTGCTTCTCCGTCCGCTCCACAGTGGTGAGGAGACGCATCACGTCCCGCATGTCCCCGGTGCTCATCTCCAGGCAGTGGCCCACTCTTTTCTCCCCTTCGCCGGACGACTGCGTCCATGATCCGCAACAGGGGAGAGGCGCGGTGCGGCGGGGGGCACCGCGCCCGGTTTCCGGGGTCCTACCAGATCGCCTCGACCCACTCCGGGTGGTCGACGAACGGGTTGCGGTTGTGCTGGTAGGTGTCGTAGATGACCTGGTTGCGGCGCTCCTCGAAGGCGTCCGGCGGGTCCTCGTCGTTCCACGCCTTCAGGACGGAGAGGCGACCGTGGCAGGGGACGCTGCTGTTGGTGACGAGGTCGTTGGGCTCCAGGTCCGGCCGGCCGTCGTCGCCCTCGTAGCGGACCGCCATGTAGAGGATCATGCGGGCCACGTCGCCCTTGACGGCGTCGCGGGGCTCGAAGGAGTTCGAGTCGGTGAGGCTGCCCCCGGAGTCGGTGAAGCTGCTGCCGCCGTTGTCGAAGTCCTTGTTGCCGCGGATGGAGTTGACCGTCACGTCCTCGGGGCGGATGTGGTGCAGGTCGGTACCCGGGCCGGCCGTGGTGCCGAAGTCGCCGTGCGACTGGGCCCACACGTGCTCGCGGTTCCAGTTGCCGGTGGAGCCGCCGTTGAGCGACTTGCTGCGCGAGATGCCCGAGTACAGCAGCTTGACGTTGCCGCCGTTGCCCGGGTCCTGGTCCGTGTCCTTCAGGGCCTCCCAGAGTGCCGAGTACGAGAGCTTGGTCTGGCTGCTGATGATCGTGTGCAGCGAGGACTTGAGGCTCGTGCCGGTCTTGCCGACCGCGTTCTTGTAGTACGTCGAGTCGTACGCGGTGGTGGTGGCCGCGGCCGGGGTCGCGGTCAGGGCCGGTGCGGTGAGGCCGACCAGCACGGCGGCGGTGGCGAGCGCCACCGACTTCCAGCGGCCTGTGTGTGTCGCCAGCATGTGGGGTGTCCCATCTACGCGGGTTGAATGGAGGCGGCAACGGGAGGGTGACATGGACATGCGAGCCTGTCCATGGATTCCACATGTCGATCGGGTGACCGGAACCGGCAAACCACCCTTTGTCCAGGCGAGTTGACCTCGTCGGGGGCGCCGGCGGAGGCCGGTCGGGGGCACGGTCTCGTGGTGGGCGTGGATCGGTGGCACATGTCACCCGCGCGTCGTGCGGGGCGGGGTGAGCGCGCGCTGTGCCGTACCCGGCCGGGTGTGAGAACGCAGAGGGCTCCGCAAAGAGATTTTGTCGCCGCGCGCGTACGGTGGACGCATGGCCGGTCGGGTCCGTTCTGCTCCCGCAGAGGAGGGAAAGGCAATGCCCGAGCACAAGGTGGGCACACGGGACGAGTTCGAGGCGGCCCGAGCGGAGCTGCTCGCGGAGGAGAAGAAACTCACCCGACGCAGCGACGAGCTCGCGCAAAAGCGCAGGGAGCTGCCCTGGGTGCCGGTCGAGAGGGACTACAGATTCGAGACCGAGGGCGGGTCCAAGTCGCTCGCGGACCTCTTCGACGGGCGCTCGCAGCTGCTCGTCTACCACTTCATGTTCGGCCCATCGTACGAGGCCGGGTGCCCGGTCTGCTCCTCGATCGCGGACACCCTCGACCCCAACACGGTCCATCTCAAGGGCCGCGACGTGACGCTGATCTGCTCCTCGCGCGCGCCGATCGACAGGCTCCTCGCGTACCGGGAGCGGATGGGCTGGAGCTTCGACTGGGTCTCAACCGTCGGCAGCGACTTCCACCGCGACATCGGCTTCATGTACACGGAGGACGAGCTGAGACCGTTCCTCGACGGCGACATCCCGCCGACGGTGAGTCAGATGGCGGAGCTGTGCGGCACGGACGTGCTCGGCTACGTCACCGAGGGGCCGGGGTTGAGCGCCTACGCGCTCTCGGAGGGCACCGTCTACCGGACGTACGTCACCACGGCGCGCGGCCTCGAACCTGCCATGCCCTACTACGGCCTCCTCGACCGGACCCCGATGGGCCGCCACGAGGAGGGCGAGCAGCTGCACTGGCTGCGCCGGCACGACGAGTACGGGCTCAGGAGCTGAGCTCGGAGCCGAGCCGCGCCCTTGAATCGGCGACGGACGTGGTGACGCTTTGGCCGGCCTTTGCCCAACGGCGCAGGTGACGCGTACAACCTTTCACGCCCCGGTGAGTCATCAGGGGCATGACTCTCGGGACATCCAGGCGTGCGAGACATCTCGCGGTGGCCCTCGGCGCCGGCGCACTCATAACCGTGGCGGCGGCCACGCCCGCCGCCGCGGCCACGACCGTCAGCTGCACATCCGGCACGGCGGGCCTGGCCACCAAGCTGAGGAACGACATCACAGCGGCACTCGCGAACCGCAGCGGCACGATCTCGGTCGGCCTCTACGACCGCTCCACCAAGACCACGTGCACCTTCCGCCCCGCAACGGCCTACGACTCCGCGAGCGTCGTCAAGGTCACCGTCCTCGCCACGCTGCTGTGGGACGCGCAGAAGACCGGTCGCACCCTCACCAGCACCGAGACCTCCCTCGCCAAGGCGATGATCACACAGTCGGACAACACCGCGACCAGCAAGCTCTGGAATCAGCTGGGTCTGACGAAGATCAAGGGCTTCCTCGCCGCGGCCAACATGGCCAACACCACGCCCGGCGCGGACGGCTACTGGGGCCTGACCCAGATCAACGTCACCGACGAGCAGCGCCTGCTCAAGCTGATCACCGCGCACAACACGGTGCTGAGCGACGACTCCCGTTACTACGTCCGCAAGCTGATGAGCCAGGTCGTCTCCTCGCAGCGCTGGGGCACGCCGTACGGCGCTCCGTCCACCGTCTCGGTGCACGTCAAGAACGGCTGGCTGGAGCGCGCCACATACGGCTGGCGGGTGCACAGCGTCGGCACGTTCAAGGGCGGCGGCCACGACTACATGATCACGGTGCTCACCCGCGGCAACACCACGATGACCTACGGGATCAACACCATCCAGGGCGTCGCCAAGGTCATCCACCGGGATCTGGCCGCTTCCACCGCCTGACGCATGGCGGCCTCCCGCACGTCACCGACCCGGCCCACGGTGATCATGCCCCTGAGAGCCGTACTCGCGACCGCCGCCGCCGGCCTGGCGGCGGCCGCCTGCCTGACCGCCGCCGGTCCCTCCGGACAGGACGGAGTGCGGCTGATCAAGAAGACACCACTGGCGGACATCGCCACCTGCCCGCCCCTGGGCGCCACCGCCAAGCAGCCCCAGCCCAACCCTCTCCTCGACAACATCGAGGGAATGGTGATCACGGGCCGGAGCAGGGGCAGTCTGACGGTGCTCCTGGCAAGCGACGACAACCAGAACCAGGCACAGACGACCCGTTTCTGCCGTCTCCGGGTGAGGACGTAGGCCTTGAGGGCCGGGGCGGTATGCGGCTCCGCCGCGTGGGCGTGACCAGCCACGACGTTGCCGGACCCGATAGACGACCAGAACCCGAATGTGACGGGGGGATGAAATCGTCCTTCGTTTGCGTTGGTGCCTTCCGGTAGATCAGGACGAACGGAGGGCACCCGCGTGGGACCGCAACGGGGATGGGCACGCCGACTGGCCGGCTACGCCTGGAGACATCCCAAGGACGTAGTCCTCGCCCTCGGCTCCTCCCTCGCCGGCATGGCCGTCATGGCACTGGTCCCGCTGGTCACCAAGGTGATCATCGACGATGTGATCGGCGACCACAGCCGAGACATGGCCCCCTTGGCCGGAGCCCTGATCGGCGCGGCCGTGCTCGTCTACGTCTGCACCTACGTCCGCCGTTACTACGGCGGCCGCCTCGCCCTCGACGTCCAGCACGACCTGCGGACCGAGATGTACGAGACGATCACCCGGCTCGACGGACGGCGTCAGGACGAGCTGTCCACCGGCCAGGTGGTCGGCAGAGCGACGAGCGACCTCCAGCTGATCCAGGGCCTGCTCTTCATGCTCCCGATGACCATCGGGAACCTGCTTCTCTTCCTCATCTCCCTGGTGATCATGGCGTGGCTGTCCCTGCCGCTCACGCTGGTCGCCCTCGCCGTGGCCCCCGCCCTGTGGTGGATCGCCAGGCGAAGCCGTACAAAACTGCACCCCTCCACCTGGTTCGCCCAGGCCCAGGCCGCCGCCGTCGCCGGCGTGGTCGACGGCGCCGTCAGCGGCGTACGCGTGGTGAAGGGTTTCGGGCAGGAGGAGCAGGAGACCGGGAAGCTGCGGGAGGTCGGCCGGCGGCTCTACGCGGGGCGGCTGCGCACGATCCGCCTGAACGCCACGTACACGCCGGCCCTCCAGGCCGTACCCGCCCTCGGCCAGGTCGCGATGCTCGCGCTCGGCGGCTGGCTGGCCGTTCGCGGCCACATCACGCTCGGTACGTTCGTCGCCTTCTCCACCTATCTCGCCCAGCTGGTCGGCCCCGTGCGGATGCTCGCCGTGGTCCTCACGGTCGGCCAGCAGGCCCGGGCGGGCACCGAACGCGTCCTGGAACTGATCGACACCGAGCCCTCCCTCGCCGACGGCACGAAGGAACTCCCCGCCGACGCTCCCGCGACCGTCGAGTTCGACGACGTGTCCTTCGGCTACGACCACGCCTCCGGCAGAACCAGCCCCGTCCTCGACGGGCTCAGCTTCGAGATCCGCCCGGGCGAGACCCTCGCCGTCGTCGGCGCCTCCGGCTCCGGCAAGTCCACCGTCTCGCTTCTCCTCCCGCGCTTCTACGACGTGACGCACGGCGCCGTACTCATCGGCGGCCACGACGTCCGCGAGCTGACCCTCGACTCGCTGCGCGCCGCCATCGGCCTCGTCCCCGAGGACTCGTTCCTCTTCTCCGACACCGTGCGCAACAACATCGCGTACGGCCGTCCCGACGCGACCGAGGAGCAGATCGAGGCGGCCGCCCGTGCCGCTCAGGCGGATCGTTTCATCGCCGCGTTGCCCGACGGCTACGACACCAAGGTCGGCGAGCACGGCCTCACCCTCTCCGGCGGCCAGCGCCAGCGCATCGCGCTCGCCCGCGCGATCCTCACCGACCCGCGGCTGCTCGTCCTCGACGACGCCACCTCCGCCGTGGACGCCCGGGTCGAGCACGAGATCCACGAGGCGCTGAAGCAGGTCATGGAGGGCCGGACCACCCTCGTCATCGCCCACCGCCGCTCCACGCTCAACCTCGCCGACCGCATCGCCGTCCTCGACGGCGGCCGCCTCGCCGACCTCGGCACCCACGACGAGCTGCAGGAACGGTCCGCCCTCTACCGCCGCCTCCTCACCGACCCCGACGAGCTCGGCGGCGTCTCGCCCGGCCACGCCCAGCCCGCGGCACCCCAGGAGGAGACCTCCGTACGCGACGAACTGGACGCCGAGTTCGACGCCGAGCGCGGCATCACCCCCAGGCTGTGGGCGGGGGAGCGCGCACAGCGGGACACCGCCATGGAGGGAATGCCCGCCACCCCCGAACTCCTCGCCCAGGTCGAGGCGCTGCCCCCGGCGGCCGACACCCCGGACATCGACGAGGCACGCGCGGTCACGCCCGAGGAGTCCTACGGCCTGCGCAGGCTCCTCGGAGGCTTCGGCCTCCCCCTCCTCGTCAGCCTCGGCCTCGTCGCAGTCGACGCCGGCATGGCCCTGCTGCTGCCGGTCATGATCCGGCACGGCATCGACAAGGGCGTCTCCGCGGTCGCCCTCGGCGCGGTCTGGACGGCCTCGCTCCTCGCCCTGCTCGCCGTCGCCCTCCAGTGGGCGGCCCAGATCGCCGAGACCCGGATGACCGGACGCACCGGCGAACGCGTTCTCTACTCGCTCCGGCTCAAGATCTTCGCCCAGCTGCAGCGGCTCGGACTCGACTACTACGAGCGGGAGCTGACCGGCCGGATCATGACCAGGATGACGACGGACGTCGACGCGCTGTCGACCTTCCTCCAGACCGGCCTGGTCACCGCCTTCGTCTCGGTCGTCACCTTCTTCGGCATCATGGGCGCCCTGCTGGTGATCGACCTACAGCTCGCGCTCGTCGTCTTCGCCACGCTGCCCCCGCTGATCGTCGCCACGTACTTCTTCCGCCGGGCGAGTGTGAAGGCGTACGAACTGGCGCGGGAGCGTGTGGCGACCGTCAACGCCGACCTCCAGGAGTCGGTGTCCGGGCTGCGGATCGTGCAGGCCTTCCGGCGTGAGCGGGACGGCGGGCGCAGGTTCGCTGAGCGCAGCGACAGCTACCGCCAGGCCCGCATCCGCGGCCAGTGGCTGATATCGATCTACTTCCCGTTCGTGCAGCTCCTGTCGTCGGTCGCCGCGGCCGCGGTGCTGATCGCGGGCGCGGGCCGGGTGGACGCGGCGACGCTCACCACCGGGGCGCTGGTCGCGTACCTGCTCTACATCGACCTGTTCTTCGCGCCCGTGCAGCAGCTCTCGCAGGTCTTCGACGGCTACCAGCAGGCGACGGTCTCGCTGGGCCGCATCCAGGAGCTGCTCCGGGAGCCGACGTCGACGCGGGCCGCCGACGAGCCGCTCGACGTGCCGTCCCTGCGGGGCGAGATCGCCTTCGAGGACGTGCACTTCGCGTACGGCGGGGAGGAAGAGGCGCTCAGCGGGATCGAGTTGCGGATCCCGGCCGGCCAGACCGTCGCCTTCGTCGGCGAGACCGGCGCGGGCAAGTCGACCCTCGTCAAGCTGGTGGCACGCTTCTACGACCCCACCGGCGGCCGGGTCACGGTCGACGGATCGGATGTGCGCTCCCTCGACATCACCGCGTACCGCCACCGCCTCGGGGTCGTCCCGCAGGAGGCGTACCTCTTCCAGGGCACCGTCCGCGACGCCATCGCCTACGGCCGCCCCGACGCCACCGACGCCGAGGTGGAGGCGGCGGCGCGCGCGGTCGGCGCGCACGAGATGATCGCCACCCTCGACGGCGGCTACCTCCACGAGGTCGCCGAACGCGGCCGCAACCTCTCCGCCGGACAACGCCAGTTGATCGCCCTGGCCCGTGCCGAACTGGTCGACCCGGACATCCTGTTGCTGGACGAGGCCACCGCCGCGCTGGACCTGGCCACAGAGGCCCAGGTCAACCAGGCCGCCGACCGTGTCGCCAGCCGCCGCACCACCCTCGTCGTCGCCCACCGTCTGACAACCGCCGCCCGCGCCGACCGGGTCGTGGTGATGGCCCACGGCCGGATCGCGGAGGACGGCACGCACGACGAGCTGCTCGCCCTCGGCGGGCCGTACGCCGAGCTGTGGCGGACCTTCGTCGGGGCGCCCGAGCCGGAGGAGACCGTCGCCGCGTCCCAGTGACGGTCGCGCAACCATCCGACACACGTCCTGCGTCCGTACACCAGTACGCTCATGTGCGGTGCGGGAGGGACGACAGTGGACAGTGGTGCGATACGCCGGCGGCTCGTGCTCGTCCTGGCCGTGCTGACCGCGTCCGTTCTGCTCGCCGTCGCGGCGCCCGGCGACGCACAGGCCGCCACGCCCTGCTCGGGCCGCAAGGTCAGGACGCTCCCGTTCAGAACCGGTGCCGTGCACGTCTACAAGCAGGGCGGCTACGTCTGCGCCGTCACCCTCACCAAGCGTCCCGGTACAGAGCGGTTCATGTCGGTCAGCGTCCAGGCGCGCGGCAACCGTCCGGTCGTCGACGACGGGCGCTACACCCACCGGGCCGGCCCGGTGACCGTGCACGCGGGCCACCGGTGCGTATGGGTCAAGGGCAGGGTCGGGCGGGGAACGGTCAGCTCCGGCTGGATCCTCTGCTGATCTCACGCTTTCCCGGGGCGGTTTCAGCTGGGCTTCTCTGGCGGGCCGGGTTCCTCTGGCCGGTTTCCCAGAGGGTTTTCCCCAGATCTCCCCATCTCCCCTGGTGCTGAAAGGAGTTGCTCCGCTAGCTTCCGGCGCACATCTGTCTCACAGGGGAGTGTGCATGCGCAAGGCGCTCAGATGGCTGCTGGCGCTCACGGTGCTCATGGGTACGGTGAGCACGGCGGGGGCGGCCACCGCCGCCGAGCCGGAGGCCACCGGCACCACCGCCACGACCGACACCGACATCAAGGACCGGCTGCTGTCCATACCGGGCATGAGCCTCATCCAGGAGAAGCCGTACAACGGCTACCGCTACTTCGTCCTCGACTACACCCAGCCGGTCGACCACCGGCACCCGTCCAAGGGCACGTTCCAGCAGCGGATCACCGTGCTGCACAAGGACGTCTCCCGCCCGACGGTCTTCTACACCAGCGGCTACAACGTCTCCACGACCCCGAGCCGCCGCGAGCCGACCCAGATCGTGGACGGCAACCAGGTCTCCATGGAGTACCGCTTCTTCACCCCCTCCCGGCCCGACCCGGCCGACTGGAGCAAGCTGGACATCTGGCAGGCGGCCGGCGACCAGCACCGCATCTTCAGGGCCCTGAAGTCCGTCTACACCAAGAACTGGGTCGCCACCGGCGGTTCGAAGGGCGGCATGACCGCCACCTACTACGAGCGTTTCCACCCGCGTGACATGGACGGCGTCATCGCGTACGTCGCTCCCAACGACGTCGTCAACGACGAGGACTCGGCGTACGACCGCTTCTTCGCGAAGGTCGGCACCAAGGAGTGCCGGGACCGGCTGAACGCGGTGCAGCGCGAGGCGCTCGTGCGCCGGGAGCCGCTGGAGAAGAAGTACGAGGCCGTCGCGGCCGAGAACGGCTACACGTTCGACACCATCGGCAGCCTGGACCGGGCGTACGAGGCTGTCGTCCTCGACTACGTCTGGGGCTTCTGGCAGTACAGCCTGCTGTCCGACTGCGACTCGGTCCCGGCGAACGCGGCGACCGCCACGGACGACGAGATCTGGAACTCCGTCGACACGATCTCCGGCTTCTCCTTCTACACGGACCAGGGCCTGGAGCCGTACACGCCGTACTACTACCAGGCGGGCACGCAGCTCGGCGCACCGACGATCCACTTCCCGCACATCGAGAGGAAGTACCTCCGCTACGGCTACCAGCCACCCCGGAACTTCGTCCCGCGCTCGATCCCCATGAAGTTCCAGCCCTCGGCGATGCGTGACGTCGACACCTGGGTCCGCCACAACGCCCGCCACATGCTGTTCGTCTACGGCCAGAACGACCCGTGGGGCGCGGAGCGGTTCCGTCTCGGCAAGGGCGCGAAGGACTCGTACGTCTTCACGGCTCCCGGCCTGAACCACGGTGCCGATGTCGCGGGCCTGGTCGCCGACGAGAAGGTCCTCGCCACGGCCCGGATCCTTCAGTGGGCGGGCGTGGCGTCGTCCGCCGTCCGGGCGAACCCGTCGGCCGCCAAGCCGCTGGCCGAATTCGATGCGAGGCTGGACAAGAGGGACATGGAGCGCGAGCCGGCGCTGCGTCCGTAACTCTTCAGCCGCGCCCGGCCGTTGCTCAGACCGGCCGGGCGCAGCCCACCGGATACGTGCCGCCGAGCTGAACGTACAGCGCGGTGGACACCGGGCACTTCGAGCGGCTGCCGACCGCCTTCGTCACCTTGTACTGCGGCTGCTTCCCGTCCTCGCCGTCGCACGCCGTCTCGCGGACCTTGCCGCCGCCCAGGCCGTAGACGCAGTCCCCGACGACGGTGCGCGGGCCGCCGCCGCCACCCGGGTCGCCGGGGTGCGGCGGCTGCAGGTTGCGCATGCAGGCGTAGCCCTTCGGGACCGTCCCGTCGCCGTCCTCGTCGAAGGACGGGCGCTGTTCACTGATGTGCAGGACGAAGTCGGTCGTCCCCGGGCACGGCGGACCGTCGCCCACCTTGCCGTCGTGGCGCGCCACGACTCGTGCCGAGGCGCGCTCACTGGTGCACGCCACATCGGTGAAGCCGGCCGTCCCGAAGGAACTGCACTCGTCGACCGCGAGGAACACCGCGCCGTGGCCGGAGGCCCGCGTCGCCGTCGCCGTGGCCGTCGGCTCCCCGCCGAGCCTGCCGTCCTCCTCGCCGCCCCCCGCACCGGACGCCGATCCCTGACATCCCGTCAGCAGCGCGGCGAGCAGCGCGAACAGCGCGCTGACCACCCCCACGGCACATCTCTCGCGCATCGCCATCCCCCGGCCACCCCCGTCCAGCGTGGCCCGCCGGGGCGGGCACACGCCAGATAAGTGGGATGCTTTGCGCCTTTTGGTGGTGATGCGCCGGGTGTGTGGCGTACGGGCGCTACGTCTGATACGAGTACGGCGCCTAGTACGACAGCCCGTACCCGACCGGATACAGCACCTGTGCCGGATCGTCCGCCCGCTGCACCGGCACCGGCAGCTTCCCGCGCGGCCTCACCTGCCCCGCCACCACGCGTGCGGCGGCGCGCAGTTCGACGTCGGTCCAGGAGTACGTGGCCAGGCAGGCGGTGACGGACGGCAGTTGGGCAACGTCGTACGGATTGCGGATCGCGACCGCCACCACCGGCTTCCCGGTCGCCGTCAACTGCTCGACCAGCGTCTTCTGCGAGCCGGTCGCGGTGACGTTGTACGTCCCGACCACCACCGCGTCCGCGGTCCGGGCCGCCTCGACGGCCTTGGCGATGGTAGCGGCCGACGGGGCCGTACCGGTGGACAGGGCCGTCGCGGTGAAGCCCAGCTCGGACAGGGCCGTCGCGAGCACGCCGGTGGGCGGTCCCGTGGTGCCGGACGGGGAGGCCGGGTCGGCGCCGACGACGAGGAGCGCCTTGTGGGTGCGCCGGGACAGCGGCAGCAGGTTCCCCTCGTTGACCAGCAGGGTCGTCGTCCGCTCGGCGATCCGGCCGGCCGCCGCCAGGTGCGCCTTGGTCCCGACCGTGCGGGCGACGCCGGCCCGGCTGACGTAGGGCTCGTCGAAGAGCCGCAGCTTCGTCTTGAGCCGCAGGATGCGCAGGAGGGACTCGTCCAGCCGGGACTCGGTGAGCTCACCGTCCCGTACTGCCTTGAGGACGGCGTTCCAGGCGACGTCCAGGGAGGGCGGGTTGAGGAGCTGGTCGGCGCCCGCCTTCAGGGCGAGCACGGGCACCCGGTCGTCGCCGTACTTGGTCCGCACGCCCTCCATGGTCAGCGAGTCGGTGACCACGACCCCGTCGTAGCCGAGTTCGCCGCGCAGGATGCCGGTGAGGACCGGGCGGGAGAGGGTGGCCGGGTCCCCGGAGCCGTCGAGGGCCGGCACCATGATGTGCGCGGTCATGATCGAGTCGATGTCCGCCTCGATCGCGGCCCGGAACGGCACCGCGTCCAGCGTCTCCCACAGCTCGCGGCTGTGTGTGATGACGGGGAAGCCGTAGTGGCTGTCGACGGCGGTGTCGCCGTGGCCCGGGAAGTGCTTGGCGGTCGCGGCGACCTCGGAGCGCTGGTACCCGGTGACCTCGGCGGCCACCAGCGAGGCCACCGCGGCGGGGTCGGCTCCGAAGGAGCGTACGCCGATGACCGGGTTGGCCGGGTTGACGTTCACGTCGGCCACGGGGGAGTAGTCCTGCCGGATGCCGAGCGCCCGCAGCTCGGCGCCCGCGAGACGGCCGAGGGTGCGGGCGTCGGAGCGGGAGCCGCCGGCGCCGACGGCCATCGCGCCGGGGAACAGGGTGGCGGGCTTGCCCACGCGCGCGACCATGCCGTGCTCCTGGTCGGTGGAGATGAGCACGGGCAGACCGCGCGGCTGATCGAGGGAGGCCCGCTGGATCCCGTTGGACAGGTCCGCGATCTGGTGCGGATCCCGGGTGTTGTGCGCCCAGGCGAAGTAGATGATGCCGCCGACCCGGTACTCGGCGATCAGCTCGGCGGCCGTGCGGACGCCGATCTCCTTGAGGTTGGCGTCGATGTCGGCCTGGTCGGGAGCGGTGGCGGAGTGCCCGTACACCCGCATCACGAAGAGCTGCCCGACCTTCTCCTCCAGCGTCATTCGGGAGATGAGCGTGCGGAGCCTCTTGTCGTCGGCGGGTGTTCCGGCGTACGCGGCGCCCCCGACCGCCAGGGAGGCCGAGACGCCGGCGGTCGCCGCGAGGACCGTACGTCTTGACGGGCTCGCGGTGTTTCCCGTGCTTCCTGTGCCGGAGTCGCGCACGTGCGCTCCTTCCCTCTGAAGGAAACTTCCGAGGAGTCACGAATATCCGGGAAGTTTCTGCCAGTCAAGGGAACGCGCAGCAAACCGAAGAGGGGCGCGGTGACCGAAGAGGGGCCGCCATCGGCGCTGTTGGAGGGGGGCGCGCCGATGGCGGCGTGCTGCCGGCCGCAGTACGGCGGAGAGGGTAAGTCAGCGATCGCAGCCAGCAGCGAGGGCCGACACCGCACCGCGGTGACTCTCCGGCAGCATGCGGGTTGGACGAGCGGGGACGGGGCTGGGTTCCCGGGTCCCGCCGGATTCCCGGAAGTTGGTGGCCGTGGGGTCAGCGGGACGCGTGGGCCGCCACACCGGGCCAGTGCCGCTGCAGCGTGCGCACGGTCTCCACGATCGCCGGACGCCCCGCGGCCCCCGTGCGCCACAGCGCGTACAGCCGCCGTACGGGCATGGGGTCGAGCGGCACCTCCACCGCCCCGCCGGGCAGCGGCCCGCGGCCCAGCCGCGGAATGAGCGCCACACCGAGACCGGCCGCGACGAGCGCGACCAGCGTCGGGTTCTCGTCGGCCTGGTGCACGATGTCCGGCTCATGACCGGCCGCCCGCAGTGTCCGTACCAGCCAGTCGTGGCACACCCGGCCGGGCGGCTGGCAGATCCACCGCTCGCCCCCCAGCTCCGCACGCCGTACGGCCGTCCGCCCGGCGAAGGGATGCCCCTCGGGCACCAGCAGATCGCACAGGTCGTCCCCGATGACCGCCTGCTCCACCCCGGCCGCGGCCGGCAGCGGCGCGATGTCCCAGTCGTGTGCGACGACGAGGTCGACCGCCCCCTTCGCCACCAGGTCCACGGACAGATGCGGGTCGATCTCGGTGAGCCGCGTGTCGAGCGCCGGATGCCGCTCGGCCAGCTCGGCCAGTACGCCGGGCAGCAGGCCCCGGGCCGCCGAGGCGAACGCGGCCACCGTCAGCCGCCCCGACGGCACGCCCCGCCGCTCCTCCAGTTCGGTCTCCGCCCGCTCCATGATGGCGATCAACTCCCGTGCGGTACCGGCAAGTTGCCGCGCCTCGGCGGTGAGCCGCACACCACGCCCCTCCCGCTCCAGCAGTACGGTCCTGGTCTCCCGCTCCAGCTTCGCGATCTGCTGGGACACGGCGGAGGGCGTGTACCCGAGCGCGGCGGCCGCCGCGCCGACGGTGCCGTGGACGGAGACGGCGTGCAGGGCGCGGAGACGCTGGAGGTCGAGCATGGGTGGCTCCCCTTGCGTGGGCGGGCGTGGCTCACATGGGGCACTCATTAGCAGTGCTTCATCCAACTATGCAGCAATCGTCGCTGGTGCTACATGGTCGTCGCACGTGATGCTCGACGCATGCGACCCGCACACCTCACCCTCGCCGTCCTCGTCGCCGCCGTCTGGGGCGTGAACTTCACGGTCATCGAGATCGGCCTCGACCACTTCCCGCCCCTGCTCTTCTCCGCCCTGCGCTTCCTGGTGGCGGCCGTCCCCGCGGTCTTCCTCGTGGGACGCCCGAAGGTCGCCTGGAAGTGGATCACGGCGGTGGGCCTGGCGCTCGGAGTGGCCAAGTTCGGCCTCCTGTTCGTCGGGATGGACGCCGGGATGCCGGCCGGCCTGTCCTCGCTCGTCCTGCAGATCCAGGCGGTGTTCACGGCCCTGATCGCGTTCGCGGTGCTCGGTGAACGCCCGTCCCGCATCCGGGCGTCGGGCATGCTGGTCGCCCTCGCGGGTATCGGCGTCGCAGCCGTGGACGAGGGCACCTCGGGCCCGCTCGGCGCGTTCGCGCTGGTCGTCGCGGCGGCGGCATGCTGGGGCGTCTCCAACGTCCTCACGCGCAAGGCGGCACCCCCCGACGCCCTGAACTTCATGGTCTGGGTGAGCACCGTCCCGGTCCTGCCCCTGCTGGCCCTCTCCCTCCTGACGGAGGGCCCGAGCCGGGACCTGGAGGCGCTGCGGAACCTCGACTGGCAGGGCGCGGGCACCCTCGTCTACGTCGCCTGGATCACCACCGTCTTCGGCTTCGGCGCCTGGGGGTGGCTGCTGCGCCGCCACCCCGCCTCCACCGTCGCCCCCTTCTCCCTGCTCGTCCCCGTCTTCGGGATGTCGTCCGCGGCCCTGTTCCTGGGCGAGTCGGTGAGCCCGCTCAGGTGGTGCGCGGCGGCCCTGCTCGTGGGCGGCGTGGCGCTGACCTCGGTGGCCCCCCGGCGTCGGGTCGCGGTCCATCCCGTGGACGCACCGGCGCCGGAGACTGCCGCCGTCCGATCATGAGGGCATGCCCGTAGCCGACATCCCCGGTTCCAAGTCCATCACCGCCCGCGCCCTCTTCCTCGCGGCGGCCGCCGACGGTGTCACCACGCTCGTACGCCCGCTGCGCTCGGACGACACGGAGGGCTTCGCAGAGGGTCTGGTACGGCTCGGCTACCGGGTGGGCCTGGCACCGGACGCCTGGCAGGTCGACGGCCGGCCGCAGGGCCCGGCGGTCACGGAGGCCGACGTGTACTGCCGCGACGGCGCCACCACGGCGCGCTTCCTGCCCGCACTGGCCGCCGCCGGCCACGGCACGTACCGCTTCGACGCGTCCGCGCAGATGCGGCGCCGCCCGCTGGGCCCGCTCAGCCGCGCCCTGCGCGACCTGGGCGTCGACCTGCGGCACGAGGCGGCGGAGGGCCACCACCCGCTGACGGTCGCGGCGGCGGGCGTCGAGGGCGGTGAGGTGACCCTGGACGCCGGCCAGTCCTCGCAGTACCTGACCGCCCTGCTGCTGCTCGGCCCGCTGACGCGCAAGGGCCTGCGGATCACGGTGACGGACCTGGTCTCGGCGCCGTACGTCGAGATCACCATCGCGATGATGCGGGCGTTCGGGGCGGAGGTGCGGCGGGAGGGGAACGTCTTCGTGGTGCCGCCGGGAGGTTATCGGGCGACGACGTACGAGGTCGAGCCCGACGCCTCGACGGCCAGTTACTTCTTCGCGGCGGCCGCCGTGACACCGGGCGCCGAGGTGACGGTCCCGGGGCTGGGGACCGGGGCGCTCCAGGGCGACCTGGGCTTCGTGGACGTACTGCGGCGGATGGGCGTGGAGGTGTCGACGACCGCGGAGGGCACGACGGTCCGCGGCACCGGTGAACTGCGCGGATTGACGGTCAACATGCGGGACATCTCGGACACGATGCCGACACTGGCGGCGATCGCGCCGTTCGCCGGCGGTCCCGTACGGATCGAGGACGTGGCGAACACACGGGTGAAGGAGTGCGACCGCCTGGAGGCGTGCGCGGAGAACCTGCGGCGGCTGGGGGTGGAGGTGGCGACAGGACCGGACTGGATCGAGATCCGGCCGGCGGCGCCGGCGTCGTACGCCGGGGCGGAGATCAAGACGTACGGCGACCACCGCATCGTGATGTCCTTCGCGGTCACCGGGCTGCGGATACCGGGTGTCTCGTTCGACGACCCGGGGTGCGTGCGGAAGACGTTCCCGGGTTTCCACGAGGCCTTCGCGCGGCTCGGGCGTTGACCTGGGCGGGCGGGGCCGGCCTGGAGGAACCCTGCCAGGAAGGCGCGTATGCGTCGTTCCGGGAGCTGTTGCCCTGCCTGACGGACGGCCAACTCGACGCCCTGCAGGCGGGCTTCACCTGGCTCGGTGCGTCCGCCCGGGGGTGATCCTGAAGCACCGCTTCCCTGCGGTGCACGTCACATCGCACGCCCCTATAGTGGCGACGACGCTCGGCCGAAGAGGGGGCACCAGTGGATGGTGGGTTGAAAGATGGGGCGCAGTTCGAGCCCTTCGGGAAACGAGCGGCCCAGCGACTCGACGAGTGGCTCGTTCAGACACGGCGCACCATGCGCCTGGTGCGGTGGCTGAACACCGGCCGCAGTGGCGCGAAGGTCGCCGTCGTGTACATCAACGACAGGGATGTAGACCGCCTGATTCGCAAGCTCGTACTGAAGCTCTGCGTGCGCGACGAGGGCTCTGTCGTCGAACCGGCCCACCACAGGGACGCCTTGCGATCTTGGCCCCGCCAGAACCCCGATTTCGTGGAGAACCACCTCGTCGAACAGCTCTATGACCCACTGCCCGTAGGTGACGGCAGCTGGTTCACGTTCCAGCGCATCGCGAGTGGCAGCCTGGAGGACATGGTTCCCCTCGCCGACCTGCAGACGAGTCCTGAGGTCGCCGACGTGGCCGGTGCGATCGTCCAGTCGCTGCTCCAGGACTGGAACCCCGACGAGGACGGCGGCGACGGCCTGACCGCACGCGACTTCGTGGTCGAGTTGCTCGCGCACCGCCTCGACGCGGGTGGCCCTCTGGCGCAGTGGGTCGGGCAGCTGCCGGGATTCACGGAATCGTCCCCGGCCTGGATCGTGTTACCCGGATACGCCGACCCCCTGCCCAACCCGCTTCACCTGGCCGACGATTCGCCTCTGAGCCGGGGGTGGATCTCCTACGCGGCGCGCGGCCGTGCACACGGCGATCTGCACCCCGGCAACATCATGATCCAGACCCAACCGACAGTGTCGGGGGCGGACTTCCGGCTCATCGACCTCTCCCGGTTCTCCGCCCAGGCGCTTCTCGCCCGCGATCCCGTACACCTGATGCTGTGCATGGTGAGGGACTATCTGCCGGGAATCTCCGGTGCGGGGCGCACTCAGCTCGTCGATCTGCTCGTCGGCCGTGACACCGCCGGCACTCTCGTGCCCCAGGGGCTCCACGACATCATCAAGAGCATGCAGGATGCTCCCTCCGGCTGGCTCAGGGAGCGGGCCATCAGCGCTGAGTGGCGGGACCAGACCCTCCTGTCGATTCAGGCGTGCGCACTGATGTTCACCGCGCGGCCAAGCCTCGACGCGGTCGACCGGTGGTGGTTCTTCCAGTTGGCGGCCGAGGCGGCAGCCGCCTACTTGCGGATCATCGACGCCTACGCCCCCGTCGACGCGCGCCCGGTGACCCCGCCTCCGAGTGCCACAGGCGAACGCGCTGAGCCAATGGTGAACACGGCCGTACCGACTCCTGCCGCCGTGCCGCGTAGTGAGCGGCCACAGCCGAAACACACATCTGACCTGGCGGTGCTGACTGCCGAACTCGTGGTGATGCGCGATTCGTTCAAACAGCCGCTCGGCAGGTTCCGTGCCACGCGGGCCGACCAGATCGGTCTCGACCTGCTGGACACTCTCGTGTTGATGTCCGTGGACAGACAGGACTGCCTTGAGGCGTGGCTCGACAACACCGGCTCACCCCCCGACCGATGGGTCAGAGCCGGCGTTCACGAGGTCCTCGGACGTCTCGCGGACGTGGTGCTGGAGGTCAACGTGTTGGGCGCTGCCCTGGAAGCCTTCTCACGCGGAGGCACGCAAGCGGACATCGAGCAGTTCAGGAACCTCGAAGCGGTCCGACGCCAGTCGGAGGAGAGACTGCGCGCGCTGCTCGGTTCCGTCAAGAAATTCCTGGCGGCGCTCAACGCATGAACGGTGCCTCGATCGGCAGGCTCCGGGGCGGAGGCCCTCAGCCGGCCCCACCCCCACCGGCCACCCTGCCTGCCGCCTCCCGCAGTTGATCCAGGACCGTCCTCAGTACCGGATCCCCCTCCGACCCCGTTCGTACGGCCGCGAAGACGTTCCGCGACGGCGGCTCGCCCTTGGCCGGGCGCAGGGCCAGGTTCCGGTGGGTGTGGAGAGAGCGCACCAGGCGGGGCACCAGGGCCACGCCCTGCCCCGCCTCCACCAGCCCGGCCAGCGCGGCCCAGTCGTTCACGGCGTGGCGGATGTCGGGGGTGAAGCCCGCCGCCGCACAGACCGAGCGGGTCACCGCGCCGCAGCAGCTGAGCGCGTTGCCGACGATCCAGGTGTCCTCGGCCAGTTCTCGCAGGGGCACCTCGGTGTGGTTCGCGAGTGGGTGGTCGGGCGGGAGGGCGACGTCCAGGACGTCGGTGAGCAGGTCCGTCCTGGTGTAGCGGCGGTCCGTGTGCGGGGGAGCCGCCGCGAAGTCGACGGCCACAGCCAGGTCCACCTGGCCGCCGTCGAGCGCGGTGAACAGATCCGGCGGTTCGGCCTCCACGACGTCGATCCGGACGTGGGGGAGGTGGTCGCGCACCCCTCGCAGGGCGGTCGGCAGCAGGCCCAGGATGCCGCTGGAGAAGCAGCCGACCGTCACCGTGCCCCGGCCGCCCTCCGCGAATGCGGCAAGGTCGGCGCGCGCCCGCTCCAGTTGGGCCGCGATGACATCGGCGTGCGCCAGCAGTACCTGGGCCTGGCCGGTCAGCCGTACGCCCCGGCCCTCGCGTTCGGTGAGCGGGACGCCCAGGTCCCGGGTCAGCGCCGTGATCTGCTGCGAGACCGCCGAGGGGGTCAGGTGCAGGGCTTCCGCCGTCCTCGCCACGCTGCCCCGGCGCTGGAGTTCGCGCAGGACGGTGAGGCGGCGCAGGTCAATTGTGAAGGCTGAGCTAAAGGGTTCCACCCTGGAAGATTAACTGGACCTGATGGTCTCGGTCGGAAATCATCGGGTCATGACTTCACCGCGCTCTTCCTACCTTGTCCTGCACGGCTGGCAGAACCACCGGCCCGCCCGTCACTGGCAGCACTGGCTCGCCGACCGGCTGACCGAGCTTGGGCACGACGTCACCTATCCGCAGCTGCCCGACCCGGACGACCCCGGCCTGGAGGTGTGGCTGGGTGAACTGGTCCGGCATCTCGACGGGCTCGACGCCCGTTCCGAGCGGGTCGTCGTCGCGCACAGCCTCTCCGTCGTGCTCTGGCTGCACGCCGTCGCGCGGGGTGTGCCGGGCCTCGACGGCGTCGACCGGGTGCTGCTGGTGGCGCCGCCGTCCGGGTCCGTGCTGGCCCGGCACCCCGAGATAGCGGAGTTCGCCCCGCCGCCGCTCGACGGCCTCGCCCTGCCCGCCCCGACCCGCCTCGTCGGGGGCGACGACGATCCGTACTGCCCGGAAGGCATCCAGGAGGTCTACGGCGACCCCCTGGGCCTCACCGCCGAACTCCTCCCCGCTGCCGCCCACCTCGACCTCGACGCGGGCTACGGCTCCTGGCCCTCCGTACTGGAATGGTGCCTGGACGCCGACACCAAGTTCACGGTCCGGCCGGAGCCGGAGCGGTAGCCGGGGGTTCCTCGGGCCCGCCCTCCGCCGCCACCGGCGGCCGTCCGTCCCCCGCGGCCGCCAGTCCCGCCGGCTCTGTCCCCGCTTTTGTGCCCCGCAGTTCCGGCGTGGTCACCCCCACCGCCGTCACCGCCACCAGGCACAGCAGGCCTCCCGTGACCAGGGCCGTCGCACCCGACGACCAGCCGGCCACCACACCGGCGCGCAGGTTGCCGAGGTGGGGGCCCGCCTGGCCCACGATCGTCTCGGCCGCCGTCACCCGGCCCAGCAGGGCGTCCGGGGTGCGGGTCTGCACGATCGTGGTACGGGAGAGGACGGCCAGCGCGTCCGCCGCACCGGCCAGCACCAGCATCCCGAGGCCCGCCCACGCGCTGGTCGTCAGTCCGAACAGGGCGAGGGCCACGCCCCACGTGGCGGCCGCGCACAGCATCACCGGCCCGGGGCGGGCCAGCCGGGTCACCGGACCGGAGAAGGCGGTCGTGGCGACGCCGCCCACGGCCAGTGCGGACAGGAACAGTCCGAGCGTGCGCGGATCGCCGCCGAAACGCTCCGCGTTGACCAGGGGGAAGAGGCTGGCCGGCATCGACAGGACCGTGGCGGCCAGGTCCGTCAGCAGCGCGCCGCGCACCACCCGGTGGCCGGTCAGGAACCGCAGCCCGTCCAGGACGCCGTGCAGGCCGGGGCGGGACTTCTCGCCCTCGGGCGGCAGCGCGGGCAGACCGAAGGCGCCGGCGAAGGACACCCCGAAGCTGAGGGCGTCCAGCAGGTAGCAGACGCCGATACCCCACCAGCCGAGCACGACGCCGGCGACGGCGGGGCCGACCAGCATCATCGCCTGGCCTGTGACCTGGTTCAGGGCCAGCGCCGCGGCCACCTGGTCCTTCGGCAGCAGCCTCGGCACGAACACGCCCGCCGCGGGCGCGCCGATCGCCCCGAACGACGCCTGTGCCGCGACCAGCGCCAGGACGACGGCCACCGGCAGGTGCCCGGTGAGACCCTGCACGGCCAGCAGCAGGGAGCACAGGGCCTGGCCGAAGGTGCCGAGGAGATAGACCCGGCGCCGGTCGGCCCGGTCGACCCAGGAACCGGCGAACAGGCCGATACCGATCATCGGCAGCGCCTGCGCCAGGCCGACCGCTCCGCTCCAGACCGAGCTGTGGGTCATGTCCCAGACCTGGTACATGACGGTGACCATGGTCATGAAGCTGCCGAGCGTGGACACCGTGCGCCCGATCAGCAGCCGCCGGAAATGGCGGGACGTCCGCAGAGGCCGTACATCGATCAGCGTACGGGTGAGGCTCATGAGAGGAGGACCGGGCTCGGCACGGGCTGATGCACGCCGGGGACCTTAACCGGCCGCCCCCTCCCGGGCCACCGGATTACCCGGGCCGGCTCACGCCGATGTACGCCGGCTCACGCCGAGTCGTTGAGCAGCCGGGCGAGGTGCTCGCGTCCCGGGCCCAGCAGTCCGGTCAGCGGCGCGGCGGACTCGTACCACCGCTTCTCGTACTCCCAGCACAGCCAGCCGTCCCAGCCGTGGCGGGACAGCACCTCCACGCACTCGGCGAGCGGCAGAACGCCCGTGCCGAGCGGCAGCGGCGTGGTGTCCTCGGCCGAGGCGATGTCCTTGACCTGCACGTATCCGAGGTACGGGGCGAGGGCGGCGTACGTCTCCGAGGGCTGCTCGCCGCCCAGCCAGGTGTGCATGACGTCCCAGAGCGAGCCGACCTGACGGTGGCCGACCAGGCCCAGGACACGGATCGCGTCGCCGGAGGTGCGGTGCGAGTCGTGGGTTTCGAGCAGGATTCGCACACCGAGGTCGGCCGCGTACTCGGCGGCGGTACCGAGGCGCCGGGCAGCCGTGGCGTCGGCCTCCTCGTGGCTCCCGTTCGTATCGGCGCCGGGGAAGACCCGCACGAACGGGGCGCCCAGGTCGCGGGCGAGGTCGAGGAGCCCGTGGATCTCCTCGATGACGGCGGTGTCGTCGCCGGGAGCCGCCACGCGCGCGTACCCGGCGAGGCCCAGCACCTCCACTCCCGCGGCCTTGAACTCGGCCGCCGCCTCGGCCCGCCCGGCGGGGTCGAGGCCGGGGTGGACCGGTTCCTCGGGATGGGCGCGCAGTTCGACGCCGTGGTAGCCGTGCGTGGTCGCGAGCCGCAGGACCTCAGGGAGCGGGAGGCCGGGGACGCCGAGGGTGGAGAACGCCAGTTTCATGGTCCCTACTGTCACTCGCCGGTGCTGTGCAGGTCCAGGCGCCAGTCCTGGCCGACCAGGTCCTTTTCCGAGGGAGCGATGCGGATTCTCGGCGACGAGGACGAAGCCGGGGCGCTGGTGGACGCGGCGGGCGGCGGCGAGAACGTCGTTGGTCCACAGGACGAGTCCGCGGTAGCCGACGCCGTGCGCGAAGTCGACGACGGCGCTGATCTGCTGGTAGCCATGCCGAGGCCGCGCGCGGCGGGCTCGACGAGGAGGAGGCGAGGCGGGCGGTGGCGGGGGTTGGTCGCGTGTGGATCGCCGAGCTCACCGACACCGGGCAACGTCCTCTCAGTCCCGCGGCCCCCCGGAGGACCCCCGCACCATCAACTCCCCGCGAACCGTGGCGATCCCTCCAGGCGGCGGCTCCTCACGCCCCATCGCGATGCGTCCGGCCCGCGCCCCCGCCTCGGCGAGCGGCAGTCTCACCGTCGTGAGAGACGGCACCGTGTCGACACTGAAGGGCAGGTCGTCGAAGCCGGCGACGGACACGTCGTCCGGGATGCGCAGTCCGGAGTCCCGCAGGGCGGCACACGCCCCCAGCGCGACGGAGTCGTTCGCGGCCACCACGGCCGTCAGGGACGGGTCGCGGCGCAGCAGCTCCAGCGTCGCCTCGTAGCCGGACCGGCGGTCATAGCGGCCGTGCACCGTCCAGCGCGGGTCCTCCGCGATTTTGTGGGCCTCCAGCGCGGCCCGGTGGCCCTCCAGGCGGTGCCGCGTCGTGGTCCGCTCCTCCGGGCCGGCGATGTAGCCGAGCCGTCGGTGGCCCAGCCGGATCAGGTGTTCCGTGAGCTGCCGGGCGCCGCCGCGGTTGTCGAAGGTCAGCGTGATCACCTGGGTGTCCGGCGCGGGCGGGCGCCCGCACAGCACGACCCGCGTTCCCGCGTCCGCCAGTTTCCGCAGCTTCGCCGCCATCGCCGTCGCGTGCGGCGCGTCCTCCACCGCACCGCCGGTCAGGACGACGGCCGCCGCCCGCTGCCGCTGGAGCAGGGTGAGGTAGGTGAGCTCGCGCTCCGGCGAGCCGCCGGTGTTGCACACGACCGCCAGCCGTTCCCCGCCGGCGCGGCCGCCGGGCCCGCCGATCTCGGACTGGATCGCGCTCGCCATGATCCCGAAGTAGGGGTCGGCGATGTCGTTGACCAGGATGCCGACCAGGTCGGACGTCGCCGCCGCCAGTGAGCTCGCCGGCCCGTTGAGCACGTAGTCCAGCTCGTCCACCGCCCGCAGCACCCGTTCACGGGTGGAGGCGGCGACGGGGTAGTTCCCGTTCAGCACGCGCGACACCGTCGCGGGGGAGACCTGGGCTCGGGCCGCCACGTCCGCCAGGGTCACCGTCATCTCGTCGTCCTCCGGTCGCGCATCTCGTCGTACCTGGTCGTACACCGGCCCAGGACCGCAGTCGTACAGCGGCCGGGGCCGAGGCCGTACACGAGGGCCGCACGTTTCCGAGGCCGCACAGTGGCCCCCCAGCCAAATGGTTTCGAGCAGACCCTACGGGCACAGACCCCCGTTGTTCGCCCCCTCGAACAACTCGACCCCGTCACGGTCCTGCCCGAAGGGCTGGTCGGAGGCTGGCTTCTCAAGGGATGGGAAGCACTTGCTGCAAGGCTCGTCAGCAGGGCGCACATGTCCGCGTACGACGCTGCGTCGTTCAACGACGAGCTGTGGGCGCGGAACGGACGTGAGCTGCCGGCGGAGACCGCGGAACGGTTCGTGGCACACGTCATCCGCTGAGCCGGCAGGAGAATTGTTCAGACTCCGTGCAACCCTTCCCCGGCCTCGCGGGTCGTACTTGGCATCAGGACTTCTGGGGAGGGGATCTGGGGGGATCGCGGGGGTTCTGATACGGAGGGGAAACCCGAGGGGGCCCGGTCTTCGGACCGGGCCCCCTCGAAGTTCGTCACCCGTCGTCGCGGCCGGGGTCCGGATGCATACGGCTTGGCCGGCACCGGCGAATGGGCGCGGGAGCGGTCCGCACTGTCAGACGCCGCCTGTACCGTCGGATCATGTCCAATCAGGCGGGGAGCCGGGCGGAGAGCGGGGAGCGCCGACTGGCCGTACTCGAAGGCGTCCTTGAGCGCATCACGTACGCCAACGAGGAGAACGGCTACACGGTGGCCCGGGTGGACACCGGCCGCGGCGCCGGCGATCTCCTCACGGTCGTCGGGGCGCTGCTCGGCGCCCAGGTGGGCGAGTCCCTGCGCATGGAGGGCCGCTGGGGCTCCCACCCCCAGTACGGAAAACAGTTCACCGTCGAGAACTACACGACGCTCCTGCCCGCCACCGTCCAGGGCATCCGCCGCTACCTCGGCTCCGGTCTGGTCAAGGGCATCGGACCCGTCTTCGCCGACCGCATCACCCAGCACTTCGGCCTGGACACGCTGAAGATCATCGAGGAGGAGCCCAAGAGGCTCATCGAGGTCCCGGGACTTGGCCCCAAACGCACCAGGAAGATCGCGGACGCCTGGGAGGAACAGAAGGCGATCAAGGAGGTCATGCTCTTCCTGCAGACCGTCGAGGTGTCGACGTCGATCGCGGTCCGCATCTACAAGAAGTACGGCGACGCCTCGATCTCCGTCGTGAAGAACCAGCCCTACCGGCTGGCCGCCGACGTCTGGGGCATCGGCTTCCTCACCGCCGACAGGATCGCCCAGTCCGTCGGCATCCCGCACGACAGCCCGGAGCGCGTCAAGGCGGGCCTGCAGTACGCCCTTTCGCAATCCGCCGACCAGGGCCACTGCTATCTGCCCGAAGAACGGCTGATCGCCGACGCGGTCAAGCTCCTGCAGGTCGACACCGGGCTTGTCATCGAGTGCCTCGCGGAACTCGCGGCGCCCCCGGAGGACGGCGAGGACCCCGGTGTCGTACGGGAGAAGGTCCCCGGCCCGGACGGCGGAGAGCCGGTCACCGCCGTCTACCTCGTCCCCTTCCACCGCGCCGAACTCTCCCTCTCCGCCCAGCTGTTGCGTCTCCTGCGCACCGACGGGGACCGGATGCCCGGCTTCCACGACGTCGCGTGGGACAAGGCGCTGGCGTGGCTGAGGGCTCGGACGGGCGCGGACCTCGCCCCCGAGCAGGAGGCGGCCGTCAAGCTCGCGCTGACCAAGAAGGTCGCCGTCCTCACCGGCGGCCCCGGCTGCGGCAAGTCCTTCACGGTCCGCTCGATCGTGGAGCTGGCCCGCGCCAAGAAGGCCAAGGTGGTCCTGGCCGCCCCCACGGGCCGCGCCGCCAAGCGTCTGGCCGAACTCACGGGCGCGGAGGCTTCTACCGTCCACCGCCTCCTTGAGCTGAGGCCCGGCGGCGACGCGGCCTACGACCGGGACCGCCCGCTGGACGCCGATCTGGTGGTCGTCGACGAGGCGTCCATGCTGGACCTGCTGCTCGCGAACAAGCTGGTCAAGGCGGTGGCCCCGGGCGCTCACCTCCTCTTCGTCGGGGACGTCGACCAGCTGCCCAGCGTCGGCGCCGGCGAGGTCCTGCGCGACCTGCTCGCCGACGGCAGCCCGATTCCGGCGGTGCGCCTGACCCGTGTGTTCCGCCAGGCCCAGCAGTCGGGCGTGGTGACCAACGCGCACCGGATCAACTCCGGGCAGCACCCGGTCACCGACGGCATGAAGGACTTCTTCCTCTTCGTCGAGGACGACACGGAGGGGGCCGGGCGCCTGACCGTGGACGTGGCGGCCCGTCGGATTCCGGCCAGGTTCGGCCTCGACCCCCGCCGGGACGTGCAGGTCCTCGCACCCATGCACCGCGGGCCCGCCGGCGCGGGCACCCTCAACGGCCTGCTGCAGCAGGCGATCACGCCCGGCCGCCCTGATCTGCCCGAGAAGAGGTTCGGCGGCCGGGTCTTCCGTGTCGGCGACAAGGTCACCCAGATTCGCAACAATTACGAGAAGGGGACCAACGGTGTCTTCAACGGCACCGTGGGCGTTGTCACCTCGCTCGACCCGGTCGACCAGCGCCTCACGGTGCTGACGGACGAGGACGAGGAGGTGCCGTACGAATTCGACGAACTGGACGAACTGGCCCACGCCTACGCTGTGACCATCCACCGTTCGCAGGGGAGTGAATATCCGGCGGTGGTGATCCCGGTCACCACCGGTGCCTGGATGATGCTCCAGCGGAACCTGCTGTACACGGCGGTGACCCGTGCCAAGAAGCTTGTCGTCCTCGTCGGTTCACGCAAGGCGATCGGTCAGGCGGTGCGCACGGTGTCCGCGGGACGCCGCTGCACGGCACTCGACTTCCGGCTCGCGGGCCTGTGACCACACGCTTCACGCAGGTGTCGCAAAAAATGATCGATCAAACGAGTCACCTAGGTCACAGAGCCCTTCCGGAAGCGGGTTGAGGAGGGGCAGGATGAGCAGGTTGGCGGCACTGAGTGCCGCCAAAAGGCCCAATGGTCGGCCCCGAGTGCACTCTCATGCGCCAAATGGGGGATGGTAGAGACAGTCAGGGCAACCTCGAAGAAGAGGCACAACGTCGGTGAGGGATGACGTGAGCGACAACTCTGTAGTACTGCGGTACGGCGACGGCGAGTACACCTACCCGGTGATCGACAGCACCGTCGGTGACAAGGGCTTCGACATCGGGAAGCTCCGCGCCCAGACCGGTCTTGTGACCCTGGACAGCGGGTACGGCAACACCGCCGCCTATAAATCCGCCATCACGTACCTGGACGGCGAGGCGGGCATCCTCCGGTACCGCGGCTACCCGATCGAGCAGCTGGCCGAGCGCTCCACCTTCCTGGAGGTCGCCTACCTGCTGATCAACGGCGAGCTGCCGACCGTCGACGAGCTCACGACGTTCAAGAACAACATCACGCAGCACACGCTGCTGCACGAGGACGTCAAGAACTTCTACAAGGGCTTCCCGCGCGACGCCCACCCGATGGCCATGCTCTCGTCCGTGGTCTCGGCGCTGTCCACGTTCTACCAGGACAGCCACAACCCGTTCGACGAGAAGCAGCGCGACCTCTCGACGATCCGTCTGCTCGCCAAGCTTCCGACGATCGCGGCCTACGCGTACAAGAAGTCGATCGGTCACCCGTTCGTCTACCCGCGCAACGACCTCGGCTACGTCGAGAACTTCCTGCGCATGACCTTCTCGGTTCCGGCGCAGGAGTACGACCTCGACCCGGTCGTGGTCTCCGCGCTGGACAAGCTGCTGATCCTGCACGCGGACCACGAGCAGAACTGTTCGACGTCCACGGTCCGTCTGGTCGGCTCGTCCCAGGCGAACATGTTCGCGTCGATCTCGGCCGGCATCAACGCCCTGTGGGGCCCGCTGCACGGCGGCGCCAACCAGTCCGTGCTGGAGATGCTGGAGGGCATCCAGGCCAACGGCGGCGATGTCGACTCCTTCATCCGCAAGGTGAAGAACAAGGAGGACGGCGTCCGCCTGATGGGCTTCGGCCACCGGGTGTACAAGTCCTTCGACCCGCGCGCGAAGATCATCAAGGCCGCCGCGCACGACGTCCTGTCCGCCCTCGGCAAGTCCGACGAGCTGCTGGACATCGCGCTGAAGCTGGAGGAGCACGCGCTCTCCGACGAGTACTTCGTCTCGCGCAACCTCTACCCGAACGTCGACTTCTACACCGGCCTGATCTACCGCGCCATGGGCTTCCCGACCGAGATGTTCACGGTTCTGTTCGCCCTCGGCCGCCTCCCGGGCTGGATCGCCCAGTGGCACGAGATGATCAAGGAGCCGGGCTCCCGCATCGGCCGCCCGCGCCAGATCTACACGGGTGTCGTGGAGCGCGACTTCATTCCGGTCGAGGCCCGCTGAGCTTCTGATGGACCGGCGCCCCCCTTCACTCACTGCCGCCGACCCGGCGAGTGAGCCGAAGAGGCGCGTCGGTGCCGAGAGTCCGAGCGCGCGGAGCCGAAGGGCTGAGCACGGCCGGACTCTCGGCACCGACCGTGGCGCCCCGGAGGCGAACCGAGCCCCGAAAAAAGAGGAAGGCGCCCTGGCGGCGGTCCCCCCACGGGCCGACGTCCAGGGCGCCTTCCCATGTCCCGGTGCGGATTCCCCCCACGGGATCCGGCCGGGCGTCTGTGAGGACAGCGCCTGAATCGCTGTTGAGCAAAACGAGCAGAACTCGCCGTACTACTTGCTGTGTGCGATCTGCCGGGACAACGCACGCTGGGAGGGCCGCTCAAAGCTCCCCGGTGTACGTGCCCCGGCAACGCAATTCTGAGGAAGTCCCCCAAGACATCCTCAGCTGCCAGGCGGCGCCCCCCAAGACGCTTTCTGACATCGTCAACTTAGACCTTCGAACCCCTTCGATGGTTAGGTTCACATCACTGTGATCTGAGTCTCTTGCATATGTCCCTTAGATGCGCAAGAGCCCGGATACAGCGAACGGGACTCAAGCGTAAGGATGATGCGCGAGCCTTGTGAAGAGCTTATGTGAGGGTGGCGTCGGACTCCAGAGGGACTCCTGCCTCGACTTCGGCTAACCACCAGTAACATTCGCGGACTTCAGCGGAACCTCCGCAGCCGCAGGCTGTTCGACACCACGAACACGGAGGAGAAGGCCATCGCAGCCCCCGCGATCATCGGGTTCAGCAGCCCGGCGGCTGCCAGCGGCAGGGCGGCCACGTTGTAGCCGAAGGCCCAGGCGAGGTTGCCCTTGATCGTGGACAGGGTCCTGCGGGACAACCGGATCGCGTCCGCGGCCACCCGTAGGTCCCCGCGGACCAGTGTCAGATCGCCCGCCTCGATCGCCGCGTCCGTCCCGGTCCCCATGGCGAGACCCAGATCGGCGACGGCGAGCGCGGCCGCGTCGTTGACGCCGTCCCCGACCATGGCGACGGCACGCCCCTCGGCCTGCAGCCTCCGTACGACGTCGACCTTGTCCTCGGGCAGCACCTCGGCGATCACCTGATCGATGCCGACGGCATCGGCCACCGCTTGTGCCACCGCCCGGTTGTCCCCGGTCAGCAGTACCGGCGTGAGCCCCAGCGCGCGCAGTTCGCGCACCGCCTCGGCGCTGGTCTCCTTGACCGCGTCCGCGACGGCGATGACACCTCGTGCCACGCCGTCCCAGCCGACGACGGCGGCCGTACGGCCGTGCCGCTCGGCCTCGTCCTTCGCGCGGGCCAGCTCCTCGGGGAGCTCGTCGAAGAGCCGCCCGACGGCCACCTCGTGGCCCTCCACGTGCCCGCGTACGCCCCGCCCGGGCACGTTCTCGAACCGCTCGGCCTGCGGGAGCGCCCCGACCCGTTCCTCGGCTCCCGCGGCGACCGCCCGGGCGACGGGATGCTCGGAGGCGTGCTCCACGGCGCCCGCGAGCCGCAGCACCTGCTTCTCGTCGGTGCCCTCGGCGGCGTGCACCGACTGCAGGGCCATGCGGCCGGTGGTGACCGTTCCGGTCTTGTCCAGGACGACGGTGTCGACGCGACGCGTGGACTCCAGTACCTCGGGGCCCTTGATGAGGATGCCGAGCTGCGCGCCGCGCCCGGTGCCGACCATCAGGGCGGTCGGTGTGGCCAGCCCCAAGGCGCACGGGCAGGCGATGATCAGCACCGCGACGGCCGCGGTGAAGGCGGCGGCCGAGTCGCCGGTGGCGCCGAGCCACGCGCCGAAGGTGGCGACCGCGATGACGATGACCACCGGCACGAAGATCCCGGATATGCGGTCGGCGAGCCGCTGCGCCTCGGCCTTGCCGTTCTGCGCGTCCTCCACCAGCTTCGCCATCCGGGCGAGCTGGGTGTCGGCGCCGACGCGGACGGCCTCGACGACGAGCCGCCCGCCGGCGTTCACGGTCGCGCCGGTGACCCCGTCGCCGGCGCTCACGTCGACCGGTACCGACTCGCCGGTCAGCATGGAGGCGTCGACCGCCGAGACGCCCTCGACGACGATGCCGTCGGTGGCGACCTTCTCCCCGGGCCGTACGACGAAGCGGTCGCCGACCGTCAGCCGGGCCACGGGGATCCGTACCTCCCGGCCGCCGCGCAGTACGGCCACGTCCTTCGCGCCCAGCTCCATGAGCGCCCTGAGCGCCGCGCCCGCGCGCCGCTTGGACCGGGCCTCCAGATAGCGGCCCAGCAGGATGAAGGCGACGACTCCGGCGGCGACCTCCAGATAGATCGCCGAGGCGCCGTCCATGCGGGCGGTGAGTGTGAAGCGGTCCTTCATGCCGGGCATGCCCGCGTCGCCGAAGAACAGCGCCCACAGGGACCAGCCGAACGCGGCCAGCGTGCCGAGCGAGACCAGCGTGTCCATGGTGGCCGCCGCGTGCCGTGCGTTCGTCCAGGCGGCCTTGTGGAACGGCCATCCGCCCCACACCACCACGGGTGCGGCGAGGGTGAGCGCGAGCCACTGCCAGTTGTCGAACTGCATGGCCGGGATCATGGACATCAGTACGACGGGGGCGGCGAGCAGCGCGGATACGACGAGACGCCCGCGCAGGGACGCCAGTTCCGGGTCCTCGGGGGTTCCGGAGTCCTGAGGGGGCACCTCGGGCGCCACCTGCCCGGGTGCCGGCTCCTCCGCCGTGTACCCGGTCTTCACCACGATGGCGATCAGGTCCTCGACCTGGATCTCCGCGGGATAGGTGACCTTGGCCTTCTCTGTCGCGAAGTTGACCGTGGCGGCGACGCCGTCCATGCGGTTGAGCTTCTTCTCGACGCGGGCCGCGCAGGAGGCGCAGGTCATTCCGCCGATGAGCAGCTCGACCTCGGCCGTGGCGGCTGTCGGTGTCCCGGTGGTGGCGCTGGTCATGTCCGGACTCCGGTTCGGGCCAGTGGAGAGCTGTGGGTCAGGCCCTGCCGACGAGTTCAAAGCCGGCCTCGTCGACGGCGGCGCGCACGGCGTCCTCGTCCAGCGGGGCCGCGGAGACGACGGTGACCTCGCCGGTCGAGGCGACGGCCTTCACCGAGCTGACGCCGGGGATCTCGGAGATCTCACCGGAGACCGAGCCCTCGCAGTGGCCACAGCTCATCCCGCTCACCTTGTAGACGGCGGTGACGGAACCCGAGGCGGTCTCGGTCTGAGCGGTCATGTCGTTCTCCTCGTGGAGGCATGTGGGGCCCATGGTGCCCATCTCACCTCACAGTATACCCCTAGGGGGTATGAGCCAAGGGGTCAGGGCCCTGCCGGGGGCCCGGGGAGCGCCATCTTGTGGCCGACCAGCGGTTCGAGATAGCGGATGACGACGTTCTTCAGTTCCCGGACGTACGCCTCGCGTTCGGCGCCCTCGTGGGAGAGCACCAGTTCCAGGCCTGCCATGTACACGCCCATGCAGACCGTCGCGGTGCGGGTGAGGTCGGCGGCGGGGACGTCGGGCAGGAAGCCGGCGAGCAGGGCTTCGATACGGCTGACCAGGGTCGCGTGCAGGGCGTCGTGCTGCTCGGCGATCCGGCCCGGGGCGTCGGGGCCGTGCATCAGGGCGAAGAACACCGGATGCGCGCAGTTGAAGGCGATGAAGCGGTCGACGATGGCCGTGACGGCCTCCTCGAGCGGGGTCGCGGGGTCGACCGGGGCGAGCGCCTCGCCGTACATCTCCCGCATCTCGTGCATCAGCCGGTCACCCAGCTCGATCGCGATCGCTTCCTTGTTCGGGAAGAACTGGTACAGCGTCCCGGGTGAGACGCCCGCCTCGCGGGCGATGGCGTTGGTGCTGGCGGCGGTGTAGCCGGTGGTGCAGAAGACAGAGGCGGCGGCCTTGAGCAGCTGGGTGACGCGGCGCTCGCCGCGAGCCTGTCGGCGGCGCGGTCTGGTCTCGGCCGGCTGCTCCTTGTCCGGCTGCTCCTCGTCCGGCTTCCCGGTGTTCTCGGGCATGCGATATCCCCAGTTCTCCGCACGCGATTGACAAATGCGAGTGGGCGCTCGCATTCTGAGGGAAACGCGAGCGATCTCTCGTGTTTGCCAGTCTAAGGCAAGGACACCTCCATGCCGCCTGCCTGCGCACAGGGTGGGGGGCACGGTTCCACGGTGAAGTTCCACCCTGAAGGGGACACCGCACGATGACCGAAGTCAACAAGCCACCGCGGATCGGGAGCTGGACCCGTTTCGTGACCGCCCGCCCCAGGTTGTCGCTGCTCGTGGCCCTGGTGCTCACCGCGCTCGCCGTACTGGCCGGCAGCGGGGTCGCCGACCGTCTGGGCAGCGGCGGCTGGGAGGACCCGGCCGCCGAGTCCACCTACGCGACCAAGGCGCTGGAGCGCGAGTTCCCCGATTCCCAGCCCAACCTCCTGCTGCTTCTCGACTCGGGCCGCTCCTCGGTGGACGACCCGGCGATCGCCGCCGAGGCCAGGCGCCTCGCCGCGCGACTGGCCGGCGAGCAGGGCGTCATAGGCGTCAGCTCCTACTGGCAGTCCGGCGTACCCGCGCTGCGCGCGACCGACGGCCACGAGGCGCTGATCGCAGCCCGCATCACGGGCGACGAGAAGACCATGGGCGAGACCCTCGACCGCATCGCACCCTCGTACCGGGGCGAACACGGCCCGCTGGAGGTAACGGTCGGCGGCCCGGTCGCCGTACGGCACGAGATTCAGACGACCATCCAGGAGGACCTGACACGGGCCGAGATGATCGCCCTGCCGGTGACGCTCGTGCTGCTCGTCATGGTCTTCGGAAGCGCCGTCGCGGCCCTGCTGCCGCTCGGCATCGGCATCATCGCGATCCTCGGCACCAACGCGGTGCTGCGCGGCCTCACGGAGTTCACCGACGTCTCCGTCTTCGCGCTGAACCTCACGACGGCCCTGGGCCTCGGCCTCGCCGTCGACTACGCCCTGTTCATCGTCCGCCGCTTCCGCGAGGAACTGGGATCCGGCAGCGAGCCGCTGACCGCGGTCGCCACCACCCTGCGCACGGCCGGCCGCACGGTCCTGTTCTCCGCTCTCACGGTCGCCGTGTCGCTGGCGGCGATGCTGCTCTTCCCGCAGTACTTCCTGCGCTCCTTCGCCTACGCCGGCATCGCCGTGGTGCTGCTGGCCGCGGCCGCCGCGCTGATCCTGCTCCCGGCCGCCCTGATGCTGCTCGGACACCGGGTCAACTCCCTCGACCTGCGCCGGCTGTTCCGGCGCGGCCGGCCGCCGAAGCCGTCCGGCGAGGAGGGCACGGCCTGGGCGCGCACGGCCACCCTCGTCATGCGCCGCGCCCCGTTCTTCGCCCTCGCCACCACCGCCGTCCTGCTCCTGCTCGGTCTGCCCTTCCTGGGCGTGAAGTTCGGCACCGCCGACGACCGTCAGCTGCCCTCGTCCGCCGAGTCCCACGTCGTGCAGCAGCACATCCGGGACGGCTTCCCCGGCAGCCCCAGCGGCGGCCTCGAAGTCCTCGCCGAGGGGCGGGCGACCCAGGCGCAGTACGCCGCCTACAAGGAGCGGATCGCCGCACTGCCCGAGGTGCTGCGCGTCGACGGACCGCTGGTCAAGGGCGACGCGGCGTACTTCACGGTGCTCCCGAAGGGCGAGGGCGTCGACGACCCCGCCCAGCGCCTGGTGAGCCACCTGCGCGCGACGGACGCGCCCTTCGACACCAAGGTCACCGGCACGGCCGCCGTCCTGGTCGACTCCAAGGACGCGATAGCGGAACAGCTGCCGTGGGCCGCCGCCTTCATCGCGGTGGTCACCCTGTTCCTGGTCTTCCTCCTCACCGGCAGCGTGCTGATCCCGGTCCAGGCGGTGCTGCTCAACGCGCTCAGCCTGACGGCGATGTTCGGCGCGGTGGTCTGGGTCTTCCAGGACGGCCACCTCTCCGGCCTGCTCGGCTTCACCAGCACCGGATCGATAGAGACGACGCTTCCGGTCCTGATGTTCTCTGTGGCCTTCGGTCTCTCCATGGACTACGGCGTCTTCCTGCTCTCCCGCATCAAGGAGGAGTACGACCACACCGGCGACCACAACGGCGCTGTCCGGCACGGTCTGCAGCGCACGGGCGGCCTGATCACCGCGGCCGCGGTGATCCTCGCGGTGGTGATGGTCGCCATCGGCACCTCCCGCGTGACCAATACCAAGATGCTCGGACTGGGCATCGCGCTGGCGGTCCTGATGGACGCGATGATCATCCGTAGCCTGCTGGTCCCCGCGGTGATGCGTCTCACAGGCCGGGCGACCTGGTGGGCCCCGGCCCCACTGCGCCGCTTCCACGAGCGGTTCGGCCTGAGCGAGGGCGGCGGCGAACCGGCGGCGGCCGTGACACAGGACCGGGAGAAGGTCGCTGCGCACGGATAGTGTTGATCAGAAGTTGCGGCCTCCGGGGTGATCCGGCGCGAGTGAGCCGAAGGGGCGCGCCTGTTTCGAGGGTTCGAGCGCGCGGAGGCCCGTAAGGCCGAGCACGGTCGGGCTCTCGACACAGCCAGGCGGCGGCAGCCGGGCGTCTGGCACTGCGGCGGCCCGGAAGGCGAACCGAGCGAAAAGGGAGGCGCCTGATGCGGGCAGTGGTGTTCGAGCGGTACGGGGAGCCGGCCGAGGTGCGGGAGGTGCCGGAACCGGAGCCCGCGGAGCACGGTGTCGTCGTGCGCGTCGAGGCCACCGGGCTGTGCCGCAGCGACTGGCACGGCTGGCAGGGCCACGACCCGGACATCACGCTGCCGCATGTGCCGGGCCATGAACTCGCCGGTGTGGTCGAGGCGGTGGGTGACCGGGTGACCGGCTGGTGTCCCGGCGACCGGGTCACCGTTCCGTTCGTCTGCGCCTGCGGGAGCTGCGGGGCGTGTGCGGCGGGCGACCAGCAGGTGTGCGAGCGGCAGACCCAGCCCGGGTTCACCCACTGGGGCTCGTTCGCGCAGTACGTGGCGCTGGACCACGCCGACGTGAACCTGGTCGCCGTACCCGGCGCGCTGTCCTTCGCCACGGCGGCCTCGCTCGGCTGCCGGTTCGCCACGGCGTACCGCGCGGTCGTGCAGCAGGGCCGGGTGGCGGCGGGGGAGTGGGTCGCGGTGCACGGCTGCGGGGGCGTGGGCCTTTCCGCGGTGATGATCGCGGCGGCTTCGGGCGCTCGGGTCGTCGCCGTCGACGTGTCACCGGCGGCCCTGGACCTGGCGCGGAGGTTCGGGGCCGCGGAGTGCGTGGACGCGGCACGGACACCGGACACGGCCGAGGCGGTCCGTGACCTCACCGGCGGCGGCGCCCACCTCTCCCTCGACGCTCTGGGCTCGCCCGCCACCTGCGCCGCCTCCGTCAACGGCCTGCGCCGCCGCGGCCGTCATGTCCAGGTCGGGCTGCTGCCCTCACCCACCGGCACCACCCCCGTCCCCATGGCACGCGCCGTCGCCCTGGAGCTCCAACTGCTCGGCAGCCACGGCATGGCGGCGCACACCTACCCGCCGATGCTGGAGCTGGTGCGGGCGGGTGTACTGCGCCCGGACCTCCTGGTGGCGTCCACCATCACCCTGGACGCGACACCCGCCGCGCTCGCGGCGCTGGGGACGGCGCCTGGGGCGGGCGTGACGGTCATCGAGCCGTGGAGCTGACAGCGGCCGCCCACTCGCGGTCGAGCATCGACATCAGCACCTCGTCGACCCACTCCCCGTCCCGCAGCGCCGCCTCCCGGCGGACTCCCTCCACCACGAACCCGACCTTCTCGTACACGCGCAGGGCCCGGTGGTTGTGGCCATAGGCCTCCAACTGTATCCGGTGCAGCCCGAGTTCCTCGAAGCCGTACCCGACGATGAGCCGCGTCGCCTCGGTGCCGAGCCCCCGGCCGCGGCCGCGCGGCCCGAGGAGGGTGCGGAAGGTGCAGCCGCGCGCGTCCGGGTCCTCCCCCACTCTCGGCTTCGCTCGAGCGGGGGGACCTCCATGTGGAGGACGACCTCGCCGACGAGCTCGCCCGTGGTCCGGTCGGTGACCGCGAGGTCGAGCCGGTCGGACCGGGCGGCTCGTGAGCCGTACCAATCACGCAGCCGCTCCAAGGTCAGCTCCGTGGACGGCTCGAAGGTGAAGCGGATGACCTCGGGGTCCTGGATGATCTCCCAGACGGCCTCCGCGTCCTGCTCGGTGAACGGCCGCAGTACGGTTCTGTCGCCGGTGAGGACGGGTTTGACGGAGAAGCTCATGGGACGACTGTGCCCGGCGCGCTAAAGGAGGCACAGTTCTTTTTCCGGGGGCGGCCGCGTGGTCAGTCCGGTCTCCGGCCGCGATTGCCCGGACGGGACGCCACCCACGCCCGGACGGTGTCCGCGTACCAGAACGGCTTGCCGCTCTCCACATGGTCGGGCGGTGGCAGCAGACCGTGCTTGCGGTAGGACCGTACGGTGTCCGGCTGCACCTTGATGTGCGCCGCGATCTCCTTGTACGACCAGAGCCTTCGGTCGGTCATGAGCTGCACCTCCGCGCCGGCGATCACAAGCCTGTGCTCCGTGAACGACGGGGAGCGGGGGCAGGAACGGACTCGTGCGGCAGGTGTGACCCAATACCCGCGTACTCGGGATATCTGTAACAGGAAGCGGACATTTGTGACCGCTCAGCTACAGAACCCGGCAGACCCGTAGGTGCCCCGCCCAACCCCCGGAGGGCTACGCCCCGCACGACCTCAGGAACGCCCGCGTCCGCCGGGCGATCGGCAGCGGCTTGTCCGGCTCGCACGGGTACATGTCCTGCTCGACGATCGCGAACAGGTCGACGTCCAGCCTCTGCGCCGCCTCCAGCACGGGCCCCAGCGCGGGCACCCCGGACGGCGGTTCGCACATCACACCGCGCGCGACGGCGGGCCCGAACGGAACCCCGTCGGCCCGTACGTCCGCCAGGATCTTCGGGTCCACCTGCTTGAGGTGCAGGTACCCGATCCGCTCGCCGTAGGTCTCGATGAGCTTGACGCTGTCGCCGCCGCAGTACGCGTAGTGCCCGGTGTCCAGGCACAGCGAAACCAGCGACGAGTCCGTTCCGTCGAGGAAGCGGACGACGTTCTCCTCACTGTCGATGTGGGTGTCGGCGTGCGGGTGGACGACGATCTGCAGGCCGTACCGCTCGCGGACCTCCCGCCCGAGCCGCTCGGTCAGCGAGGTCAGGTTCCGCCACTGCCGGGGCGTGAGCGTGTCCGGCTCCAGCACCTCACCCGTCTTGTCGTCCCGCCAGAAGGACGGGATGACGACCAGATGCCGGGCGCCCATGGCCTGGGCCAGGGCCGCGTTGTCCGCGACGTGCGTCCACGTCTTCTCCCACACGTCCGCGCCGTGGTGCAGACCCGTGAAGACCGTGCCGGCCGACACTTTCAGGCCACGCCGGGCCGTCTCGTCGGCGAGGACGGCCGGGTCGGTCGGCAGGTACCCGTACGGACCCAGCTCGATCCACTCGTAGCCGGAGGCGGCCACCTCGTCGAGGAAGCGCCGCCAGGGGACCTGCTGCGGGTCGTCCGGGAACCAGACGCCCCAGGAGTCGGGGGCCGATCCGATCCGGATGCGGGACAGTGAGGGCTGAGGTGACATCGACGTCATGGCCGCCAGCGTGCGGATCCCGGCCAAGAGTGTCAAGACCTCGTCAGAATGTCTGGACAAAACATTGACAGGGCCATGGGCGCGGGACTACAAACCGGGGAGAGCCGATAAGAGCCGAGACGAGCCGGCACGACGGCACGACACGACGGCACGAAGGGAAGTCGATGGCGTACGACCTGATCACCATGGGGCGGATCGGAGTGGACCTCTATCCGCTGCAGACGGGCGTCCCGCTGCCGCAGGTGTCGTCCTTCGGCAAGTTCCTCGGCGGTTCGGCGACGAACGTCGCGGTCGCAGCGTCCCGCCTCGGTCGCCGTACCGCGGTGATCACGCGCACCGGCGACGACCCGTTCGGCACCTACCTGCACGAGGCGCTGCGGGACTTCGGCGTCGACGACCGCTGGGTCACCCCGGTGCCCGGACTGCCCACCCCGGTCACCTTCTGCGAGGTGTTCCCGCCGGACGACTTCCCGCTCTACTTCTACCGGCAGCCCAAGGCGCCCGACCTGGAGATCGGCGCCCACGAGGTCGACCTGGACGCCATCCGCGAGGCCCGCGTCTTCTGGGTCACCGGCACCGGCCTGAGCGAGGAGCCCAGCCGCACGGCGACCCTCGCGGCCCTCGCCCACCGGGCCAAGGCCGGGACGACGGTCTTCGACCTCGACTGGCGGCCGATGTTCTGGACGGACCCGGAGTCCGCCCGCCCCTTCTACACCGAGGCCCTGAAGCACACCACCGTCGCCGTCGGCAACCTCGACGAGGTGGAGGTCGCCACCGGCGTGCGCGAGCCGCACGCCGCCGCCCGGGCCCTCCTCGACGCCGGCGTCGGGATCGCCGTCGTGAAGCAGGGCCCCAAGGGCGTCCTCGCCGTCAGCAGGAACGGTGAGACGGCCCAGGTCCCGCCCCTCCCGGTCAACGTCCTCAACGGCCTCGGCGCCGGTGACGCCTTCGGCGGCTCCCTCTGCCACGGCCTGCTGGAAGGCTGGGACCTGGAGAAGATCATGCGGCACGCCAACGCGGCCGGCGCCATCGTCGCCTCCCGCCTGGAGTGCTCCTCCGCGATGCCGACACCTGACGAAGTGGAAGCGGCGCTGACCGCGGGGGCCGTCCTGTGACCGTCGACGTTCCGGAACTCGTCCGCATCCGCACCCGGCACCCCGAGGCGATCGCCGAGGCCGCCGCCCGCCGGGTCCGCCGCCCGCTCCTCGGCGACTCCGGACGGCTGATGATCGTCGCAGCCGACCACCCGGCCCGCGGCGCGCTCGGCGTCGGCGACCGCGACTTCGCCATGGCCAACCGCGCCGACCTGCTCGAACGCCTCTGCGTGGCCCTGTCGCGGCCCGGCGTCGACGGCGTCCTCGGCACCGCCGACATCCTGGACGACCTGCTGCTGCTCGGCGCCCTCGACCGCAAGGTCGTCATGGGCTCGATGAACCGCGGCGGCCTGCAGGGCGCCTGCTTCGAACTCGACGACCGTTTCACCGGCCACCGTCCCGAGGACCTCCAGCGCCTCGGCTTCGACGCCGGCAAGCTGCTGCTGCGCATCGACTACGACGACCCGGGCTCCCTCACCACCCTGGAGTCCACCGCCCGTGCCGTCGACGACATGGCCGCCCGCCGGCTCCCCGTCTTCGTCGAGCCGTTCATCAGCCACCGTACGGACGAGGGAGGGCTCCGCAACGACCTGAGCGCCGAGGCCGTCACCAAGTCGATCGCCATCGCCTCCGGGCTCGGCGGCACATCGGCGTACACCTGGCTGAAGGTCCCGGTCACCGACAACCCCGGCGACATGGCCGAGGTGATGGAGACCTCCACGTTGCCCGCCGTCCTGCTCGGCGGCGATGTCGGGGACGACCAGGACAGTGCGTACGAGAAGTGGCGCGGAGCGCTCCAGCTCCCCACCGTCCGGGGCCTGGTGGTGGGCCGCTCGCTGCTGTACCCGGCCGACGGCGGGGTGGCCGCGGCCGTGGACACCGCCGTAGGACTGCTGTGAGGGCCGCATGACGAACACAGAGCCGCACGCCACGACGGGCAACGGGCTGTACGTGCCGAAGGGGACCACCGCCGGCGCACAGTACGCCCTCGACATCGGCCCCGAGCGGGCCGGCTGGACCCACAGCAGCCTCAGGATCGTCGAGCTCGCGCCGGGCGGCACACACACCTTCAGCACCGGCGACAGCGAGTGGATCGTCATCCCGCTGCACGGCGGATGTACTGTCCAGACAGGTGCCGAACAGTTCCAACTCCTGGGCCGGAAAAGCGTGTTCGCGTCAGTCACCGATTTCGCTTACCTGCCCCGGGACGTCCGGGCACAGA
This sequence comes from Streptomyces sp. NPDC040410, assembly GCF_055595715.1. Classification (NCBI taxonomy): domain Bacteria; kingdom Bacillati; phylum Actinomycetota; class Actinomycetes; order Kitasatosporales; family Streptomycetaceae; genus Streptomyces; species Streptomyces sp. NPDC040410. The sequence goes on from NZ_JBVIVK010000012.1 coordinate 263,936, forward strand.
TCGCCTCCGACGCGGGAGGCCGCTTCGCCCTGGCAGGAGCGAGGTGCGAGCGACGACTCCCCGCTCGCTACGGCCCCGCGTCGGAGGTTCCGGTCGAGCAGCGCGGCAGCGGCACCTGCACACGCCACGTCCGCAACTTCGCCTCCGCCGACGCCTTCGACTGCGACAAGCTCATCGCGGTCGAGGTCGTCACACCCGGCGGCAACTGGTCCTCCTACCCGCCGCACAAGCACGATGAGCACCGGCCGGGCGAGGAAGCGGAGCTGGAGGAGATCTACTACTTCGAGATCGACGGCCCGAACGGTTTCGGCTATCAGCGCGTCTTCCCCTCCCGCGAGGGCGGATCGGACGTCCTCGCCGAGGTCCGCTCCGGCGACGCCGTCCTCGTCCCCGACGGATGGCACGGCCCGTCCATCGCCCAGCCCGGCCACGCCATGTACTACCTGAACGTCATGGCCGGTCCCGGCGAGACGCGGGAGTGGCGGATCTGCTTCCACCCGGCCCACGTCGAAACTACAGAGGGTTACCGATGACTCCGACGACCTCGACGGCCTCGACGACGAGGCTCACCGTCGCCCAGGCGCTCGTCCGCTTCCTGTCCGCCCAGTACACGGAGCGGGACGGCATACGGCAGCGGCTGATCCGCGCGACCTGGGGCATCTTCGGCCACGGCAACGTGGCGGGGCTCGGCCAGGCACTGATCGAGTACGCCGGCGACATGCCCTACCACCAGGGCCGCAACGAGCAGTCCATGGTGCACGCGGCCGTCGGCTACGCCCGCCAGTCGAACCGCCTGTCCACGCACGCGGTGACGACCTCGATCGGCCCGGGCGCGACGAACCTGGTCACCGGCGCCGCCCTCGCGACCGTCAACCACCTCCCGGTCCTGCTCCTGCCCGGCGACACGTTCGCAAGCCGCCCGGCGGACCCGGTGCTGCAGCAGCTCGAAGTCCCGTACGCGGGCGACGTTTCGGTCAACGACTGTCTGCGCCCGGTGTCGAGGTACTTCGACCGCGTCACCCGCCCCGAGGCCCTGCTCCCGGCGGCCCTCCAGGCCATGCGGGTGCTCACCGACCCCGTCGAGACCGGCGCCGTGACCCTGGCCCTCCCGCAGGACGTCCAGGCCGAGGCGTACGACTGGCCGGACGAGTTCTTCGCCGAGCGCACCTGGGTCGTCCGCCGTCCGGGCGCCGACCCGACCGAACTCGCCGAGGCCGTACGGGCGATCCGCGCGGCCCGCCGGCCGCTGGTGATCGCGGGCGGGGGAGTGCACCACAGCCGCGCCGAGGAGGCCCTCGCCGAGTTCGCCGGCACCACCGGCATCCCGGTCGCCTCCACCCAGGCCGGCAAGGGCTCCCTGCGCCACGACCATCCCCAGGACGTAGGCGGTGTCGGCCACACCGGCACTGCGACGGCCGACGAACTGGCCCGCCAGGCCGACCTGGTGATCGGCGTCGGCACCCGGTACACCGACTTCACCACCGCCTCCGGCACGCTGTTCACCGGTGACGGCGTCCGCTTCCTCAACCTCAACATCGCCCCGTACGACGGCCACAAGCTCGCCGGGATGCCGCTCGTCGCGGACGCCCGCAGCGGCCTGCAGGAGCTGACCGAGGCGCTGGGCATGCACGCCTACCGGGTAGCCGGCCCGTACGTCGCCGAGTACACCGAGGACAAGGAGCGCTGGGACCAGCGCGTCGACGCCTGCTACGAGGCCGACGAGCCGGACGTACGCCCGACGCAGCCGCAGGTGATCGGCGCGCTGGACGCGATCGTCGACGAGTCGGACGTGATCATCAACGCGGCCGGTTCGCTCCCCGCCGACCTGCACAAGCTGTGGCGGGCGCGGTCCCGGGACCAGTACCACCTGGAGTACGGCTACTCCTGCATGGGCTACGAGATCCCGGCCGCGATCGGCGTGAAGCTGGCCGCCCCGGACCGGCCCGTGTGGGCGCTGGTCGGCGACGGCACGTACCTGATGATGCCCACGGAGATCGTGACCGCCGTCCAGGAGGGCGTCGCGATCAAGATCCTGCTGGTGCAGAACCACGGGTACGCGTCCATCGGCGGCCTGTCCGAGTCGGTGGGCGGCGAGCGGTTCGGCACCGCGTACCGCTACCGGTCCGACGACGGTACGTACACGGGGGCGCCGCTCCCGGTCGATCTCGCCGCGAACGCGGCCAGCCTGGGCATGCGCGTCCTGCGCGCGAAGACCGTACGCGACCTGCGGGCTGCGCTCGCCGAGGCACGTGTCTCCGACACTCCCACATGTGTCTACGTCGAGACCGAAACGGCAGACAGAGTGTCGGGGGCGCCCCCCGCGCAGGCCTGGTGGGATGTACCTGTGGCCGAGACCGCGACCCGCCCGTCGGCGGTCAAGGCACGTGAGCTGTACGAACGGCACGTCTCCACCCGACGCCGCCATCTGTGAAGGAGTACTCGGTCATGACGAAGATCGTCAACCACTGGATCGGCGGCAAGACCGTCGAAGGCGCCTCGGGTACGTACGGGCCGGTCACCGACCCGGCGACCGGCGCGGTCACCACGAAGGTCGCGTTCGCGACGGCCGGCGAGGTGGACGCGGCCGTGGCCGCCGCAAAGGACGCCTACGCGACCTGGGGCCAGTCCTCGCTCGCCCAGCGCACCTCGATCCTGTTCAAGTTCCGTGCGCTGCTGGACGCGCACCGCGACGAGATCGCCGAGCTGATCACCGCCGAGCACGGCAAGGTGCACAGCGACGCGCTCGGCGAGGTGGCCCGCGGTCTGGAGATCGTGGACCTCGCGTGCGGCATCAGCGTGCAGCTGAAGGGCGAGCTGTCGACGCAGGTCGCCAGCCGCGTGGACGTCTCGTCGATCCGGCAGCCGCTGGGTGTGGTCGCCGGCATCACGCCGTTCAACTTCCCGGCGATGGTCCCGATGTGGATGTTCCCGATCGCCATCGCGTGCGGCAACACCTTCGTGCTGAAGCCGAGCGAGAAGGACCCGTCGGCCTCCCTGAAGATCGCCGAGCTGCTCGCCGAGGCGGGCCTGCCGGACGGTGTCTTCAACGTCGTGCACGGCGACAAGGTGGCCGTCGACCGACTGCTGGAGCACCCGGACGTCAAGGCCGTCTCCTTCGTCGGCTCCACCCCGATCGCCCGCTACATCCACACCACCGCCGCCGCGAACCACAAGCGCGTCCAGGCCCTGGGCGGTGCCAAGAACCACATGCTGGTGCTGCCGGACGCCGACCTCGACGCGGCCGCCGACGCCGCCGTCTCCGCCGCCTACGGCTCGGCGGGCGAGCGCTGCATGGCCATCTCGGCCGTGGTGGCGGTCGGTGCGATCGGTGACGATCTGGTGGACAAGATCCGCGAGCGCGCCGAGAAGATCAAGATCGGCCCGGGCAACGACCCGACCTCCGAGATGGGCCCGCTCATCACCAAGGTGCACCGGGACAAGGTGGCGTCCTACGTCACCGGCGCCGCCGCCGAGGGCGCCGAGGTGATCCTCGACGGTTCGGCGTACACCTTCGAAGGGGCCGGCTTCGAGGACGGCCACTGGATCGGCATCTCGCTGCTGGACAAGGTGCCCACGTCGGCGAAGGCCTACCAGGACGAGATCTTCGGCCCGGTGCTGTGCGTGCTGCGCGTCGACACCTACGAGGACGGCGTCGCGCTGATCAACAGCTCGCCGTTCGGCAACGGCACCGCGATCTTCACCCGGGACGGCGGCGCCGCCCGCCGCTTCCAGCTGGAGATCGAGGCCGGCATGGTCGGCGTGAACGTGCCGATCCCGGTACCCGTCGGCTACCACTCCTTCGGCGGCTGGAAGGACTCGCTCTTCGGCGACCACCACATCTACGGCAACGACGGCACGCACTTCTACACCCGCGGCAAGGTCGTCACCACCCGCTGGCCCGACCCGTCCGAGGCCCCGGCCGGCGTCGACCTCGGCTTCCCGCGCAACCACTGAGGCCGTACGGTGCCCCGTCCTGCCGGATGTTCCGGGCGGCGGGGCACCGCCGTGTCCGGGGTCAGCCTCCCTGCGCGGAGGCCTCCTTCAGCATCTCGGTGACGTCGGCCGTCTGCGAGGCGGGCGGCGCCTGCACCGCGGCCGTGGCACCGAACTTCTCGAAGTCCATGGTGACGGTCACGGCGCCCATCTCCTGCTTCAGACGGACCGGCAGGTTGTCGGCCCCGATCCACACGTCCATGGTGATGGTGTCGCTGCCGCCGGTCATCGAGTTGAGCAGGTTGTCCTCGTCCGAGTACGCCTCCTTGAACCTGCCCAGCTGGTCCTTGCCGAGCACCGCCCGGTAGTGGGTGGCGCTCCGCCCGTCCACCGTCTGCCTGCCGAGGTCCTCGACGTCGTCCGCGTACTTGAGGCTCCGCAGGGACGTCACCGGGCTGGCCCCGCTGCTCCCGCTGAAGGCCTGTGCGCCTTCCTCGCCGAACACCGCCGACGTGTCGACCTTCATCCACTCCTTGCCCGCGAGCGGGCCGGAGGGCTGCGGGTCGATGTCGTAGTAGTAGGCACCGCCCACGAGCAGGCAGCGGATCGTCGGATCGTCCGTCAGCGTCTCCATCTGAGCCGCCTTGGTGTCCATCTGGACGTCGTACGCGTAGCCGTCGCCCCAGGAGTACGTGCCGTCCATGGCGACCGGCTCGCCCGTCCCCATGTCGGCGGTCAACTCGACCTGGGCGGAGCCCAGACCCTCGGTCCGGTCCGTGGCCCGGGCGAGCGCCGCCATGATCGTGTCGGCCTTGTCCACCGTGTCGGCGGCCTGCTTCACGCCCTCCGCGCCGCACGCGGTCGTCACGACCACAGCCGCCGCCGTGAACCCCACCCAGGCAGCGGTGTACCTCAGCTTCATCTGTCCCCACCCGTTGCTGTGTTTCGACTGTGACAGGGACCTTAGCCCGTCCGGATTCCCGACTGCCGCACGTTTTGGTTCGCCTCGGCCCGCGACAAGGCCCGGCCCGAGCCGGTCAGCACCCGCTTCGCCGAACTCGGCCGCTTCGGCTCCCCCCGGGTCGCCACGCTCGCGGGACGTCCCCCGCGCGCTGCTCTGCTTCGTCGACCTCACCGGCGCCGGTGTCGCGCTGGCGGGCAGCGTCGGCGCCCTCGCCACCGCTGCCAACGCCCTCGCGTCCACGGAGGGACACCCTGTACGGCGTGACGGGCGTCTCCGTGACCTGCCACTACCTGCTCGTCGCGGTCGCCGCGTCGCTCGCCCGCCGCGGCGGCCACCGGCACCCGCCCGCCTGGCGCATGCCACTTCCGGACGGGCGGCATCAGCGCCGCCACCCTCTGCCGGGCCCTCTGCCTGCGCCACGCCGCGGCACCCGCCGGCTGGTGTCGCGGCGCGGGCGCCCTGAGAGCAGGCTCCGAGTACTGCGGCCGCTGTACGCCGACACCGGCCCGTACGCCCCAGGGAGGGCCCGGAGTTCGGCCTCCGGTCGGCAACGGCCGAAAGGTCGACCCCGTACCGTTGAAACATGGATCTTCGACTGCCCGGTCTGCGGGGGCCACGGCGGCCGCGACGGATCGTCTCTGCCGTGGCTGCCGTCGTCGTACTCGCCGGTGCCGGTACGTGGACGGCCGTAGCCGACGACGACGCGCCCCCGGTGCACCGCACCGACCGGATCATGGCCGTGGACGGGGTCCGCCTCGACACCTCCTTCTTCACCTCCGGCTCCGGCCGCCGCCCGGCCGTCCTGCTGGCCCACGGCTTCGGCGGCAGCAAGGACGACGTACGGCAGCAGGCACAGGATCTGGCCCGGGACGGGTACGCGGTGCTGACCTGGTCGGCGCGCGGCTTCGGCAGGTCGACCGGGAAGGTCGGCCTCAACGACCCCGACGGCGAGGTGGCCGACGTCTCCGAGCTGATCGACTGGTTGGCGAAGCAGCCCCAGGTCCGGCTCGACAAGAGCGGCGACCCGCGCGTGGGCCTGGCCGGCACCTCGTACGGAGGCGCGGTCTCGCTGCTGGCCGCGGGACACGACGACCGGGTGGACGCCATCGCCCCGGCGATCACGTACTGGAACCTCGCGGACGCCCTGTTCCCGGACGGCGTCTTCAAGAAGCTGTGGGCCGGCATCTTCATCAACACGGGCGGCGGCTGCGAGAAGTTCGAGCCCGGACTGTGCCGGATGTACGAGCGGGTCGCCGAGTCCGGCACCCCGGACGCGCAGGCCAGGTCCGTGCTGGAGGCCCGTTCGCCGTCCGCCGTCGGCGACCGCATCAAGGTGCCCACCCTGCTGGTGCAGGGCCAGGCCGACTCCCTCTTCACCCTCTCCCAGTCCGACGCGGCCGCGAAGGCGATCCGTGCGAACGGCGCCCCCGTGGACGTCGACTGGATCGCGGGCGGACACGACGGCGGCAACCTGGAGGCCGGCCGCGTACAGGCACGTGTGACGGCCTGGTTCGACCGCTACCTCAAGGGCGACAAGGGCGTCGACACGGGCCCGGCCTTCCGTGTCACCCGCACCGGAGGGGTCGACTCCACCGACGGGACCATCCCGCTGAGGGGCGCGAGCGGAGACACCTACACCGGCCTGGACAACGCACGGAAGACGATCGCGCTGACCGGGCGCGAACAGAGCTTCGCCAACCCCGCCGGAGCCGGCCCGCCCGCCCTCTCCGCCCTGCCCGGCTTCGGCGGCTCCAGCGGCCTCGCCCAGCTGTCCGCGTTCGGCGTCGGGGTCTCCCTCGACTTCCGAGGCCAGTACGCGGCGTTCGAATCGGCACCGGTGACAAGCGGTCTGCGGATCACCGGATCCCCGACCGTCACGGTCCATGTGAAGTCCACGAGCGACGACGCCGTCCTGTTCGCCAAGGTGTACGACGTCGACGGCGCCGGTACCCGGCAGCTGCCCTCCCAGCTGGTCGCGCCGATCCGGGTCGAGGGCGCCAAGGCCGGCAAGGACGTGACGATCACCCTTCCGGCGATCGACCACCAGATCGACAAGGGGCACCGGCTCCGCCTGGTGCTCGCCTCCACGGACCTCGGCTACGCCTCCCCGGCGGCCCCCGCGACGTACACCGTGTCCCTGAAGGGCGACCTGACAGTGCCGACCGCCCCCGGGGTGAAGACGGCCTCCGCCCCCCTGCCCTCCTGGGTCTCGTGGCTGCCCCTGGCGGGCGCGGCCATCGCCCTGGCGCTCCTTCTGACGGCCCGCCGCCGCACCACCACCCCCGCGCCCGATCCGGAGCTGGCCGAAGTCCCGCTCCAGATCACGGACTTGAGCAAGAAGTACGCGAACGGCGACCGGTACAGCGTCCGCGACGTGTCCTTCCGCGTGGAGAAGGGCCAGGTCCTCGGCCTCCTCGGGCCGAACGGCGCCGGCAAGACGACGACCCTGCGCATGCTGATGGGCCTGATCAAGCCCGACGGCGGCGAGGTCCGCGTCTTCGGCCACGCCATCCGCCCGGGCGCGCCCGTCCTCTCCCGGGTCGGCGCCTTCGTCGAGGGCGCGGGCTTCCTGCCGCACCTCTCCGGCCGGGAGAACCTGGAGCTGTACTGGCAGGCGACCGGCCGCCCGCCCGAGGACGCACACCTGGACGAGGCCCTGGAGATCGCCGGCCTCGGCGACGCACTCGCCCGCGCGGTGCGCACGTACTCCCAGGGCATGCGCCAGCGCCTCGCCATCGCCCAGGCCATGCTCGGCCTGCCGGACCTGCTCATCCTCGACGAGCCGACCAACGGCCTCGACCCGCCGCAGATCCGCGAGATGCGCGAGGTGATGATCCGGTACGCGGCCGCCGGACGGACGGTGATCGTCTCCAGCCATCTGCTGGCGGAGGTCGAACAGTCCTGCACCCACCTCGTGGTGATGGACCGGGGCCGCCTCGTGCAGACGGGCCCGGTCGGCGAGATCGTCGGCTCCGGCGACACCCTGCTCGTCGGCACCGCCACGCCCGTGGAGGAGCCGGTCGTCGAGAAGGTGGCCGCGCTGCCCGGCGTCGCCTCGGCGGTCCGCACCGACGAGGGCCTGCTCGTACGGCTCGACCCGGACGGCACCGCCCGGCGCCTGGTCGCCGAACTCGTACGACTGGAAGTGCCCGTCGAGTCGGTCGGCCCGCACCGCCGCCTGGAGGACGCCTTCCTCACCATGATCGGAGGTGCCGCATGAGCACGCTCACCGAGGTCGCCTCGGGCTACCGGGCGGGCCGCACGCTGCCCCTGCGCGTCGAGCTGGTCCGCCAGCTCAAGCGCAGGCGCACGATGATCATGGGCGGTGTCCTCGCCGTCCTGCCGTTCGTCCTGCTCATCGCCTTCGCCATCGGCGGCGAGCCCGGTGGTCGCAACAACGCGGTGACCCTGATGGACACGGCCACCGCGTCCGGCGCCAACTTCGCCGCGGTGAACCTGTTCGTCTCCGCCGGCTTCCTCCTGGTGATCCCGGTGGCCCTGTTCTGCGGGGACACCGTCGCCTCGGAGGCCAGCTGGTCGTCCCTGCGCTACCTCCTCGCCGCGCCCGTGCCGCGCGCCCGGCTGCTGTGGTCCAAGCTCGTCGTGGGGCTCGGGCTCAGCCTGGCCGCGATGGTGCTGCTGCCGGTCATGGCGCTGGCCGTCGGCACGGCCGCCTACGGCTGGGGACCCCTGGAGCTCCCCACCGGAGGGTCGCTCGCGGCGGGCACTGCGGCCCAGCGGCTCCTGGTCGTCGTGGCGTACATCTTCGTGTCCCAGCTGGTCACCGCCGGCCTCGCGTTCTGGCTGTCGACCAAGACCGACGCCCCCCTGGGCGCGGTGGGCGGCGCGGTCGGGCTGACCATCGTCGGCAACGTCCTCGACGCGGTCACCGCGCTGGGCGACTGGCGCGACTTCCTGCCCGCGCACTGGCAGTTCGCCTGGGCCGACGCCGTACAGCCGCACGTCGAGTGGTCCGGCATGATCCAGGGCACCGCGGTCTCCACAACGTACGCGCTGGTGCTGTTCGCGCTGGCCTTCAGGGGTTTCGCCCGCAAGGACGTGGTGTCGTAGGTCAACGGAAGATCACCCACCGGTCTCGGCGGGCGTCCTTCGTGCCCACTTCGAGACCCTTCCGCAACGCTCCGCAGCGCACGATCCGGCCCCCTGCGCCGTCACAGTCACACACGCCGGCGTCAACGGACACAGGGGGCACGCCAGATGGAGACCCACCGCACACAACGACCGCGCGTATCGCGCCCACGCGCCACACTGCTCGCCCTCGTCGCCGCGGCCGGTCTGCTCGCCGGCTGCGGGGCGGGAGGCTCCGGCAGCAACAGCGCGGACCGCCCGAACCACAGCGAACGCCTCCCCGCCCCAGCCCCGGCCCAGAGCCAGGGCAGCGGCGAGGTACAGGACGGCGAACAGCACCAGGACGGCGCGGCCCGCGAGACCGCACCCTCGCCCGACTACCTCTCCACCTTCGCCCTCGACGTCGACACCGCCTCCTACGGCTACGCGCGCCGCACCCTCGCCGACGGACAGCGGCCGGACCCCTCCACCATCCGCCCGGAGGAGTTCGTCAACAGCTTCCGCCAGGACTACGAACGTCCCGACGGCAACGGCTTCACGGTCACCGTCGACGGAGCCCGCACCGACGAGGAGGACTGGTCCGTCGTCCGGGTCGGCCTCGCCACGCGGGGTGCCGAAGGGACCGGCGAACGCCCGCCCGCCGCCCTCACCTTCGTCATCGACATCTCCGGCTCGATGGACGAACCGGGCCGCCTCGACCTCGCCCGGAAATCCCTCAGCACGATGACGGACCGGCTGCGCGACGACGACTCGGTCGCCATCGTCACCTTCAGCGACGAGGCCGAGACCGTCCTGCCGATGACCCGGCTGGGCGACCACCGGGGCCGCGTCCACGACGCGATCGACAGCCTGGAGCCGACGTACTCCACCAACCTCGGCGCCGGCGTCGAGACCGGCTACGCCACGGCCGTCGAGGGCCTGCGCGAGGGTGCCACCAACCGGGTCGTCCTCGTCTCCGACGCGCTCGCCAACACCGGCGACACCGACGCGGACACGATCCTCGAACGCATCGAGGGCGCCCGCCGCGAACACGGCATCACTCTCTTCGGCGTCGGCGTCGGCAGCGACTACGGCGACGCCCTCATGGAACGTCTCGCCGACAGGGGCGACGGCCACACGGTGTACGTGTCCGGCGAGGACGACGCCGTCGAGGTGTTCTGCGAGCGGCTCCCGCAGAACATCGACCTCACGGCCCGCGACGCCAAGGCCCAGGTCGCCTTCGACCCCGCGACCGTCGCCGAGTTCCGCCTCGTCGGCTACGACAACCGCCAGGTCGCAGACGAGGACTTCCGCGACGACCGCGTCGACGGCGGCGAGGTCGGCCCCGGCCACACGGTCACCGCCCTGTACGCCGTACGCACCAAGCCGGGTGCCGACGGCCACCTCGCCACGGCCACCGTCCGCTGGCTCGACCCCGACACCCGGGCTCCGCACGAGGAGTCCGGCCGGCTGGAGTCCGGCTCCCTGGAGAACTCCCTCTGGGACGCGAACCCCCGCCTCCAGGTCACCGCCGTGGCCGCCTACTTCGCCGACGCCCTCCGTTCGGGAGACGACCGCCGGCGTTCCCTGCCCGGTGAGCTGGGACTCACCGAACTCGAGGACCGCGCCGACGAACTGGCGCGGACCACCGAGGACAAGGACGTACAGCAGCTCGCCGAGACGATCGGCCGGGCGAGGGACATCCGGTACTGACGCAGCCGTGCGGGTCCAGCCGGACCCGTTGGCCTTTCCGAGACCGAGGCGCTGTACCGCAAGTGACCGGATGACACGCGAACGGCGGGCCACCGGGGAACCGGTGACCCGCCGCGCCGAGCGGTGGCTTCAGCTGTTGCCATGACCGATGCACCGGCGACGGAAGGGGCGACAGCCGCGGTTGCCGACAGCTTCTTCATATTGAATCCCTTTGAAAAAGCCGATTTCCGCGAGACCGAATTCGCGCGCGGCTCAGCCGTTGCCGGTGCCGTTTCCGGACAGGACCGGGACGTCGCTCAGAATGTTCGAGAGCGGCTCGTCGCCCTTGAGCATGGTGGAGTTCTCGGCACACTGCTGGTTCTGCGGCGCCGACAGGACCGGGATGTCCTGGACTCCGACCGGCACCAGGCCCACGAGGGAGGCGGCGCTCGCCTTTGCGGGAAGGCCGATACAAGGCTTGTTGAACGAGCCCTGGACGAGGGCCATCTGCGGGCTCATGTCGCCGTAGGTGGCCGAGTTGCCGTATTCCTGGATGGCACCGCTGCCACTGGTGGACGTCACGTCGCCGTCGTTGCCGATCGCCAGTGCGGCCGGCGCGGTGGCAGCCGAGACCCCGACGACGGAAACGGCGACTGCGGCGGCAGCCATAACCTTGTTGATCACTTGCTGGTCCCTTCTGGAGAAACCCCGTCCACCGGAGCGACCTGGTTCAACTGCGGCCCCCGCGCATGGTTGCTCCTGTTCACTCCGATGGCCCACCTGGGTGAAGCCCCGAAACCAATTCCGTCACGCCCGGTTGATGCGAGGGGGTTGATCTCACCCCCTGGTGACCGCTCGGGCCGCCCCCGTTCCTTCCCCGCGTGGGCTGCCCGAGCCTTTCCGTGACAACGTCCGTCCGCCGACCGTCGTTGTTGCGAGTCGCCGAAACCGTGAATTTCGCCCGAGTGCGGTGCCGGTGCCGGTTGCGGGCGGGGCGTTCGGGTGAATTCCGGCGAAGGTGGTGTTCCGCAGTTGCTTCCGCCGTCTATCCCTCGTTTACAGCCTGCAGGTCATGACGCGAGCCGTTCATGCCGTGCTCGCTCGGTTCAGGCCGGCAAGCATGACCGCAGTAAATGGGAAGGAAAGTTCATGAAGAAGAGCGCTGCTGTCGTGGCGGGCGTGGTCATGGCCATGGGCCTGGCCGCCCCGGCCTTCGCCGACACGGATGCCAGCGGAGTCGCGGGGAGTTCCCCGGGCCTCCTCTCCGGCAACGTGGTCCAGGTTCCCGTGCATCTGCCTGCCAGCCTGTGCGGCAACTCCCTCGACGTCGTCGCCCTGCTCAACCCGGCGCTCGGCACCAGCTGCGTCAACGACTGACGCCGCCGCACCAGCCGGCCTGGCTGCCACGGCCGGCCTTGGGAAGCCCGTAAGGCGCCAAGGCCGGCTTTCCACTTCTCCAAGCAGGAAGAAAAACAAAAAGTGCGACAGACCCTGAGCAGGGGCACGATCGTGGCCGCCGCCGCGACGAGCCTCCTGTCCCTGTACACCGCCGCCGCCTTCGCCGACGCGGACGCGATGGGGACCACCGAGAACTCACCCGGTGTCCTCTCGGGCAACAACGTCCAGGTGCCGGTGCACAGTCCCGTGAATCTGTGCGGGAACTCCGTCGACGTGGTCGGCCTCCTCAACCCGGCGTTCGGCAACCTGTGCCTCAACGACGACTCGGACAGCGCCGGGTCGGACACGGCGCAGGCCGCCGCCTTCGCGGACGCCTCGAACTCGCCCGGCATCCTCTCGGGCAACAGCGTCCAGCTGCCGGTGAGCGCCCCGGTGAACACGTGCGGGAACACCGTCGACGTCGTCGGTGCTCTCAACCCGACGTCCGGCACGGGCTGCGGCAGCGCCGACGGGGCTTCCAGCACCGTGGACGTCCCCGCGAACGAGGTCGTCCCGGAGGCCCCGGTCGTCCCCGAGGTGCCTGACGCGGTCGTCCCCGAGGCGCCCGACACGGTCACCCCCGCGGTCCCGGCCGGCAGCGACGACACGCCGGCCACTGAGGTCGTCGTGCCGCGCACCGATTCCTCGGTCGGGTCGCCGAGCGCACCGCGTCCCGAGGCCGCGCCCGAGAACGAGACCGAGTTCACCACGCCGGTGATGGACGACGCCCCTCTCGTCGAGCGTGCGCCCACTCTGGCCCACACCGGCAGCGAGGACATGATCGCGGCCTCGGCCGCCGGTGCCGCGCTGCTCCTCGGCGGAGCGATCCTGTACCGACGCGGCCGGGTCGCGGCTCGTAGGTAGCACGCCGCTCCAGCACCCCGCACCCGCCCCCGGGGCCCGGCGTTCCGGGCCGTCCGTGGGCGGCGTGCGGCCGGTGCCCGGACTCTCGTACGGGCGTGACCGCCGGGTACGAGCATCACCCCAATGGCGGCACAACCCCCGGGCGCGCCCTGCGTTGACACAATGCCGGGCGGCCCGCCCGGTGTTGTGTCAATACCAAGGAGCATCTACTCCATGTTGCGTATCGCGAAGGGCCTGGCCCTGACCACCATCGCCGCTGCGGCCGTGGCGGGCACCGCCGGCGTCGCCGCCGCCGACACCGGCGCCCAGGCCGCCGCCACCAGCTCGCCGGGCGTCCTGTCGGGCAACGCCGCCCAGGTTCCGGTCCATCTCCCGGCCAACGTCTGCGGCAACACGATCGACGTCGTCGGCCTGCTGAACCCGTCGTTCGCCGGCATCTGCGCCAACGACTGACTTCGGCGCGGTCCTTTTCCGTCGGCCGCCCTCCCCGCCGGGAGGGCGGCCGACGCGCGCCCGGAACGGAAACGGGGGGACGTCCGCCGCCCGTGATCCCTCGTTCGTGTGGAGACCCTTCGGGCACTGGCCTGTACGGGTGAGAACCCGGCCGGCTTCGTTCCGGCGCGTCGATAAGGTTCCGCGGTGACCTCAACCTCAAGCGAAACGCGCCCTCTCCGCGCCGCCGATCTGGGTACCCTCGTCGTGCTGGCCTGGAGCGGTGCGGCCCCCGACGGCGAAATGCCCTACCTCCTCGCCTACTCCCTGGGGGACGGCGCCGGCGGCCCGGAGGCCTCGTCCGCCGCCGTCGAACGGCTGCTGCTCAGCACCGGACTGCGCCCCGGCGACGGACTCGTCGACGCTGCCGCCCGCCCGAGCCTGCCCATCAGCCTGCTCGTCGAGGCCGGTCACGCGGTTGTCACCATGCCCCACCTCAACGGCCGGTGCGTGCCGCCGCCGGAGTGGCTCACCGCCGTCCGCCGGCGCGGACACGCCTGCCTCGTGTTCACCACCCGGCCCTGGCCCGCGGCCGAGCCCGGCAAGCCCGTCCATCCCGACGCCCTGGCCGCCTTCGTGGGCGCCGAGGAGACACTCCACGCCGCGGCGCACGTCCTGCTGCCGGCCCGCAGCCTGCGCGGCTGATGGCCAGGACCGCGGGCGGCGGCCGGGGGTTCGCCCTGCTGCTGGTGGTCATGGGGGCGGCCGGACTGCTCGCTTCATGGGTCATCACGATCGACAAGTTCAAATTGCTGGAGGACCCGGACTTCACGCCGGGCTGCAGCCTGAACCCGGTGGTCTCCTGCGGCAACATCATGAAGAGCGACCAGGCCTCGGCCTTCGGCTTCCCCAATCCGATGCTCGGCCTGGTCTCCTACGCCATCGTGATCTGCGTCGGCATGAGCCTGCTGGCCGGCGCGAGGTTTCCCGGGTGGTACTGGCTGACCTTCGAGGCGGGTGCTCTGTTCGGCATCGGATTCGTGACGTGGCTGCAGTTCGAGTCGCTGTACCGGATCAGCGCGCTGTGCCTGTGGTGCTGTCTGGCGTGGGTCGCCACGATCTTCATCTTCTGGTACCTGACCTCCTTCACCGTACGGAACCGCTTCCTGCCCGCACCGGGCTGGCTGAGGACGTTCTTCGACGAGTTCACCCACGGACTGCCGCTGCTGCACGTCGGCGTCGTCGGGATGCTGATCCTGACGCGCTGGTGGGACTTCTGGACGGGCTGACCGAACGGGGGGCGCGGTTGCGCATACCCGCCTTCCGCGATGCGCCGAGCGCTCCCTCCATCCGGCGAATTCACCTCCGCCGTATGGCCACGCAGCCGCCCGTCCCGCTGCACTGGGCCCGAACGTTCATCCACGCAGGCACGCCCTGCCCGTGGGCGGTCGGCCGGACCGCCCACTCCGCATCACCTGGAGGTACGCGATGGTTTCGGCACGGTGGACGAAGGCGCTGGCCTGGCTGGCCGCCGCGGCGGAGGACCCGTGGGCCTGCCGGCACGACTGGCGGCGCGGCAGCACGGCCGTGCATCTCCTGGCCGCCGGGCGCTTGTGGGACGTGCTGATCGTCCCCGAACGCCTCGGTCTGCGCGCTGTCGGCCTCCTGGACGACCTTCCAGGCGTGCCCGGCCCCATACTGCTGGACGGCAGAGGCCGCCGCGTCGGGTTCTTCCTGCCGCCCGATCCCGCAGCCGGCTGGGTCGGCCCCGGCACCCGCTACGTCACGTCGGGAGGCTGGATCGCCGCCCCCGCGCCCCACTGCCGCTGGGGCAGCCTGCGGTGGCTCACCCCGCCCGACGGCAGCGGCACCCTCAACCGGCCCGCGCGCCTGGAGTTCGCCCTGCGCCGCGCGATGGCGGAACTGGCCCGCGACCACGGCAGCCCACAGCACCGGCGTCGGCCCCCACGCCGCAGCCTGTTCGCCCCTTCAGCGGTGCGAGGCGCCACTTGAGACGGGCGGCGGCTGCGAGTGGTGCATGCGGACACGGCCCTTGCCCGCTGCTTCGGCGGACGACGTCGACACCCGCGGACCGGAAAAGGGGACACACCGCGGACCCGGCCGTGGTCATGACGAACGTCAGTAACCGCACGGACCGTACGGCAGCACCGTGGCCTGCAGCGGCCGGACCAGCGGCTGACGCAGCACGGCCGGTGCGCGGTCGGTGGGCCGCTCCAACAGGTGCAGCACCAACGTGCGGCTGGAGCGCGCGGGCATTTCCAGATCGAGGGTGTAGACCGGATGGCCGCGCTCGACGGCCTGTCCCAGCAGCGCGGGCCGGCCGTCCAGGGTGGCATCGACCAGCTTCGCCTGCTCGCTGGCGTAGTACGAGACCAGTAGCCGGTTGTCGCCGGGCCGGGTGCGATAGGCCGGTTTGTCCAACCGCTGGGTGACATAGGTCGGGAGCCCCGAGACGGGTGCCTGGTTGGACAGCCGTACGCTCACGGTGACTTCGCGGCCGTTCCGGGTGCACCGGCCCGGGGCCCAGACCAGTTGGCGGTCGAGGTAGTAGTCCAGTTTGGTGCCCGCCGCGTTGGTCACCACCAGCCCGGCCAACGGCGCGGGTCCTTCCGGCAGGGCACCACCGAGCGGTCGTTGCTGAAGTTCACGCTGCTCACCGGGGTCGGCGCTCCACACCTTGATCCGCCCGTCCTTGAGCTGCTGTTGCAGCGCGGCGAACAGCGCCGGGCGGCGTGCCGGATCGTCCGAGGCGTGCAGCAGGCGGTCCGCGACCGCACGCGCCACGTCGAGGAAGAACGCCTTGCGCTTCGGGACGTTCTGGTAGGCCGCGTAGCTTGTGCGCTCGGTGAGATCCACGATGTTGGCCGCGGTGACGACGGTTCCGTCGGCCAGCGAGACGGAACCGGCCGCGGCGAGCATCCCGGACAGCGCGCCGGGATCGAGTGAGAAGGCGCCGTCCACCCTGTGGCCGCTGTGCGCGCTCCAGGCCGCGGCCCAGATGCGCGCGGCATACGGGAAGTGCGGGCTGATGTTGCTGTTGACCCAGGTGCTCGTCGGGGCACTCGGCCCGTACAGGGCGGTGTACTCGGCGGGCAGGTCGACCGCCGCACGGATGGCGGGCAGTTCGCTGTCGTTGCCGAAGTCCTCGAAGCGCAGTCGGCCCCGCTCCGCGGTGACCACTGCGAAGGCGCCTGGAAGCCCGCCGGTACCGCGTGCCTCCGCGGTGTTCTCGAACACCGCCAGGTACCGCCTCGGCCCGTCCGCTCCGAGCATCGGCGGCATCACACGGGCCGCCATGGCGGCGTCGTCCGTGACACTGCTGATCCGCGCGAGCTGTCCGGCGAGCCGGGTGCGGGCGCGGTCGGCGGCCGGAAGCCACGTGCCACCCGGCAACCCGGTCACCTCCGCCTGCACGCCCGAGGCGCTGTGCGCGGCCCGCTCGAGCAGGGGAGCCGCACGGCGCAGGGCCGCCAGGTCGAGGTGTCCACCGCCGTTTCCGGCCGTGGCCGCCAGTTCGGCGGCGGTGCGTGTCAGTGGGGACAGGACCTCATGGGTGAGCTGGTCGGAGGCTTCGGCGAGACCGCGCACGGTGCGCAGCGGCTCTCCCAGAAGAGGGAGGTGCGAGGCGGGATACCAGGCCGGCCCGGTGGTGAGCCGGTGCGCCCGGGCCGCATGTCCCGCGGCGCTGCGTACAGCGGTGTCGGCAGACCGCAGTTGGGCGGCCGGACCTGCCGCGGGCTGCGCGTTCACCTGCCCCCGCACCGTCTCGAGATCCCGCTGCGCGGCCAGCAGTTCGCTGCGCGCCAGCACGGCGGTGACTGCGATCCAGCCGACGCCTGCCAGGAGGAGGCCGGCGAAGGCGCACACCGACAACAGGACGCGGGGGTCGCGCAGCAGGCTGCCGACGGCACGGGCCGCGACGGTCTTCGGCAGGCGCAGCATTGTCATCGGCTTCCCTCAGTAGGCGCCGCTACTGCGCAGCACGGCGGGCAGGGTCCGGAAGAGGATCGCCAGGTCCAGTTTGAGCGACCAGGTGTCGACGTATTCGAGATCCAGGCGCAGGGCGTCCGCCCAGGCCAGGTCGGACCGCCCGCTCACCTGCCACAAACCGGTGAGTCCCGGCCGGACCTGGAGGCGGCGCCGGGCCTCCCCGGTGAACGCCGAGTCCTCGACCGGCAGCGGCCGGGGGCCGACCAGGGACATCTGCCCCTTCAGCACATTGACCAGCTGTGGCAGCTCGTCCAGGGAATAGCGGCGCAACCAGCGTCCGACCGCGGTCACACGGGGATCGTCACGGATCTTGAACAGGTGCCCGTCCGAGTCGTTTCGAGCTGCCATGGCCTTTCGCATCTTCTCGGACCCGACTTGCATGGTCCGCAGCTTGAGGACGTGAAACTCCTTGCCCTGCCAGCCCGTTCGCCGCTGCCGGAACAGCATGGGGCCCCGTGAGTCGACCTTCACGGCGAGGGCGGCCACCAGAAGGATCGGCGCCAGCAGCAGGAGCAGGGCGGTGGCCCCCAGCAGGTCGATGGTGCGCTTGGCCGCCCGGCCTCCCCGTGTCGATCGCCGGCTCGCGGCCGGCTGACGAAGAGCCGTCTCTGTAGCGGATACGACCATCTCTTATCCCTTCTGCGGCAGAACGAGTGAAACATCCTCCATGAAGAGGCATATGCACAGATCTATGGCTCAACTGGCTCATAACTGAGTAATAGATAGAAACACGACACTCATCCCAGCTCTGGCAATGACACAACAACTTGCCCCCGTCCAGGCCGGGCGGGGCGGCCGAGAGGACCTGCATGCGTGCGGTAGTGACGGGTGGGGCCGGATTCATCGGTTCTCACCTGTGCGAACGGCTGCTCCACGAGGGCCACGAAGTGGTCTGCGTGGACAGCTTCCTGACGTCCAGTCCTGACAACGTCGAGCATCTCGGGGGCGACCGGCACTTCCAGCTGATCCACTGCGACATCACCCAGGGCCTGGACGTGCCGGGCCCGGTCGACGCCGTGTTCCACCTGGCCTCGCCCGCCTCGCCCGCCGACTACCTGCGCCTGCCCCTGGAGACGCTCCGGGTGGGATCGGCCGGTACCTGGCACGCCCTCGACCTGGCCGCCGCGAAGGGTGCCCGCTTCCTGCTGACCTCCACATCCGAGTCGTACGGCGACCCGCTGGTCCACCCTCAGCCGGAGAGCTACTGGGGCCACGTCAACCCCGTCGGCCCCCGCTCCGTGTACGACGAGGCGAAACGCTTCGGTGAGGCACTGACGACGGCCTACCGCGGATGCCAGGGTGTGGATGCCAAGATCGTGCGGATCTTCAACACGTTCGGCCCGCGCATGCGGGCGGACGACGGGCGGGCCATCCCCACGTTCATCTGCCAGGCGCTGCGCGGGGAGCCGATCACGGTCACCGGCGACGGCACCCAGACCAGGTCACTGTGCTACGTCGACGACACGGTCGACGGGTTGCTGCGCATGATGGCGAGTGAGCACGGCGGTCCGGTCAACCTCGGCAACCCCCATGAGGTCTCCATGCTCGAACTGGCCCAGTGGATCAGCAAGCTGACCAGGAGCACCTTCGAGATCACGCTGATCCCGCGGCCCCAGGACGACCCGGAACGACGGCGCCCGGACATCACCAGGGCCCGTGAACTGCTGGACTGGGAACCCACGACTCCCGTGGAACGCGGGCTGAGCGACACCATCGCCGACTTCCGTCGCCGGCTGGCCTCCCGGGACCTGACCGAACGTGCCGGCCGGCCCGGCCTCTCACCGCTGACCACCTCGGCTCGCCCATGACCGCTCCAGCGAGCACGGACCACGGGCCGACCCCCCACCCGACCCCCGTCGTCCGCTGCATGGGTGTGCCCATCACCGCGCACACCCGCGAGAGCGCCGCCCGGCACGTGGCGCATCTTGCCCAGCAGATCCGCGCGGCCCGCCGCGCCGACCCGCAGGGCCGGGCCGACGCACACCGGGTCGCCCATGCGGTTCCCCGTAGTGACGTGCACCTGTGCAACGCCTACACGCTCGCACTCGCCGACCGGGACCAGGAGCTTCACCGGATCCTCCGCTCGGCGTCCCTCAACCTCCCGGACGGACAGCCGGTCGTCTGGGCCAACCGGCTCCTCCACCGCGGCACGCTCCTGCCGGCCACCCGCGTCTACGGTCCCGACCTTCTGCTGGACGTCTTCTCCCAGGGGCGAGGTGCCGGGCTTCGCCACTACCTGCTGGGTTCCACCCCCCACGTGCTGGGCGCGCTCCAGCGCGAACTGCGGCGGCGCTTCCCGACCGCCGTGATCGCCGGTGCCTGCTCCCCGCCGTTCCGGTCCCTGACCGCTCAAGAGGTCCGGGAGCAGCAGGAGGACATCCGCTCGGCCGAGGCGGACATCGTCTGGGTCGGACTGGGCACTCCCAAGCAGGATCGCTGGGCCGCCGAACTGTGCGCCGAACTGCCGGTCGTGGCGGTCGCAGTGGGCGCGGCCTTCGACTTCATCGCCGGCACCAAGCCGCAGGCGCCGCCGTGGATGCAGCGGAGCGGCCTGGAGTGGCTCTTCCGTCTCGGGTGCGAGCCGCGGCGCCTGTGGCGGCGATATCTGTTCGGCAACGCCCGTTTCGTCCATGGGGTGACACGCCAGGCGCTCCGGCGGGCACGAACGTAGAGCGGTGAGGAAGAAACGGCGGCCGATCGCCTGAATTCGGGCCGACGCGTCCGGACCACGCCGGAATGTTCCCCGCGCCGTTCCTAGGGTGCGGCCATGACGACGGCTCAGGCGCCGTTTCCGACACGCGGGTCCCTCCTGTCGACAGGCCGATGAGAACAGGCTCCCGCGAGTGCCCCGGAAGGGACCGCCCCCACGACTTCGAGAGGCGCCGTTGTGACGTACCGGATCGCGCTTGTGCACAGTTTCTACGGATCGGGCAGCCCGAGCGGCGAGAACCGCGCCGTAGTGGCCCAGATGGAGGCCCTCCGGCGCGCGGGGCATGAGACGCACCTTGTGGCTGTGCACACCGACGACCTCAGCCGCGCGGCGCTGTACCCGCTGCGGGCCGCCATGACGGTCGCCACGGGCCATGGCCGGTCCCCACTCGCCCCGCTCCGACGACTGCGCCCCGACGTCGTCCACGTGCACAACCTGTTTCCCAACTACGGGCGCAACTGGCTGCGCCACTGGGACGGTGCGGTGGTCGGGACCCTGCACAACTACCGGCCCCTGTGTGCTTCGGCGACGCTCTACCGCCGAGGAGCCACCTGCACCCGTTGTGTCGACGGCGACCGCTGGGCCGCGCTGCGGTACGGATGTTACCGAGGCTCCCGGGCCGCCACCGCGCCCCTGGCGTGGGCAGGCCGCGGGAAGACCGCGGAGGACCCGCTCCTTCATCGTGCGGACAGGCTCGTGGTGTTGTCCGACACCAGCCGGCAGATGTACCGAAGGGCCGGCGTTCCTCATCAGCGGCTCGCCCTGGTGCCCAATTTCGCCACGGAGCCACCCGCGCCCGCCGCAGGGCACAACACCGGTGCGCTGCAGGAGACCGACTCGCGCTGGGTGTACGTGGGAAGGATCAGCGAGGAAAAGGGTCTGGCGGAACTGCTGCGCCGCTGGCCCGCCGACGAACCCCTGGACATCATCGGCGACGGCCCACTGCTCCGGGAGTGCCGTCGGATCGCTCCCTCCACCGTGCGCTTCCTGGGCAGCCTGTCCCACGACGACCTGCACCGTCGCCTTCCCTTCCACCGGGGACTGCTCTTTCCCGGCCGCTGCCTGGAAGGCGCGGAGCCCCTGGTGTACATCGAGGCACTGGCCGCCGGGCTCCCGGTTCTCGCGCTCACCGGTTCCACGGTCGGTCAACTCGTCCACGAACAGGGCACCGGCATGACCATCGACTCGGACGAGCCCTTGCGGTGTGTCCTGCGGCAGGCCCGTGAACGTTTCCCCGAGCTTCGTGCCCACTGCCGGAACGTCTTCACGACTCGTTACACGGAAAGCATCTGGACCGCACGCATGGAGTCCGTCTATGCCGCAGCCCTTGAGACGACATGCTGAGGAAACCGACACAACGACGCCGGATCACCGTCGTACAGCCGTATGTTCCCCACTACCGGGTGGCCTTCTTCGACCGCGTACGAGAACGTCTGGACGCCGCCGACTGCACCCTGGAAGTACTTCACGGACCACCGCCACCCAGTCTCGCCGCCCGACGGGACGCCGCTTGCTGCGCCGGCGCGGTGGAGGTGCCCACCCGGCGACTGACGGCACCGGGCGGGCGGTCCCTCTTCTGGCATCAGGTGTGGCACCGGGCGGCCGCCGCGGACGCCGTTGTGCTGGAACAGGCGCTGCACAACATCGAGGCCTACTGGCTTCTGCTGCGGCAACGGATGCGGCCGGTCATGGGGCCCGGCGCGCCCAGGATCGCCTTCTGGGGGCATGGCCGTACCTACACCGAGAAGACGAGTCGGCTCCAAGCGGCGGCCAAGGACGCGGTCACCCGCCGGGCCGACTGGTTCTTCGCCTACACCGAGGGGGGAGCCGCACACGTCGCGTCCCATGGATTCCCCGGTGATCGGGTCACGGTCCTGCGCAATTGCGTGGACACCACGGAGCTGGCTCTCACGCGCGAGCGTGCGGACATCCCCGGAACCAGGGAACACGCCGAGGCCGACGAGCTGCGCAAGCGTCACCGACTCGTCCCTGGCCGCACCGCGCTCTTCGTGGGCGGGCTCGACGCCCCGAAGCGGATCGGCTTCCTGCTGGAATGCGCCCGGCGCCTGGCGACCACCCGGCCGGGTTTCCGGCTGTTGGTGGCCGGAGACGGCGCCGACCGGGACCTGGTGGAAGCCGCCGCCACCGTCACCGACAGCCCGGTCGTGACGCTCGGCCACCGCACCGCGAGGGACGTGGCACTGCTCGGCGCGGTCTCGGACGTCATGCTGATGCCCGGACGGGTGGGACTGTGCGCGGTGGACTCGTTCGCGCTCCGAACTCCCGTCGTGACCACCGACTGGCCATGGCACGCTCCCGAGTTCGAATATCTGAAGGACGGGCACAACGCCGTTGTCACGCCGGACGATCCGGCGGCCTGCTCGGCCGCACTGCGGGACCTGCTTGCCGATCGCCCGCGTCTGGAATCTCTCCGCGAAGCGTGCCGCGAAGAGGCAGCCGATTACACGATCGACGGCATGGCGGCGCGTTTCTCTGACGGCTTGCTGCATATGCTCGGAAGGACTTGAACCCGGCCGGTAATGGTCAGGCACTTCGAGCGATTCGATCCGTGAAGGGTGGCAGCGGCATGACTGTTCTAGGGCCGGCTGGTCGACTGGTCAATGATCGTGTATTCGACATCCTGCCGGATTTCCTTCAGCGCTCGGTCGGAAGATCCATCTCTGCCGTGCGGCCCTTGGTCTACGGACGGTGTCCCGATGCCTTTAACGGGCAGCGGTTTCGTCAGAGCCTGTTCCGTTCCCTGGTGCGACAACTGCAGCCGCAAGCCGTGTTCGAATCCGGCACCTATTGCGGAGCATCGACCCAGTTTATGTGGCATCTGTCCGGAACTCCGGTGTACACCGTCGAGAAGAGCCGCAGGTTCGCCCGCAGCGCCATGAGGCGTTTCCGCGGGATTCCCGAAGTGCGAATCATGAACGCTGATTCCCGGGATGCGCTGCGCACACTGCGTGACTCCGGCAGGTTCCCGTCCTCGCGGGTCATTTTCTATCTCGACGCACACTGGGAGGAGGACCTTCCGCTGCGTGAAGAAGTCGAGATCATCACTGAGTCGTGGACCGGATCAGTGATCGTCATCGACGATTTCAGGGTTCCCGACGACGACGGTTACGGGTTCGACACCTACGCCGGCGGGCCGTTGTCGATGGAGTACCTGGGTGACAGCGCGGTCGCGCCCTACGAGACCTTCTGGCCGAACTGCCCGTCGGACATGGAGAGCGGAAGCCGACGCGGTTGTGTGGTACTGGCCGCTCCCGACGTCGCCGCAGAAGTGTCCGGGCTTCCCGAAGTGCGATCTGCCTCGCCTGTCGAACTGCCCGGACGAAAGTGACCCACGGGCCGAGGCGAGGAACCATGGCGCGGCCGAGGACTTCGAAAGGAACCGGCCGCCGTGCCGGGTGACGTCAATGTCAGGCGACCGTCCTCCCCGGCCGGACTGGCTTCGGCGACTGTGCGGGGCGCGCGATGGACGCTGCTGGCCACCCTGGGAACGTTCGTCGTGCAGATCCCGTATTCCGCGGCGATCAGCCGACTGCTCGAACCGAGTGACTTCGGACTGATCGCGCTCGCGATGTTCATGCTCCGCTTCGTGAACTACTTCGCCCAGGGCGGTCTGAGCTCGGCGATCGTTCAGCGCCCGGTCCTGCACAGCCGTGACATCAGGGCAAGCTGTGCCGCCGGAATCACGGCCGGGTGCGGGTTCTACGCGCTGTTCTGGTTCGTCGCTCCGTACGGGGTCCAGGCCGTCCATGCGCCACCGGTGCTGACCTCCGTCTGCCGGGCGCTGGCTCTGACCTTCGTGCTGTCCGCCGTCAGCGGGACCGCGTCGGGGCTGCTGCGTCGCGGCATGCGGTACCGAACGATCTCCCTCGTCGAGTTCCTCTCCTATCTCATCGGTTACTGCGGCTTCGGACTGGTGTCGGCGGCCCTCGGCTGCGGGGTGTGGAGCCTCGTCTACGCGGCCCTCGGGCAGTCCGCACTGACGGCCCTGGCCCACTGCGCACTGACCTGGCGTCATCTGCTGCCGCTCTTCGATGTGCGCGCGATGAGAGGGGTGGCCGCCTTCGGCACCAAGGTCTCCTTGACGGGGTTCCTGGAATTCCTCACCATCAGCGCCGACAGCGTTCTGGTCGGCAGATACGCCGGAGTGCAGGCACTCGGTCACTACAACCGTGCGTGGTTCGTGGCGGCCCTTCCCCTTTATCAGGTCGCGGCCGGCTTGAACAAGGTGCTGCTGCCGGCGTTCAGTCGCGTGCAGAGCGACCGTGACCGGCTCAAAGGGGCCTACATCGACAGCGTGTCGGTGACCGCCCTGCTCTTCGTGCCGATGGCGTCAGTCATCGCCGTGTGCGCCGACAACGCCGTCGAGGTCCTTCTGGGCGGCACGTGGCAGGCCGCCGCGGACCTGGTTCCCGCGCTCGCGGTCGTCGGTCTGCTGAACGTTCTCGCCCACCTTCCTGCCGCGTTGGCGGAGGCGGTCGGCAAGGTGGGGCAGAAGGCGGTGATCGAACTCCTGCACCTGGCCGGTCTGCTGGCGGCCGTCGCCGTCGTCGGGATGTGGGACGCGGGGGTGACCGGGCTGGCCGTAGCGCTGGTCGGGGCCCGGTGTCTGCAGCACGCCGCATACCTCGTCTGGCTCAATCGCACCGTTCCGGGTTCGACGCCCGAGGTGCTCATCGTCTACGCGCAGTCGATCGCTGTCGCGGCCTTCATCGCCTCTGCCACGGCCGTCGTGGGACACGCGTCGAGAGACCAGCCCCCGGTGCTGGCCCTCGGGCTCCAGCTCGCCACCGCTGTGGCGGCGGCCGCGTCGGTCCCCCGGTTCGGCAGATCCCTCCGGGGCATCCGGGTGGCCCGCGACCGCGCACTCGTCCCGTCGTGCTTCGGCCATGGACGTCGCACCATGGCGAAACAGGCGTGACGGGTGTCAACACCTTTGGACAGACAGGTATCCCCGGAGGGGAAGATGAGTTCACGCCGCCGGTTCGAACCCGCGCCCCGAGTCTGCATGCCCAAGCCGGTGGGCGGCCTGCGGGGCGCGGGCCTCGGCAACGAGATCTTCCCCTGGGCAAAGGCGTATCTCGCCAGCCGTGAACTCGGCTTCGGACTGGTACGGCCCGCATGGGGACTCAACGGCAGGCACTACTGGCGTGAGTTCGGCACGTCGAGACTGGACTGGCTCGGACACGCGACGCTGCGGACGGTGTTGCCGACTGCCACCGTCACCGAGGCAATGGTCCGCTCCACCGGGGAGACCGACTACGGCGCTGCTGTCGACGTGCTGGACGTCGAGTTCGGCTGGTCGAAGCGAAGATCACTCGTTCTGTTGCACGAGGGCATGTCCGGCGGCTTTCCCGGGATCGCGCGGGCCCGCGACTTTCTCCGCAACGAACTGCTGGGACACCTCCCTCATACGGAAGCCCACCGTCCGTCACCGGGCGCGCCGCGGCTCCACATCGCCGTCCACGCCCGGCTGGGTGACTTCGGCGACGCCGCATGCGGGCCGCATCCGGGAGTCTTCAACACCCGCTTGCCGGCCGAGTGGTACCGGTTCGTGCTGCGGGCGCTGCGGAAACACTTCGGCGAGGCCCTCCACGTGGAGATCCTGAGCGACGATCCCGCTCGAGCTGCCCGCATGCTTCCCGAATGGAGCGGAAGCATCGCTCGCCCTCGGGCCCTGCTCGCGGACCTGTCGGTCATGGCGGCGGCGGACCTGCTGGTCTGTTCGGTGTCGAGCCTGTCCATGCTGGCCGCGTTCCTGTCCGATGCGCCGTATCTGTGGTATCGCCCGCAGCTCGGTGACGACCGCGGCTTCCTGAGCATCTGGGGTCACGAGGATGAGCGGGGTACGGGACCGACCGCGGCCAGTCTCCAGGCCGAAAAGCAGCATGCGACAGGCGCGGTGCCCACCCGTGGGGTCCCGATGGACGTCGCCGAGGATCTTCCTGACTGGCTGACGGAGTTCCTGGCGACCAAGCTGGCCCTCAGGAGAGGCAGTGCCGACCTGATCTACTACGGGGTCGTACGGCAAGCACCCGGGCTGCGAACGCCTTTCGTCTAAGCCCTGTCGTCACATTCCCGCCTGCCCCGCGACGGGAGTGTGACGACAGGACCTAGTGGCGGGGGGGGGGGGGGGGGGGGGGGGGGGGGGGGGGGGGGGGGGGGGGGGGGGGGGGGGGGGGGGGGGGGGGGGGGGGGGGGGGGGGGGGGGGGGGG
>NZ_JBVIVK010000013.1:0-105515 GCF_055595715.1 Streptomyces sp. NPDC040410
AGCGGCGTCCGGTGCGTGCTCTCGGCGTGCCGGCCGGAAGTCCTCGTACTGGACGTACGTGGGCTTTCGGCCGGTGCGGCGAGAGGGCGTGCCGGACGCCGCGACGGGGCGAACCTTGGCTGACGCGGCACTAGCGTGGACACATGGACCTGAAACTCAAGCAGTGTTTCATCGCGGTCGACGACCATGACAAGGCGATCGCCTTCTACCGGGACGTCCTGGGGTTCGAGGTGCGCAACGACGTCGGTTTCGAGGGGATGCGCTGGGTGACCGTCGGGTCGCCGCTGCAGCCTGACGTGGAGATCGTGCTGGAGCCGCCGGGGGCGAACCCGGACTTCTCGCCCGCCGACCGGGAGACGATGGCCCGGCTGCTGGCCAAGGGGGTGCTGCGCGGGGTCAATTTCACCACCGCCGACTGTGACTCCCTGTTCGAGCGGGTCGAGCAGTCCGGCGCCGAGGTGCTCCAGGAGCCGATGGACCAGCCGTACGGGGTGCGGGACTGCGCGTTCCGGGATCCGGCGGGGAACATGCTGCGGTTCATGGAACGGGACGGCGACTGACCCCCGGGACGGGCCGCGCACCCGCCCCGCCTACGATCACAGCATGAGCATCCGCTGGACGTACGCCTTCGTCGACCGGCCCGCAGCCCTCGTCGACCGCGCCGGTGAGTTCTGGACGGCCGTCACGGACACACGGCTGTCCGGACCCCGGGGTGAGAAGGACGAGTTCGCGACCCTCGTGCCGGACGCGTCCGACCCCTGCGTGAAGATCCAGGGCGTCGGCGACGGGGAGGGCGGGGCGCATCTCGACTTCGCCGTCGACGACGTACCGGGATTCGTGAAGTCGGCACTGCGGCACGGGGCATCTGCCGTCGCCGAACACGACGGGTGGGCCGTACTGCGCTCCCCCGCCGGGCAGTTGTTCTGTGCCGTGCCCTGGCACGGCGAGTCGGCCAGGCCGCCCGTCGTACGCGGCACCCGGCTCGACCAGGTCTGCCTGGACCTCCCGCCGTCCGCCTTCGACGCCGAAGTCGCCTTCTGGAGCGGCCTCCTGGCCGGCTGGGAGTCGCTGGCGGGCTCGCTCCCCGAGTTCCACGTGGTCAAGCCGCCGCCCGGGCTCCCGATCCGTATCCTGCTCCAGCGCCTGGGCGAGGAGCGGCCGGCCTCCGCCCATCTGGACCTGGCCTGCGCGGACATCGAGGCGACCCGCGCCGGCCACGAACGGCTCGGTGCCCGGCTCGTCGCGCGCGGCCGCCACTGGACGGTGATGCGCGACCCGGCCGACGGCACGTACTGCCTGACGGGACGCGACCCGGAGACGGGCGGGCTGCCCAGGCCCTGACGTCACCTTCCCGCCCGCCCCCGCCCTCCGGGCGGACGACGGGAAGGGGCCCACCGCCACACCCGGCGGCGGCGCCGTCCCCGAGGCTCCGTCACATCCAGGCCTCCACGTCCACGACCGCTTCCACCGGGATGGGCCCGTACACGTGCGGGAACTCCTCGCCGCCCGGCTCCGGGGCCTCGTACTTCAGCGGAACGCCGAGCCGCGCGGGGTCCACGACCAGGACCACCAGTTCGTCGGGGCCGTCGTAGGAGCCGTACAGGAAGGCGGCCACCCGCGGGAGCTGGTCGCGGGTCGAGCAGTGGATGAAGCCCTCCTCCCGGAGCGTACGTCCGCGGGTCGACATCTCGTACCTGCCCTGGGCGCGGGCCTCTTCCCACAGGGAGCGTTCGGTGATGTGGAGGATGTATGTGTGTTCGGGCATGGGGAGCACGCTACGGCCTCAGGCGGGCGGCCCGCGCCTGCAGATAGCGCCGCTCCGGCAGGCTCAGGGTCTTCCCTGCCGCGGACTCGTAGGCGGCGCGGGCCTCGTCGTGGGCGCCTGCCCGCTCCAGCAGATGGCCCCGGACCGCGTCCAGCCGGTGCCCCGTGCTCAGCTCGCCCTCCAGTTCGGCCAGTTCGGCGAGGCCGGCGCGCGGGCCGTGGACCATGGCGACGGCGACCCCGCGGCCCAGGCGTTCCACGGGGCCGGGGACGAGACGTACCAGCACGTCGTACAGGCCGAGGATCTCCGGCCAGTCCGTCGCCTCCGCGGACGGGGCCTCGTCGTGCACGGCCGCGATGGCCGCGCGTATCTGGTAGGGGCCCGCGGCGCCCCGGCCGAGCGCACGGGTGACCAGCGCGACGCCCTCCTCGATCGCCGCCTTGTCCCAGCGGTCGCGGTCCTGTTCGTCGAGCGGGACGAGTTCGCCGTGCGGGCCGGTGCGCGCGTCGCGGCGGGCGTCGGTGAGGAGCATCAGGGCCAGCAGTCCGGTCACCTCGCAGTCGTCGGGGAGCAGCCGGTGGACCGTGCGGGTCAGCCGGATCGCCTCGTGGGCGAGGTCGCGGCGCTGGAGGCTGGGGCCCGAGGTCGCCGTATAGCCCTCGTTGAAGACCAGATAGAGGATCTGCAGGACGGCGGGCAGGCGTTCCTCCCAGTTGTCCGGCCGTCCGAAGCGCACGCCCCGCACCTTCTGCTTGGCCCGGCTGATGCGCTGCGCCATCGTCGGCTCGGGGACGAGGTACGCGCGGGCGATCTCCGCGGTCGTCAGACCGCCGACCGCGCGCAGCGTGAGCGCGATCTGCGCGGGCGGGGTGAGGTCAGGGTGACAGCACAGGAAGAGGAGCGAGAGGGTGTCGTCCTCGCGGGGAGCCCGCTCCGCTCCCGGCAGCGGGGCCGTGAAGGCGTCGCGCGGGGTGAGCGCCGCGGCCCTCTCCTCGCGCGCCCGCCGCGCCTCATCCGCGCGCAGGGCGTCCGTCAGCCGCCGCGAGGCGACCTTGATGAGCCATCCGCGCGGGTTGTCCGGCACCCCGGCCGCCGGCCACTGCCCGGCCGCCGCGAGAAGTGCCTCCTGTACGGCGTCCTCGGCGGCGTCGAAGTGCCCGTACCGTCTGACCAGCGCGCCGAGGACCTGCGGCGCGTGCCGGCGCAGCAGGTCCTCGATGTCGGTCGGGCCGTGACCCATACGTCGCTCAGATGTCCCCGGCGCCGTCCAGGATCGGCCGGATCACCACCGGGTAGTCGGTGAGCCCTTCCGGACCGGGGCACCGGGCGACGCGCTCGGCGATCTCGGTGACCCGTTCGAGGCTCTCGCACTCCAGGACCCAGTAGCCGGCCATCAGCTCCTTGGTCTCGCTGTACGGCCCGTCGGTGATCACGGCCTTGTCGTCCTCGCCCACGGTCACATGGCGGATCCGCGCGGGCTCGGCCAGTCCCTGCCCGTCGATCATCTCGCCGGTCTCCGACAGGTCGTCGTTGATCGCGCCCATGTAGGCGTACATGGCCTGCAACTGCTCCTCGGTCCACGCCGGGGCGTGCTCGGACGCCTTGCCGCGCATCCCCTCGTAGTCCGCCTGGGTGCCCTGCACCATGACCAGGTACTTCATGAGTCCGCTCCTTCCGCATCCGGCCGCCCGTGGTGGGCGGCTCTCACAGGGGACGTCGGAGCCGGTCCGGGATTCTCGACACGCGTCAGGATTTCTTCGCGGTGGATTCTCCGGGTTCCTCGCCGGACTCCACGCCCCCCTCTACGGCGTATGCGTCGCACTTGGGATTGCGGCACGGGCCTGCGACCCATACCGGAACCCACGCGCCCAGGGTCTTGTGACGCCGGACGACCGTATCGACGGGCTGTCCGCAGACGGGACAGGCGTGTCCTTCGCGGTCCATGCCTTCAGAGTAGGGCGGACCGGGCGTCGGCGCTTCCTGCTGTCCGTTCGCGTGAGCATGCCGCTGGTGAAGGTGCGCACCGATTCGAGCGCGAACTCGGTCACCGCGAAGCCCGAGCCCGGCCATCGGCATGCCGGTGCCCGGCACGATCGGGTAGGTCGAGATGAGGAGTTCGTCGATCTCGTCGAGCGGTTCACCCGCGAGGCGCGAGCCGCCGATCGTACGGGCGTTGACCCTGGTGCCGCGGCACCAGCTGCTGAGTACGAAGGAACAGGCCCCGCACACCGTGGGGATGTGCGGGACCTGTTCGGCCGGAGCCTTCGGTGCGATGCGGGGTCAGGTCCGCACGGCCCGCGGGGGCTACGGGGTCCGAGAGAGGCAGCCCCGGCTGCCTCCTCTCAGCTGCTCCGCCGCGTCACGAACTCCGCCAGCGCCAAAAGGCCGCCCGCCGCCTCCGGGTCGGGTACCGCGCGGGCCAGTTCCTGCATGGCGCGGGCCATCCGGTCGGCTGCCTGGACCTGCGCCCAGTCGCGGCCGCCCGCCCGCTCCACGGCCAGCGCCGTCCGTGCGATGCCCTCTGCGTCTCCTTCCCGGTGAGGCGTTTCGTACAGCTCGGCCAGTTCGGCGGCCGCCGGTGTGCCGGAGACGAGCGCGGCCACCACCGGCAGCGACTTCTTGCGGGCGGCGAGATCCGCGCCGGCCGGCTTGCCGGTGCGGACCGGGTCGCCCCATATGCCGATCACGTCGTCGATGAGCTGGAAGGCGAGTCCGGCCTGACGGCCGAACGCGTCCATGGCCTCGACGTCCTCCTCCCCGCCGCCCGCGTACAGCGCGCCCAGGGCGCAGGCGCACCCGAGCAGCGCGCCCGTCTTGGCCTCGGCCATGGCGAGCACCTCGTCGAGGGTGACGTCGCGGGGGGCTCGCCGCTCCATGGCGGTGTCCGTGTGCTGGCCCGCGCACAGTTCCATGACGCACGTCGCGAGCCGGACGGCCGCCGCCGCGGATGCCGGGTGGGGGTCCTCGGCGAGCAGTCCGAGGGCGAGCGCCTGGAGGGCGTCCCCGGCGAGGATCGCGTCGGCGTCGCCGAACACGGTCCACGCGGTGGGCCGGTGGCGGCGGGTGGTGTCCCGGTCCATCACGTCGTCGTGCAGCAGGGTGAAGTTGTGGACCAGCTCCACCGCCGCGGCCGCCCGCAGGGACGTCGCCCGCGCCTGCGGTCCGCCGAGCGCGGCGGCCGCGGTGAGGACGAGAGCGGGACGGATCGCCTTGCCCGCGTTGCCCGCCGCCGGGGTGCCGTCCGCGTGCTCCCAGCCGAAGTGGTAGAGCGCGACGCGCCGTATGGCGCCGGGCAGAGACTCGACGGCGGCGCGCAGCTCGGGGTCGACGGACGCCCGGGCGCTCTCCAGGATCGCCGCCGCCTCGTGCCCGTCGAGCGGGCCGGCTTCGGTGGGCCGCCGCTGCGCCTGCGTCATGAACTCGGCCATGGGTCCCCCTCGGAGGGTCCGCGGACGGTGGCGCTTCCGCTGCGGGTGGGCGCGTACGACCAGGGCATACCCGCCCCGGCGGACCGGGACACGACAGTCAGGTGCAAAAACGTCACCCCCAGCGGCCGATCTCGACGTTCTCCAGGACACCGAGCGCGTCCGGCACGAGAACAGCGGCCGAGTAGTAGGCCGTCACCAGGTACTTGATGATCGCCTGTTCGTTGATGCCCATGAAGCGCACGGACAGGCTCGGCTCGATCTCGTCCGGGATGCCCGCCTGCTGCAGTCCGATGACGCCCTGTTCGGCCTCGCCGGTACGCATGGCGATGATCGAGGTCGTACGGGCCTCGGTGACCGGGATCTTGTTGCACGGGTAGATCGGTACGCCGCGCCAGGTGGGGATGCGGTTGCCGGCGACGTCTACGGTTTCAGGGACGAGCCCGCGCTTGTTGAGCTCTCGGCCGATCGCGGAGATCGCGCGCGGGTGAGCGAGCAGCAGCTTGGTGCCGCGCCGCCTGCTGAGCAGCTCGTCCAGGTCGTCGGGGCCTGGCACGCCGTCGTGCGGCTGCAGCCGCTGGTCGTACTCGCAGTTGTTC
Source organism: Streptomyces sp. NPDC040410 (assembly GCF_055595715.1). NCBI lineage: Bacteria > Bacillati > Actinomycetota > Actinomycetes > Kitasatosporales > Streptomycetaceae > Streptomyces > Streptomyces sp. NPDC040410. The sequence continues at coordinate 5,790 of NZ_JBVIVK010000013.1, forward strand.
AGCAGGCCGAACTCCGGGTTGTTGACGAGTTCGTGTTCCTGGCGCTCCTTCAACGCCTCCACGGTCAGCCGGAGCTGCTGCTCCGTCTGGTTCATCGGCTGGTTGTAGAGGTCGGCGACGCGCGAGTGGATGCGCAGCACGGTCTGGGCGACGCTCAGCTCGTACTCACGGGGACTGGCCTCGTAGTCGACGAAGGTGTGCGGGATGTCCGGCTCGCCGGAGTGGCCGGCCGCGAGGTCGATCTCCTTCTCACCGAACCTGTTGGTGCGCTGCTCGGGGACGGAGCGCAGCCGCTGGAGGTGTTCGCGCAGGGAGTCGGCGCGCTGCGCGATCCGCTCGACGTCCTCGCGGGGCAGGACGAGCACCGTGCATGCGGTGACGGCTCGGGCCGTGTACTCCCAGATGGCGTCCGGGTCCAGCAGCGCCTGGTCGCCGAAGTACGCGCCGTCGGCGAGGACTCCGAGGACCGCGTCGTCGCCGTACGGGCCGGTGCCGATCTTCTCCACCCTGCCGTGCGCCAGCAGGAACACCTCGTCGGCCTGGCTGCCGAACGAGGCGATCACGTTCCCCGGGGAGAAATCCCTGCGCCGGCACTGCCTGGCGAGCTCGGCGAGGACGTCCTCGTCGTCGTACGACCGCAGCGCGGGCAGTTCGCCCAGCTCGGCGGGGATCACCTCCACGCGGTCGCCGGTCTTGACGAACGTCACCCGGCCGTCGCCGACGGCGTAGGTCAGCCTCCGGTTCACCCGGTACGTGCCGCCCTGCACGTTCACCCATGGCAGCATGCGGAGCAGCCAGCGGGAGCTGATCTCCTGCATCTGGGGCGCGGACTTGGTGGTCGTGGCCAGGTTCCGCGCGGCCGCCGTGCCAAGGCTCTGCTGCGGCCTGTCCTGCTCGGTGCGGACCTCTTCGCCTACCGACATGAATCGCCCTCCCGGTCATGCCCCGGCACCGGTCTGCGCGGGGGCATCGATCTGCACGAGCAAGCCTTCCATCACGCAGTGTGTCTATGCCATTACACGAAAGAGCGGGAATGGATCATCGCCGGTTGGGCACGGATGCGCTTTTTGTCCAGGCGGGCCGCCTGTCCGAATCGGCTCGCAGGCCGTGCCGACGAGCTGGTCCGGGCCGTCCGGTTTCGGTACAAGCACCGGTAGAGGCAGCGGTACGGGGCGGCCTCGCACGGCGGCCGGCATGCGGGACACGAAGGAGGCGGCCATGGCCCCACCCATGTCCGCGGGCAGATTCCTGGCCATGCTCAGGGCGGAAGGCGTCACCGTCGTCGAGGTCGGTGACTGGGAGCACCACAACCGCGATCACGTGGGCCCGTGGGGCCCCGTACACGGCGTGATGATCCACCACACGGTGACCCACGGCGTCGAGCGCACCGTGAAGCTGTGCCGGGACGGCCGCCCGGATCTGCCGGGTCCGCTGTGCCACGGCGTCGTCACCAAGGACGGCACCGTCCATCTCGTCGGCTACGGCCGGGCCAACCACGCGGGTCTCGGCGACGACGACGTGCTGCGCGCGGTGATCGCGGAGAAGTCGCTGCCGCACGACAACGAGGCGAACACCGACGGCAACCGTCACTTCTACGGCTTCGAGTGCGAGAACCTCGGGGACGGCGAGGACCCCTGGCCCCGGGCCCAGCTGGCGGCGATCGAGAAGGCGGCCGCGGCGGTCTGCCGGCATCACGGCTGGTCGGAACGGTCGGTGATCGGGCACCTGGAGTGGCAGCCGGGCAAGGTGGACCCACGGGGATTCACGATGGCGTGGCTGCGGGAGCGGATCCGGGACCGACTGAACTAGTGCCGCGGCAGGCAACGTTTGCCCGGCAAGGAGCGGCGTTCGGTGCGTGCTCTCGGCGTGCCGGCCGGAAGTCCTCGTACTGGACGTACGTGGGCTTTCGGTCGGTGCGGCGAGACGGCGTGCCGGGCGTCGCGACGGGGCGAACGTTGCCTGCCGCGGCACTAGCCCGCCGGCCCCGTGGGCGCAGGGTGACAATGGTGCCGTGACCAGCCCCGGCCCCGCCCTCCCGAGCCCCCGCCTCCCCTCGCCCGTGCAGGAACTGCCGGACCCCCGGTTCACCCGTTACGGCGTCCGGCTGCTCCTCAAGCGCGACGACCTCGTCCATCCGGAGCTGATCGGCAACAAGTGGCGCAAGCTCGCGCCGAACCTCGAGGCCGCGGCGGGCCGTCCCATCGTCACGTTCGGCGGCGCGTACTCCAACCACCTGCGCGCCACCGCCGCGGCCGGCCGCCTCCTGGGCCTGCCCACGGTCGGCGTGGTCCGCGGCCAGGAGCTCGCCGGCCTCCCCCTCAACCCGTCCCTGGCCCGGTGCACGGCCGACGGTATGCGGCTGCACTTCGTCGACAGGTCGACCTACCGCCGCAAGGCCGAGCCGGAGACCCTCACGGCCGTCCTGCGCGCGGCGGGCGCCGAGGACGCGTACGTCGTCCCGGAGGGCGGCAGCAACGCCCCGGCCGTGCGCGGCTGCCGCGTGCTCGGCGAGGAGCTGCGCGGGCGGGCCGACGTCGTCGCGGTCGCCTGCGGCACCGGCGGCACGCTCGCGGGACTGGCCGCCGGACTCGCCCCCGGCCAGCGGGCTCTCGGCATACCCGTCCTCAAGGGCGGCTTCCTGACCGCCGGAATACAGGCTCTGCAGGACGAGGCGTTCGGTTGCCGCCGCGGCGCCTGGCACCTCGACGACCGCTTCCACTTCGGCGGCTACGCCCGCACCACCGTGGAACTCGACGCCTTCGCCGCGGACTTCGAGGACCGCCACGGCCTGCCCGTCGAACGTCTTTATGTCGCCAAATTGCTGTACGGACTCGTCGCCCTGGCGGAACAGCGTTCCTTCCCGCGCGGGACGGCACTGGCGGCCGTCGTCACCGGCCGCCCCTTCCCGTGAAACGTGAGTCCGCGCGTGCGACGAGCGCCGCTACGCCGCCTCCCGGTACGCCGCCGCCTCCTCCAGATCCAGCCTGCGCAGCAGCGTCCGCAGCATCTCGTCGTCGATGTAGCGGGCGTCCCGCAGTTTCACGAACACCCTGCGCTCGGCGCCGATCATCTCCCGGGACAGGCGGCGGTAGGTGTCGTCGACGGTTTCGCCGGTGAGGGGGTTGACCTGGCCGAGGCGTTCCCAGACCGCGTTGCGGCGGCGCTCCAGGACCGCACGCAGGCGGTCGGCGAGGGGTGGCGGGAGGGCGTTGCGCTCGTCGGAGAGGAGTTCGTCCAGGCGCTGATCGGCGGCCCGGGAGGCCTGCGCCTGGGCGTTCGCCTCCGCGAGCGTCTCGGCCTGCGGGTCGCGGCCGGGCAGCTTCAGGAGACGGATCAGCGGGGGCAGCGTCACGCCCTGCACGACGAGCGTCCCGATCACCGTCGTGAAGGTGAGGAAGAGGACGAGGTTGCGCTCGGGGAACGGCTCGCCGCCGTGCATCGTGAGCGGAATCGAGAAGGCGATGGCCAGCGAGACCACACCGCGCATGCCGGCCCAGGCGATGATGAACGGCCCCTTCCAGGTGGGGTCAGCCTCGCGTTCCCGGATCCGGCGGGACAGTATCCGGGGCACGAAGGTCGCCGGATAGACCCACACGAACCGCGACACGACGACGACCAGGAAGAGGGCGACCGCGTACCAGGCGGCGGTGCCGCCCTCGTACTCCCCGAGGCCCCTGAGGACCACGGGCAGCTGCAGCCCGATCAGGGCGAACACGGCCGACTCCAGGACGAACGCGACCATCTTCCACACGGCCTCCTCCTGGAGGCGGGTCGCGAAATCGACCTCCCACGCGCGGTGTCCCAGGTAGAGCGCCACGACGACGACCGCCAGGACCCCGGAGGCGTGCACCTGCTCGGCGGCCGCGTACGCGACGAACGGGATCAGCAGGGAGAGCGTGTTCTGGAGCAGCGCCTCCTTCAGGTGGGTGCGCAGCCAGTGGATCGGCACCATCAGCACCAGCCCGAAGCCGATGCCGCCGACCGCCGCGAGCAGGAACTCGCGGATGCCGCCCGCCCAGGTGGCGCCCTCGCCCACCGCCGCGGCGAGTGCCACGCGGTAGGCGGTGATCGCGGTGGCGTCGTTCACCAGGGACTCGCCCTGCAGGATCGTGGTGATCCGGGAGGGCAGCCCGACCCGGCGCGCCACCGCGGTGGCCGCGACGGCGTCCGGCGGCGCCACCACCGCACCCAGCACCAGCGCCGCGGTCAGCGGCAGCCCCGGGACGATCCGGTAGGCGGCCCAGCCGACGACGAAGGTCGCGAAGAGCACGTACCCCACCGACAGCAGCGCCACGGGCCGCAGCTGCGCGCGCAGGTCGAGGTACGAGCTGTCGGTGGCCGAGGTGTACAGCAGCGGGGGCAGGAGGAGTGGGAGGACGACGTCGGGGTCGAGGGTGTAGTCGGGGACCCCGGGGACGTACGAGACCACCAGCCCGGCCGCCACCAGCAGCAGCGGCGCCGGCACCGGCGTCCGCCGGGCGGCCGCGGCGATCGCCGCGCTGCCCGCCACCAGCAACAGCAGTGGCATCACGTCCATCGTCCTCGCCCGCCCTCGTATTTTCCGCGCGGCCATCCGCACACCCGTCGTAATCTGGCAATCATGAAACAGTGCACGCATGCCGACGCGCTGCCGCACCCGGATCCCGAGCCGCTGAGCGAGACCTGCCCGGAGTGCCTGCGGGACGGCACGCACCCGGTACAGCTTCGGCTGTGCCTCACCTGCGGTCATGTCGGCTGCTGCGACTCCTCACCGGGGCGGCATGCGACGGGGCACCACAAGGGCTCCGGCCACCCCGTGATGCGGACCTTCGAACCTGGCGAGAACTGGCGCTGGTGCTTTGTGGACCATGTACTTGTGTGACCCTGGAAGACCGGGGACGACTCGGGTTTCGGACGGTTCGACCGTCTGACGCCTGGGTACGTCAACCCGGCGCGCGCTCTTCCCATTTGGGCCCGCAGACCCCTAGCCACGGAGCGTATTCAAAGGTTTACTATGAGTGACAGCAGGGGGTTAGGGTCCCCGGGACAGGAAAGTCGAGAGCGCGATAGCGTCACCGCTGAACCACCTGTCGCGTTACCCCGGGGGGCGACCCTCGGCCCTGAAATGCTTGTACCACCTTGGAGGTGAGGGTGTCCCAGATCGCAGGCGAGCCCGCGACCCAGGACTTCGTGGAAGTCCGGCTGCCGGCTGCGGGTGCCTACCTGTCGGTGCTGCGGACGGCCACGGCCGGCCTCGCAGCCCGTTTGGACTTCACCCTCGACGAGATCGAGGACCTTCGCATCGCGGTCGACGAGGCCTGCGCGATCCTGCTTCAGCAGGCCGTGCCCGGCTCGGTGCTCAGCTGTGTCTTCCGGCTCGTCGACGACTCGCTCGAGGTCACCGTCTCGGCCCCGACCACGGACGGCCACGCCCCTTCGCGGGACACCTTCGCCTGGACCGTCCTGTCCGCCCTGGCGGGCAAGGTCTCCTCCGCCGTGGACGAGGACAAAACCGTTTCGATCAGCCTCTACAAACAGCGCGGCGCGGGACCCGGGCCGGCGTGAGGAACGGGGACGGGCCGGTGCGGGACGAAGAGCGCGGCACACGGGAGCTGCCGGCCGAGGGCATGGCCTCTTCGGACGGATCCCGACGCACGTCGGGCGGCATCGACGGCATCCCCGAGCAGGCCCGGCCGCACCCGGAGGACGACGCCGGCGACACGGCGGCGGCCGGCTTCCTGGACGACGGGCGGCGTGATCGGGAAGGTGCCGTGCAGAGCGCGCCTCTGGACGGGCGGATCGGGGGCACCCCTGTCCGAGCAGAGGCGAGGGCTCGGGGAAGGGCAACGGGCGGGACGATGAGCGAGCACGAGCGAGACTCCGATGACGAGGCGAAGGGTGCGCAGAGCGTGCAGGCCACGCGGCACGACCCCCAGGACCGCAGCGGCGCGCGCGTCCTGTTCGTCGAGCTGCGCCAGCTGAAGGAGGGCAGCGCCGAGTACGCGGAGCTGCGCAACCAGCTGGTCCGCATGCACCTGCCGCTCGTCGAGCACCTCGCGCGCCGCTTCCGCAACCGCGGCGAGCCGCTGGACGACCTCACCCAGGTCGCCACCATCGGCCTGATCAAGTCGGTCGACCGCTTCGACCCGGAGCGCGGCGTCGAGTTCTCGACCTACGCGACCCCGACGGTGGTCGGCGAGATCAAGCGGCACTTCCGCGACAAGGGCTGGGCGGTGCGCGTCCCGCGCCGGCTGCAGGAGCTGCGCCTCGCGCTCACCACGGCCACGGCCGAGCTCTCGCAGCAGCACGGCCGCTCCCCCACCGTGCACGAGCTGGCCGAGAAGCTGGCCATCTCGGAGGAGGAGGTCCTGGAGGGCCTGGAGTCCGCCAACGCGTACTCCACGCTGTCCCTGGACGTCCCCGACACGGACGACGAGTCCCCCGCGGTCGCGGACACCCTGGGCGCCGAGGACGAGGCGCTGGAGGGCGTCGAGTACCGCGAGTCGCTCAAGCCGCTGCTCGAAGACCTCCCGCCGCGCGAGAAACGGATCCTGCTGCTGCGCTTCTTCGGCAACATGACCCAGTCGCAGATCGCGCAGGAGGTCGGGATCTCGCAGATGCACGTGTCCCGCCTGCTGGCCCGGACACTGGCGCAGCTGCGGGAGAAGCTGCTGGTAGAGGAGTAGGCCGGCCGGTCACGGCTCCTGCCCCGGTGGCCGGTCACGACTCCCGCCTCCGGCGATACGACCACCGCTGCCCGTCCACTGCTTCACGTCTCCTGCTTCCTACTGCTTCCCGTCCTGGGCACGGCCCGGACCCTTGATCCCGAGGGCCTGGGTCGTCGCCGGATGCACCAGCAGCACCAGCGCGGTGACCGCGACGACCGCGAGCGCGATCCCCGCCGGGATCGCCACGCTGTCCGCCTGCAGCAGGTTGTAGGCGACCGGCAGTGCCATGATCTGCGTGACGACGGCAGGTCCGCGGCTCCAGCCGCGCCGGCCCAGCAGCCCGCGGGCGGCCAGCAGTGGCAGCAGCGCGAGGACGATCAGCGTGATGCCGCCGGTGACGGCGGACCGCCGGTCGTCCGGGGCGCCGCTCAGGCCCTCCACGAGCATCCATGCGCCGCCGGCGACCAGGGCCAGCCCCTCCAGCGCGGCCAGCGCCGCCGCGGCGGTCAGCCGGACGGGGCGGGCTCCCGCCTGCTGGGCGGCTTCGGCGGCTTGCGGGGCGGGGTTCTGCTGAGACGTCACACCTGCAGGGTAGCCCGCACGTCAGGGGCGCCCGTGGCGAGGTTCACGCGCGATCTCTTGCTTGATCCCTACCTCGGCCTGGGATCGGTACCGCCGAGTAGGTACTCTGCAATCCATGCGTGCACTTCTCGTGGTCAATCCGGCGGCAACCACTACGAGCGCACGTACGCGCGATGTCCTGATCCACGCGCTGGCGAGCGAGATGAAGCTCGAGGCGGTCACCACCGAGTACCGCGGCCACGCGCGCGACCTGGGCCGGCAGGCGGCGGAGAGCGGCAACGTCGACCTGGTCGTGGCCCTCGGCGGCGACGGCACGGTCAACGAGGTAGTCAACGGCCTCCTGCACTCCGGCCCCGACCCGCAGCGCCTCCCCGGCCTCGCCGTGGTCCCCGGCGGCTCCACCAACGTCTTCGCCCGCGCCCTCGGCCTGCCGAACGACGCCGTGGAGGCCACCGGCGCGCTGCTGGACGCGCTGCGCGAGGGCAGGGAGCGCACGGTCGGCCTCGGGCTGGCCGCCGGCACTCCCGGCACCGAGGACGAGGCCGTCCCGTCCCGCTGGTTCACCTTCAACGCTGGCCTCGGCTTCGACGGGGGCGTGGTCGGCCGGGTCGAACAGCAGCGCGAGCGGGGCAAGAAGTCGACGCACGCCCTGTACGTGCGCCAGGTCGTCCGTCAGTTCCTCGGGGAGTCGAACCGCCGGCGCGGGACGGTCTCCATAGAGCGGCAGGGCGAGGACCCCATCACCGATCTGGTGGTGGCCATAGTCTCGAACACCTCGCCCTGGACGTATCTCGGCAATCGTCCGATGTACACGTCGCCTAAGGCCTCGTTCGATAAAGGGCTCGACGTACTCGGTCTCAGCCGTCTGTCCACTGCCGCGGTTGCCCGGTATGGCACCCAGTTGCTTACTTCGTCCCCCGAGCGCGGACCCCACGGCAAGCACGCTTTTTCGCTGCACGACCTCGACCGGTTCACCTTGCATTCGAAGGTGCCGCTGCCCCTCCAGATGGACGGCGACCACCTGGGGCTGCGTACGACCGTGACGTTCACAGGCGTACGCCATGCACTGCGTGTGATTGTGTGAGCAGAAGACGCTAAAGTCCTTTCACTCGAACGTTTAGGCCACGATCCACCCCATGGAAGTACGGCTGTGACCTAGTCGACACCGAGGAATCAAAAAAACTTTTCCGGAAGGGGTTGTATCCGCCGCTGAGGTTTGCGAGTCTCTACGTGGCGATCGGGACGGCCCGCAACACCGGCCTCCACTGATCACCAGAACCCCTCTTCACACCACAGGACCACGCCAGGGAATCTGGCAGTAGGCCCTTCACTTGTTGAGGGATTCGTGAAAGCGTTCACATTCACAAGCAAACAGCACGTAATACCAAGGAGAGGTAGCAGCCATGGACTGGCGTCACAACGCCGTTTGCCGCGAGGAAGACCCCGAGCTCTTCTTCCCCATCGGCAACACCGGTCCTGCGCTGCTGCAGATCGAGGAAGCCAAGGCCGTCTGCCGTCGCTGCCCGGTTATCGAGCAGTGCCTGCAGTGGGCGCTCGAGTCCGGTCAGGACTCCGGCGTCTGGGGTGGTCTCAGCGAGGACGAGCGCCGCGCCATGAAGCGCCGCGCCGCCCGCAACCGGGCCCGTCAGGCCTCCGCCTGACAACCCGCCCCGCGACAGCCTGAGCTTGGCGGCGCGTACAGCGAGTACGCATCTCCCGCCCCCGAGCCGCAGCGCGCAGTACCCCGATGCGCTAAGCAACGAGCACGAGCCCCGGATCACCGAGTGATCCGGGGCTCTTTGCTGTGTGCCGGAGGGGTCTGCCGTCGGTTCGGGCGGGCCGGCAGGGCAATGTCGTACGCGATGACGACTACTTGTGCGCCCGCACCGGAATGTCCAGGATCACCTGCGTACCCCCCTCCGGCGCCGGGACCATGTCGAACGTGCCGCCCAACTCCCCCTCCACCAGAGTCCGTACGATCTGCAGGCCGAGGTTGCCCGCGGTGTGCGGGTCGAAGCCCTCGGGCAGGCCGATGCCGTCGTCCTGGACGGTGACCAGCAGACGGGCCTCCTTGGTGGTGCCGCCGCGGACGGCCGAGACCTCGACCGTGCCGGTGTCGCCCTCACGGAAGCCGTGTTCCAGGGCGTTCTGGAGGATCTCCGTCAGGACCATCGACAGGGGGGTGGCGACCTCGGCGTCCAGGATGCCGAAGCGGCCGCTGCGACGGCCGGCGACCTTGCCCGGCGAGATCTCGGCGACCATCGCGAGGACGCGGTCGGCGATCTCGTCGAACTCCACGCGCTCGTCCAGGTTCTGGGAGAGCGTCTCGTGCACGATCGCGATCGACCCGACCCGCCTGACCGCCTCTTCGAGGGCTTCGCGGCCGCGGTCGGACTCGATGCGCCGCGCCTGCAGCCGCAGGAGGGCGGCCACCGTCTGGAGGTTGTTCTTCACCCGGTGGTGGATCTCCCGGATGGTCGCGTCCTTGGTGATCAACTCGCGCTCGCGGCGTCGCAGTTCGGTGACGTCCCGGAGCAGGACCAGCGAGCCGATGCGGGTGCCCTTCGGCTTGAGGGGGATCGCACGGAACTGGATCACCCCGTCATGGGCCTCGATCTCGAACTCACGCGGCGCCCAGCCGCTGGCGACCTTGGCGAGCGCCTCGTCGACCGGTCCGTGGGTGGGGGCGAGTTCGGCGGTGGTCTTGCCCAGGTGGTGGCCGACGAGGTCGGCGGCCAGGCCCAGGCGGTGGTACGCGGACAGGGCGTTCGGGGAGGCGTACTGGACGATGCCCTCGGCGTCCACCCGGATCAGGCCGTCGCCGACGCGGGGCGAGGCGTCCATGTCGACCTGCTGGTTCGGGAACGGGAACGAGCCGGCGGCGATCATCTGCGCGAGGTCCGAGGCGCTTTGGAGATACGTCAGTTCGAGGCGGCTCGGGGTGCGCACGGTGAGGAGGTTGGTGTTGCGCGCGATGACACCGAGGACGCGCCCGTCCCGCCGTACGGGGATGGACTCGACCCGGACCGGGACCTCTTCGCGCCATTCGGGGTCGCCCTCGCGCACGATCCGGCCCTCGTCGAGCGCGGCGTCCAGCAAGGGGCGGCGGCCGCGCGGGACGAGGTGGCCGACCATGTCGTCCTGATACGAGGTGGGGCCGGTGTTGGGCCGCATCTGGGCGACGGAGACATAGCGGGTGCCGTCACGGGTGGGAACCCACAGGACGAGGTCGGCGAAGGAGAGGTCGGAGAGCAGCTGCCACTCCGAGACCAGCAGATGGAGCCACTCGAGGTCGGAGTCCTCGAGGGCGGTGTGCTGGCGTACGAGTTCGTTCATGGAGGGCACGTGTGCGAGCGTACCTGGGGGTATATGCAGGTCCTAAAAGCCGGGGCTGAGCCGTTGCGGGGTCTGCCGGCGGGAACTCGGTACGGCGTCCGGAAACACCCGCGGGCCGCGGCGCCTGGGAGGGACCCTCGACCCTCCCGGCACCGCAGCCCGGAGCAATATCGGCCGCGGGGTGTGCGGTCCCGGTAGGCCGAAGGATGAGGAGCCGGGGCAGTCAGGGCAGAGAGCTCCGGTTCCTCGGTCCGCCTTCCTGTGCGGGGAAGACGGAGGTCTGCGTCCTCCGCATTCTGGACTAGACCACTCTGTGTGTCCATGCGCTGGAGGCTGTTTGTTGTTTGTCATTCCGCGAAGGTTCGGACGCTCCGGCGTCCACCACGCAGCCTAACGCTTGTGGGTTCATGTACGGGGCCAGATGGCCATGGCAATTTCCGCGGGCGCCCCCGGTTGCGCGCGGGGTGGCGCCGCCGACCTGGGCCGGCCCATTCGCTTCTGCTAGATTGGTCTAAACCACATAGTCGTTCAGATCGCTCTTCAGCATCGCTCTCAGATGGGCAGGCCCAGCGTGGAAGTTGTCATCGTTCCGGACGCCAGGTCGGGTGGCGAGCTCATCGCCGAGGCCATGGCACAGCTCCTGCGGCGCAAGCCCGACGCCCTGCTCGGCGTGGCCACCGGCTCCACTCCGCTGCCCGTTTACGAGGCGCTGGCGGCGAAGGTGAAGTCCGGCGCCGTGGACACGTCGCGGGCCCGGATAGCGCAGCTCGACGAATACGTGGGGCTGCCCGCCGAGCACCCGGAGTCGTACCGCTCGGTGCTGCGGCGCGAAGTGCTGGAGCCGCTCGGGATCAAGATGGACGCGTTCATGGGCCCCGACGGCACGGCCGAGGACGTACAGGGGGCGTGCGAGGCGTACGACGGGGCACTGGCCGGGGCAGGCGGAGTGGACCTGCAGTTGCTGGGGATCGGGACCGACGGGCACATCGGGTTCAACGAGCCCTGCTCCTCGCTCGCCTCGCGGACCCGGATCAAGACGCTGACCGAGCAGACCCGGATCGACAACGCGCGCTTCTTCGACGGCGACATCGAGCAGGTGCCGCACCACGTCATCACGCAGGGCATCGGAACCATCCTTGAGGCGCGGCACCTGGTGCTTCTCGCCACCGGCGAGGGCAAGGCGGACGCGGTCGCGGCGACCGTCGAGGGGCCCGTCGCCGCGGTGTGCCCGGCGTCCGCGCTCCAGCTCCACCCGCACGCCACCGTCGTGGTCGACGACGCAGCCGCGTCCAAGCTGAAGCTCGCCGACTACTTCCGGCACACGTACGCCGACAAGCCCGAGTGGCAGGGGATCTAGCCGCCCCCGACGACACGAGAAGGTGCCGGCCCCCCGGAACACGGGGTGACCGGCACCTTGTCGTTCGGGTGCCGGTCACAGGCGACTCGGCCCGCCCGCCCGGCGGTGCCGGCCGCCCGGAGGGGCTGACCGGCACCGGCCTCATGAGGGCGCCAACTCGGCGCGAGGCCGTGTGGGCACTGTGTGGATCCGGCTGAGGTGAGCCGCCTCCGGGTGCCGGCCGCTGTCCGGCGCGGGGCCCGGCCACCCTTGGCGTGCCGGCTACGTCCCCGCGATGGTCTCTGCCGCCGCGCGGCCGCAGACTCGGGCCGCGCCGTGGGTGGCGATGTGCAGGGCGCCTCGGGGGGCGGCCTGCGGGAGGCCCATTTCGACGACGATCGTGTCCGGGCGGGCGGACAGCAGGGCGCCGAGGGCCTTCGCCATCCAGGGGTGGCGGTGTTCGTCGCGGACCACGGCGACGATACGGCGGGAGCCCGCCGCGGAAAGGACCTGCGGGCCTGCCTCCTCGCCGGTGAAGCTGCCCGCTTCCGTGCCGGGGAGCAGGCGGCGGAGCTCGGCCGCCACGCCCCAGGGAGTCTCGGCGCCGACCGCGAAGTTCGCGACCGGGGTGAGGGCGGCCACGTACGGCGGTTCGGTGAGCGGCGTGAAGGCCTCCGCGCCGGTGATCCTCAGGGCGCGCCGGGCCGCGCGCAGGCCGACCTCGGAATCGGCCGTGCCGTCCGGGTCGGCCAAGCCCGCCGACACCGTCCACCGCGCCAGCCCCCGTACGCGTTCCGCCGCGTCCGCGAGGCGTTCCTCGGGCAGTTCGCCGGAGTGCACCGCCGAGACCAGGGCTTCGCGCAGGCGTCGTACCGTTTCGTCGTCGGACAGGCCGCCGCCCACGCAGATCGCGTCTGCGCCCGCGGCGACGGCGAGGACGCTGCCGCGTTCGATGCCGTAGGTGGCGGCGACGGCCTGCATCTCCATGCCGTCGGTGACGATCAGGCCGTCGTAGCCGAGTTCGCCGCGCAGCAGGCCGGTGAGGATGCTGCGGGACAGCGTGGCCGGGCACTCGGGGTCCAGGGCCGGGACCAGGAGGTGGGCGCTCATCACCGCGCGGGTGCCGGCGGCGATCGCCGCGCGGAACGGGGTGAGTTCGCGTTCCCGGAACACCTCCACGCCCGCGTCGATGCGCGGCAGCGCGTGGTGGGAGTCCACCGCCGTGTCTCCGTGGCCGGGGAAGTGCTTGGTGCAGGCGGCGACTCCGGCGGACTGGAGGCCGGTGATGTAGGCGGCCGTGTGCCGGGCGGCCAGGTCGGGGTCGGCGCCGAACGAGCGGACGCCGATGACCGGGTTCGCCGGGTTGGAGTTCACGTCCGCCGAGGGGGCCCAGTTGAGGTTCACCCCGCAGGCGGCCAGGCGGCGGCCGAGTTCGGCGGCGACCTGCCTGGTCAGCTCGACGTCGTCGACCGCGCCCAGCGCGTGGTTGCCCGGGAAGGAGGAGCCGGTCCGCACCTCCAGGCGGGTGACGTCACCGCCCTCCTCGTCGATCGCGACGAGCACGTCGTCGCGTTCGGCGCGCAACTGGGCGGTCAGGGAGGCCAGTTGTTCGGGGGAGGCGATGTTGCGGCCGAACAGGCCGACGGAGGCGAGGCCTTCGCCGAGTCGGCGCAGCAGCCAGTCGGGGGCGGCGGTCCCGGTGAAACCGGGCTGGAGGACGGTCAGCGCGTCGCGCGTCAGGGTGTCCGTACCGGAGGCAAATGTCGTCATCGGGGGGCGCTATCCCTTCACGGCGCCCGCGGTCAGGCCCGCGGCCATCCTGCGCTGGACGAGGAGGAACAGGACGACGATCGGCGCGGCCATCATCGTTGAACCGGCCATCATCGGGGCGTACTCGGTGCCGTGCTTGGTGGTGAAGTTGGCGAGCCAGACGGTCGCGGTCTGGTTCTTCTGGCTGAGCAGCATGAGGGCGTACAGGTACTCGTTCCAGGCCTGGATGAAGCCGTAGACCGAGGTGGCGACCATGCCCGGGGCGAGCAGCGGGAACACGACCCTGATGAAGGCGCCGGTGCGGGAGCAGCCGTCGACCATCGCCGCTTCCTCCAGTTCCTTCGGGATGTTGACGATGAAGCCGCGCAGTGTCCACACCGTGAAGGGGAGGATGAAGGTCAGGTACGTGATGATCAGGCCGGTGAGCCTGTCGTACTGCTCAAGGTCGTTCAGCAGCAGAAAGATCGGGATGATCATCGCGACCAGCGGGACCATCTGTACCGCCAGGATGCCCACGATCACGACCTTGCGGCCGCGGAAGGAGAAGCGGGAGATGGCGAGCGCGGCCAGCATGCCGACGAAGACGCCGATCACGACCACCGAGAGCGACACGATCAGGCTGCGGCCGACCGGGCCCCAGAAGTCGGCGATGTCCAGCGCCCGGCGGAAGTTGGCGAGGGTGATGCCGGTCGGCAGCAGGCTCGGGTCCGGGTCGATGGCGTCCTTGGCCGGCTTGGAGGCCGTGTTGAGCATCCAGTAGACGGGGAAGCCCGCCGTCACGAAGACGAGGAGACCGAGGAGGTTCCAGCCGAGCCTCGACTTCCGGGGCCGTCCGGTCGCGGGCGTGCTCACGCTGCTCATTCGACGTCTCCGATCTTCAGCATCTGGCGCATGTAGACGGCGACCACGCCGAGCAGCAGCACCACGGTGAGCAGGGCGATCGCCGAGCCCTGCGCGTAGTCGTTGACCACGAAGGCACGGTCGTACGAGTAGGTGGTGAGGAGCTGGAACTCGGCCTCCGGATGCCCGTTGCGCATCACGAAGACCTGCGGGAAGACACCCATGTCCCAGATGACCGAAAGCGTCGTGAGCATCACGATGATCGGCTTGAGGATGGGCAGGGTGACGTAGCGGAAGACGCCCCAGGCGCCCGCGCCGTCCAGCCGTGCCGCCTCCTCCAGTTCGCCGGGAACCTGGGTGAGGCCGGCACTCAACGTGATCACGACGAAGGGCACGGCGCCCCACACCACGAGCAGCATGATCACGGCCAGGCCCTGCGGCCCGCTCGCGAACCAGTTGTGGCCGATCATCTCGACCCCGGGCAGCTTGCTGAGCAGTGCGTTGAGGATGCCGTAGTCGGCGTCGAACAGCCACTTGAAGACCGTGGTGGCGACGATGATGGGCATGCCCCAGCTGGCCACCAGCGCGATGTTGACGAGGGTCTTCACCCAGCCGGAGACCCGCTGCAGCAGCAGCGCGATCAGCATGCCCGCGACCATAGTGAAGATCACGCAGCCGGCCGCGAAGACGATCGTCCGCAGGACCACCGCCCAGAACTCGCCGTCGCCCAGCACCTTGGTGAAGTTGCCGAACCCGGCCGACTCGGCCGGCTGGAAGCCCCACAGCTGCGGCTGCCCGAAGTTCTGGAAGGAGAGGGTGACCAGGCGGACCAGCGGATAGCCGAGGACGAGCAGCAGGATCAGCAGGCAGGGTGCGAGCAGCAGCCAGGGGGTGGCGGCGCCGGCCGAGGTCCGCTTGACGGGCCGCGGCGCTACGGACGGGGGTGGTACCGACCGGGGTGGCGGCACCTTGGCGGGGGTGGTCGTGTCTGCGACACTCATCGCGCGCTCCTCAGCGGTCCCTCAGGTCGTACGGACGGCGGGACTCCGCCCCAACGGAGCCCCGCCTCCGGTCACTTGGTGTTGATGACCTCGTCGATCGCGGCGTCCGCCTCCTTCGCGGCGGCCTCGACCGACTTCTTGCCGGTGCCGATGTCCTGCAGCATGGTCTGCAGGATCTGGGCCTTCTCGACCTTGCCCCAGCCGGGGGCCATCGGGACGAACCAGCTGGACTCGGCCGCGGTGGCGGGGACCGCGGTCGCGGGGTCGTCCTTCAGGGTCGCGAGGCCGGTCTTGTTGTTGGGCAGGTTGCCCTTGGCCATCAGGCCGTTCTGGCCGGAGGTTCCGGTGAAGGCGTTGATCCACTCGGCGGCGACGGCCCGCGCGCCGGACTTCGACGGGATGGCGAGGTCGGAACCGCCCAGGAAGACGGGGAGGTTCCCGCCGGACGGGCCGGGCATCACGAAGTTCTCGAGGTTGTCCTTGAGCTTGCCGGTCTTGTCGTTCTTCGGGTCGGCCGCCGTGGCACCCTCCCACGCGGCGCCGAAGATCATGCCGGACTTGCCCTGGCCGTAGACGATGTACCGGTCGGACTCGTCCTTGGTCTTGTCGCCGTGCATGTACTTGTCGACGACGTTCTTGAAGTCGGTCAGGCCCTGGACGGACTCCGGCGAGGAGAGGCCGGCCTTCCACCGGCCGCCCTCCTCCTTGGCGATGGAGCCGCCGGCGTCGTAGACGAAGGACATGGCCGCGTACCAGTCACGGGTGGGCTGGTACCAGGCGCTGAACTTGCCGCCCTCCTTCTTCTGGACCTTGTCCAGGGCCGCGGTCAGCTCCTTGTAGGTCTTCGGGGCGGACTTGACGCCCGCCGAAGCGAAGAGGTCCTTGCGCCAGTTGCCGACGCGGCCGCCGGCGTAGTACGGCACGCCGTAGGTCTTGCCCTGGTAGGTGACGGAGGCCTTCAGGCCGTCCAGCCAGGCGGAGGAGTTGTCGAACCTGGCCGGGTCGACGGGGGCGAAGGCGCCGTTGACCATGTAGGCGAGCATCTCGGTGTTGCCCATCTCGACCACGTCGGGGGCCTTGTCGGTGGCGAGGACCGCGTCGAGCTTGGTGTTCTTGTCCGGCCAGCCGTAGTACTCGTGGTTGATCTTGATGCCGGGGTGCTTCTTCTGCACCGCGGCGTCGGCGGCCTTGACCAGGTCAGGCCAGTTGTTCTGGGCGTCGACGGTGAGCCAGACGGTCAGCTCCTTGGCGTCCGCGCCCTTGCCGTCCGAACCACCGCTGCCACTGTCGTCCCCGCACGCCGCGATGGAGACCATGATGCCCGCGATACCGATCGCGGCTATCAGCTTGCGCTTCACGCCACCCTCCTCAGGGATGCACACAAACCCCCCTGCCTCCCCGCGGTTACCGGCGTCGAAGCACGTACCGCCTATGGGGCCGGGTCCTGGACCAATGGTGTAGACCAGTGAGGGGAGCTTGGCCCAGACCAATAGGACTGTCAAGGGTGTTTCAGCAGGCTCCAGGCGTCCGTGATAGGACCGAGATATGCAATGACCTTTCACCCCCAAGCGACAGATCGGACGTACCAGTTGCGGTGAACCACCGGCTCCGGGACGGCGCGGTGGACTAGACCAACACCGGTCCCGACGGTATACAGAGGGGATCACGGAGCGTGCGGGGCGCACCCCGGTACGCTGCCGTGCCACGATGTGAGCCGTGACCGACGGGATGTCGGTCGTTTCGGCACCAGGAGCCGGGAAGGCGGACCATGAGCACCGACGTCAGCAGTGCGGAGAACGAGGGTGGGACGACCGTCCGTACCGCGCGCGTGCCCAAGTACTACCGCCTGAAGAAGCACCTGCTCGACATGACGGAGACCCAGGCGCCCGGTACTCCGGTCCCTCCCGAGCGCACACTGGCGGCGGAGTTCGACACGTCGCGCACGACCGTGCGCCAGGCTCTCCAGGAACTGGTCGTCGAGGGCCGCCTGGAGCGCATCCAGGGCAAGGGCACCTTCGTCGCCAAGCCGAAGGTCTCGCAGGCGCTCCAACTCACCTCGTACACCGAGGACATGCGCGCCCAGGGCCTCGAACCCACCTCGCAGCTCCTGGACATCGGCTACATCACCGCGGACGACCGGCTCGCCGAGCTGCTCGACATCACGGCCGGCGGGCGGGTGCTGCGCATCGAGCGGCTGCGCATGGCGAACGGCGAGCCGATGGCCATCGAGACGACGCACCTGTCGGCGAAGCGCTTCCCGGCCCTGCGCCGGTCCCTGGTCAAGTACACGTCCCTGTACACGGCCCTGGCCGAGGTATACGACGTACACCTCGCCGAGGCCGAAGAGACCATCGAGACCTCGCTGGCCACTCCGCGCGAAGCCGGCCTGCTGGGCACGGACGTGGGCCTGCCGATGCTGATGCTCTCCCGGCACTCGCTGGACAGGGAGGGCCAGCCGGTGGAATGGGTTCGGTCGGTCTACCGGGGAGATCGCTACAAGTTCGTGGCGAGGTTGAAGCGTCCACAGGAGTAGCGCACACACCGATGCCGCCCACCTGCGCGCGGGCCGCCCCGGGGCGGAGGTGCCGACCCGGCGCGCCTTCGACGGATGCGGACACGGCGTCAGGAGGACGGCCCCGCCAGGGGTTCCGTTGCCGCTGAAGCCGATGTGCGGACGGGGTCTTTCGCTTTCCTGACACCGTCGCCTAGATTGCCCGCGCGTTACAACAGGTGATCAGTGAGGGGACGGAGTCGCCGTATGCCAGAAGTGCCCGAAGTGAAACCATCGGTGGTGACACCGGCCCGCGTCGTCATCGCGATCTGTCTCGTCGCTCCGTTCGTCGCGATGCTGTGGGTCGGGTCGTACGCCAAGATCGACCCGGCGCTCGCCGGCATCCCGTTCTTCTACTGGTACCAGATGCTGTGGGTGGTCGTCTCCACGGCGCTGACGATGGTCGCGTACACGCTGTGGCGGCGTGACCAGCGCGCCCGCGCCACGCGGAACGGGGGTGCGCCGGAGTGAAGGACGGAGTCAACGGCGTCGCGCTCGCCGTCTTCATCGTCTTCTTCCTGGCCGTCACCGTCATGGGTTTCCTCGCCGCCCGCTGGCGCAAGGCCGAGAACGAGCACAGCCTCGACGAATGGGGCCTGGGCGGGCGGTCGTTCGGCACCTGGATCACCTGGTTCCTGCTCGGCGGCGACCTGTACACGGCGTACACCTTCGTGGCCGTCCCGGCGGCGGTCTACGCGGCCGGCGCGGCGGGGTTCTTCGCGGTGCCGTACACGATCCTGGTCTACCCCCTGATCTTCACGTTCCTGCCCCGCCTGTGGTCGGTGTCCCACAAGCACGGATACGTCACGACGTCGGACTTCGTGCGCGGCCGCTTCGGCTCGAAGGGCCTGTCGCTGGCGGTCGCCGTGACCGGCATCCTGGCGACGATGCCGTACATCGCCCTTCAGCTGGTGGGCATCCAGGCCGTCCTCGACGTGATGGGTGTCGGCGGCGGCGAGAACACCAACTGGTTCGTGAAGGATCTGCCCCTGCTGATCGCCTTCGGTGTGCTGGCCGCGTACACGTACTCGTCGGGGCTGCGCGCCCCCGCGCTGATCGCGTTCGTGAAGGACACGCTGATCTACATCGTCATCGCCGTGGCGATCATCTACATCCCGATCAAGCTGGGCGGGTTCGACGACGTCTTCGCCAAGGCGGGCGAGAAGTTCACGGCGGCGGGCGCGGGCGGACTGGTCCCGGCCCCGGCCGGCCAGTGGACGTACGCCACCCTGGCACTGGGCTCCGCGCTCGCGCTGTTCATGTACCCGCACTCGATCACGGCGACGCTTTCCTCGCGCAGCCGCGAGGTGATCCGCCGCAACACCACGATCCTGCCCCTGTACTCGCTGATGCTGGGCCTGCTCGCCCTGCTGGGCTTCATGGCGATCGCGGCCGGGGTCGAGGTCACCAACGGGCAGCTGGCGATCCCGCAGCTGTTCGAGAACATGTTCCCGGACTGGTTCGCGGGCGTGGCCTTCGCGGCGATCGGCATCGGCGCACTGGTCCCGGCGGCCATCATGTCGATCGCGGCCGCGAACCTCTTCACCCGCAACATCTACAAGGACTTCATCAAGCCGGACGCGACGGCGGAAGAGGAGACCAGGGTCTCCAAGCTGGTGTCGCTCCTGGTGAAGGTGGGCGCCCTGGTCTTCGTCCTGACCATGGACAAGACGGTGGCGATCAACTTCCAGCTCCTCGGCGGCATCTGGATCCTGCAGACCTTCCCGGCCCTGGTCGGCGGCCTGTTCACCCGCTGGTTCCACCGCTGGGCACTGCTGGCCGGCTGGGCGGTCGGCATGATCTACGGCACGTTCGCGGCGTACGGCGTCGCCTCTCCCACGCAGAAGCACTTCGGGGGTTCGGCGAAGGAGATCCCCGGCATCGGCGAGATCGGCTACATCGGCCTGACGGCGTTCGTGCTGAACGTGGTCGTCACCGTGGTCATCACCTTCGTCCTGAAGGCCGCGAAGGCCCCGGAGGGCGTCGACCAGACCAAGCCGGAGGACTACACCGCGGACGCGGGCGACCCGGGCGTGGAGGTGGAGCTGCCGCCTGCCACGGCGGGGGCAGGCCACTGACGCCGTTGAGCAAGTACGACCCGCAGCGGGCCGCCGGGGAGCAGGACCGCGGCGGCCCGCTGCCGTGCCCGGCATAACTCTTCTCACCTACGAGTTGACGCTGCGAAGCCACCACGACACAACATCTGGGGGTGTCACCGCAGCCCGGCACAAGATGTATGCTCAAGCTCGCTGTCGCCGCAGGGGAATCCGGTGCGAATCCGGAACTGTCCCGCAACGGTGTACTTGTGCACGTCCGCCCCCGAAGCGGACGCGTACACGCGTCAGTCCGAGGACCTGCCGACAGTGCGCCCGGCCGTCCGGCCGGCGTGCCATGACGTCCGGGCCTCGCGGAATGGGCCGGTGGACGCGACGCCGCGTGCGCTCGTGAGCTGCCCCCTGCCCTCCGCAAGGCCCCGTGCCGAGCGAGGGAGAGCCCCACGTGACCATCGCGCCAGCCGACCCGGCTTCAGCAGCCAGCCCCGTGGCCGACGACGGTCCCGGCGCAGCGCTGCTGCGGACCCTGACCGAGCTGACCGCCGACCTCCCCGACGCCGACCCCGGCCGGGTCGCCGCCGCCGCGCTGCGCGGCCGGTCCGCTCGGGCCGACGAGGCGGAGCTGCGGGAGCTGGCCACCGAGGCGGCCGCCGGCCTCATCTCCGACGACCCGGCGTACTCCAGGCTGGCCGCCCGGCTGCTGACGATCAGCATCGCCGCCGAGGCCGCCTCGCAGGGCGTGACGACGTTCACGGAGTCCGTCGCGGTCGGGCACGGCGAGGGGCTCGTCGCCGACCGCACGGCCGCGTTCGTGCGCCTCCACGCCGACCGCCTCGACGCGCTCGTCGACCCCCTTGCCGACGACCGCTTCGGCTACTTCGGCCTGCGCACCCTGCACAGCCGCTACCTGCTCCGGCACCCGATCACCCGTCAGGTGATCGAGACGCCCCAGCACTTCATGCTGCGGGTCGCGAGCGGTCTGGCCGAGGACGACACGGTGCGGTCGCTAGAGGAGGTCGCGGCGCTCTACGGGCTCATGAGCCGCCTCGACTACCTGCCCTCCTCCCCCACGCTCTTCAACTCCGGCACCCGGCACCCCCAGATGTCGTCCTGCTACCTCCTCGACTCCCCTCTGGACGAGCTGGACTCCATCTACGACCGCTACCACCAGGTCGCCCGCCTCTCGAAGCACGCCGGCGGCATCGGGCTGTCGTACTCCCGGGTCCGTTCCCGCGGTTCGCTGATCCGCGGCACGAACGGGCACTCCAACGGCATCGTCCCGTTCCTGAAGACCCTGGACGCCTCGGTCGCCGCCGTGAACCAGGGCGGCCGGCGCAAGGGCGCGGCCGCGGTCTACCTGGAGACCTGGCACTCCGACATCGAGGAGTTCCTGGAGCTGCGCGACAACACGGGCGAGGACGCCCGCCGTACCCACAACCTGAACCTCGCACACTGGATCCCGGACGAGTTCATGCGCCGGGTCAACGCCGACCAGCAGTGGTCGCTGTTCTCGCCCGCCGACGTGCCGGAGCTGGTCGACCTGTGGGGCGAGGAGTTCGACGCCGCCTACCGCAAGGCCGAGGCCGAGGGGCTCGCGCGCAAGACCATGCCGGCCCGCGACCTCTACGGCCGGATGATGCGCACCCTCGCGCAGACCGGCAACGGCTGGATGACCTTCAAGGACGCCGCCAACCGGACGGCCAACCAGACGGCGGCTCCGGGCCATGTCGTCCACTCCTCCAACCTCTGCACGGAGATCCTGGAGGTCACGGACGACGGGGAGACCGCGGTCTGCAACCTGGGGTCGGTCAACCTCGGGGCGTTCGTCACCGGCGGCGACATCGACTGGGAGCGGCTCGACGCCACCGTCCGCACCGCCGTCACCTTCCTCGACCGCGTCGTCGACATCAACTTCTACCCGACCGAGCAGGCGGGCCGCTCCAACGCCAGGTGGCGTCCCGTCGGCCTCGGCGCGATGGGTCTGCAGGACGTCTTCTTCAAGCTGCGCCTGCCCTTCGACTCGCCGGAGGCGAAGGCGCTCTCCACGCGTATCGCCGAGCGGATCATGCTCGCCGCGTACGAGGCGTCCGCCGGCCTCGCCGAGCGGAGCGGCCCGCTGCCGGCGTGGGAGCTGACCCGCACGGCCCGGGGCGTGCTGCACCCCGACCACTTCGACGTGGAGCTCACCTGGCCGGAGCGCTGGGCGGCCCTGCGCGAGCGCATCGCCTCCGCCGGCATGCGCAACTCCCTCCTCCTCGCCATCGCGCCGACCGCCACCATCGCGTCGATCGCAGGCGTCTACGAATGCATCGAGCCCCAGGTCTCGAACCTCTTCAAGCGCGAGACGCTGTCGGGCGAGTTCCTCCAGGTCAACTCGTATCTGGTGAAGGACCTGAAGGAGCTGGGCGTCTGGGACGCCCGTACCCGTGAGGCGCTGCGCGACTCGAACGGCTCGGTGCAGGACTTCGCGTGGATCCCGGCCGACGTACGCGCCCTGTACCGCACGGCGTGGGAGATCCCGCAGCGCGGCCTGATCGACATGGCCGCCGCGCGCACCGCGTTCCTGGACCAGGCCCAGTCGCTGAACCTCTTCCTGGAGACACCGACCATCGGCAAGCTCTCCTCGATGTACGCGTACGCCTGGAAGCAGGGCCTGAAGACGACGTACTACCTGCGTTCGCGCCCGGCGACCCGGATCGCCCGCGCCGCCCAAGCCACCGTTCCCGTACAGCAGGCGACCTCTGAAGAGGCCGTCGCCTGCTCCCTTGAGAACCCCGAGTCCTGCGAGGCCTGCCAGTAATGAGCTCCACCCAGAAGAACCTTCTCGATCCGGGCTTCGAACTCACCCTCCGCCCCATGCGCTACCCGGACTTCTACGAGCGCTACCGGGACGCCATCAAGAACACCTGGACGGTGGAGGAGGTCGACCTCCACTCGGACGTCGCCGACCTCGCGAAGCTCAGTCCCGCCGAGCAGCACCTGATCGGCCGGCTGGTCGCGTTCTTCGCGACGGGCGACTCGATCGTGGCGAACAACCTCGTGCTGACGCTGTACAAGCACATCAACTCCCCGGAGGCGCGCCTGTACCTGTCGCGCCAGCTCTTCGAGGAAGCGGTCCACGTCCAGTTCTATCTGACGCTGCTGGACACCTACCTCCCCGACCCGGAGGACAGGGCGGCCGCCTTCGCCGCGGTCGAGAACATCCCGTCCATCCGCGAGAAGGCGGAGTTCTGCTTCAAGTGGATGGACTCGGTCGAGAAGCTGGACCGTCTGGAGACACAGGCCGAACGCCGCCGCTTCCTGCTCAACCTGATCTGCTTCGCCGCGTGCATCGAGGGCCTGTTCTTCTACGGCGCCTTCGCGTACGTCTACTGGTTCCGCAGCCGGGGACTGCTGCACGGCCTCGCCACGGGCACCAACTGGGTGTTCCGTGACGAGACGATGCACATGAGCTTCGCTTTCGAGGTCGTCGACACCGTCCGCAAGGAGGAGCCGGACCTCTTCGACGACCGGCTCCGGCAGCAGGTCACCGACATGCTGAGGGAGGCCGTCGAGGCCGAGCTGCAGTTCGCGCGCGACCTGTGCGGTGACGGCCTGCCGGGCATGAACACCGACTCGATGCGCGAGTACCTGGAGTGTGTCGCCGACCAGCGCCTGACCCGCCTCGGCTTCGCCCCCGTGTACGGCTCGGAGAACCCCTTCTCCTTCATGGAGCTGCAGGGCGTCCAGGAGCTGACGAACTTCTTCGAGCGCCGCCCGTCGGCGTACCAGGTCGCCGTCGAGGGCTCGGTCTCCTTCGACGACGAGTTCTAGGGGGAGACGTTCCAGGACCGGATACGGCAGGTGGGCTGTGCCTCGGCGTGGGTCGGGGGACAGCCCGCGACGGGGATCCTGACACCGGGGTGGCACGTCCAACCGGGGAGGAGGGCCCCCATGAGCCGAACGAGCCACCACCGGATCGCCGCTCTCGCGGCAGTGACGCTTCTTCTCGCGGGCTGCGGCGCGCAGAGCGGCGGCGGGGCGGGCAGCGGCGGCACTGTGCCGCCGTCCCCCACGACTTCCCAGAAGGGCTGTACGGCTACGGCTCGGGCGACGCTCACCGCCGCCGACTCCGGCCGCAGGATCTGTCTGGTGACCGGAGACGTGATCCGTATCGGCCTCGACGGCACCGCCGCGCGCCCCTGGACGCCCGTCGCCGTCTCGGGCCGCGCTCTCGAGGCCACCAACAGCGGCATCGTGCTCCAGCCGGGCGACGCCTCCGCGGCCTTCAAGGCGGTCTCGGCCGGGACGGTACGGCTCAGGTCGTACCGCCCGCTGTGTGCCGCCCACCCCGGCCGGGTCGCATGTGAGGGCCTTCAGGAGTGGTCGGTCACGGTCGTGGTGACGTAGCGCCGGGGTCGGGGTCGCCCGGGGCGGACGGCGTCCTGGCCCGGTCGCTCCGCCTCCTTGATCTGACGGTCGATGCGGCGCTCGCGCACGATGCCGATCACGGCGGGGGTGGCCATGAGCACCAAGGTCCCGAGGACGGTCAGTATTCCGATGAGGGCGTCCATGTGCGTCGTGTTCATGTATGCCACTGTCCCGCCGAATGCCCCTTACCGTCAGTGGCAGGACTGCCGCACACCCTCGAATTACTGCCACTTTCGAGGCATACTGGCAGCATGCTGAAAAACGTCGCCGCCGTCCTGCTCGACGGCGTGCACCCCTTCGAACTCGGCGTCGTCTGCGAGGTCTTCGGCATCGACCGCAGCGACGAGGGCCTGCCGGTGTACGACTTCGCCGTCGTCTCGGCGGAGGGCCCGAGCCTCAGCACCCATGTCGGCGGACTCACCGTCGCCACGCCGTACGGCCTCGACCGGCTGGAGGAGGCCGACCTGATCGCCGTACCGGCGGGGAGCGACTACGTCACGCGCGGCTATCCGCCCGAACTGCTGGATGCCCTGGTGCGGGCCGTCGGGCGAGGTGCCCGCGTGCTCAGCGTCTGCTCGGGCGTCTTCGTGCTGGGCGCCGCCGGGCTGCTCGACGGGCGGCGGTGCAGCGTGCACTGGCGGCAGGCCGACGAGCTCGCCGTGCGCTGTCCTCGGGCGATCATCGAGCCGGACGTGCTGTACGTCGACGAGGACCCGGTGATCACCTCAGCCGGCACCGCCGCCGGCATCGACGCCTGCCTGCACATCGTCCGCAAGGAACAGGGGCCCGAGGTCGCCAACAAGATCGCCCGGCGGATGGTCGTACCGCCGCACCGGGACGGCGGGCAGGCCCAGTACATCGAGCGGCCGCTGCCCCGGTCGCCCTGCGACACGGTCGGCGAGGTGCTGGTGTGGATGGAGCACCACCTCGACGAGGAGGTCACCGTCGAGCAGCTCGCCGACCGTGCCCACATGTCCCCGCGCACCTTCGCCCGCCGCTTCCAGCAGGAGACGGGGACCACTCCGTACCGCTGGATCCTGCGCCAACGGGTGCTGCTGGCTCAGCGGTTGCTGGAGGCGACGGACGAGACGATGGACGCGATCGCGGGCCGGACGGGCTTCGGCACCGCGGCCGCGCTGCGCCATCAGTTCGTACGCGCGCTGGGGACCACCCCGAACGCCTACCGGCGCACGTTCCGGGGGCCGCAGGCCGTGCCGGATGCCGATCCGGACGCGGCCTGACCCCTCACCTGGGATGTGCCCTGAGCAACAGCCTGTCGGGGCGCAGAGTGATGCCCACCCGCGTGGCGTCGTTCGACCCGGCCACCTGCTCGAAGCGGAATCTCGCCGCCAGTGTTGCCGTGATCAGGGTCAGCATGGCCATCGAGAAGTGGTCGCTCGGGCACTTGCGGTTGCCCACACTGAACGGGCGCATGGCGTATTTCGGAAGGTCCTTGACCCGCTCCGGAAGCCACCGGTCCGGGTCGAACTCCAGGTTCCGCGCATACGAACGCGGATCTCGCTGGATCGCGTACGGGCTGTACACGAGGTCGGCACCGGCCGGAATGCGATAGCCACCGAGTTCCGTGTCGGTCACCGCCCGGCGCGTCAATATCCAAACGGCGGGACGCAACCGCATGGACTCGACGACGACATTGTTCGTGTGGGCGAGCTTCCGGACGTCCTCGAATGCCACCAGCCCGCCGCCGGTGACGGATTCGACCTCCGCGCACACCTTGTCCGCGTGTTCGGGATGGTCGGCGAGCACCTGCAGCAGCGACATGATCGTGGACGCGATGGTTTCGCTGCCGGGGGTGAGTATGGCCACGACCTGATCATGGATCTCCTGTTCCCCGATCGGGTCGCCATTGTCGTCCGTCGCCTCCAGCAATGCCGTCAGCAAATCGTCCGGCCTTTGACCAGACGCCCGGCGCTCGGCGACGATCTCGTCGACCACGAGATGCAAATCGGCCAGTGCCCGGTTGAATTTGCGGTTGGGCGGCAGGGGCAGCCTGTAGAGCGGTCCGAGCGGGACCACCATCCGCTGGTACATACCGCGGAAGACGGTGGCGAGCGCGGCGCACAGCCGCTCGGCCCGCTCGTCCATGTAGTCGCCGCGCAGCAGACAGCGAGCGGCCACGCGCACGGCGACGCGGAAGGCCTCGGAGGTGCAGTCGATCGTCTCGCCCGGCTTCCAGCGCTCGGTCAGCGCGTGCGCCTCCTCCTCCATGATCGGCCCGTACGCGGGGACGGCGTCGAGCCGGAAGGCGGGCTGGATGGTGCGCCGCTGGCGCCGGTGCAGCGGACCGTTGGCGGTGGCGACGCCCTCCTTGCCGAGCAGACCTTCCAGTGACTCCCACAGCGGTCCGGCGATGATGTAGTCGGGGCTCAGTGCCAGGGCTCCGGTGAGGGCCGGCGTGGTGACGGCGTACACCGTCTTCGGTCCGAGCTTCAGCCGTACGACGTCGCCGTGGTCGCGCAGCCGGGCCATGAAGGCCAGCGGGTCGCGGGCCAGCTGCCAGCCGTGGCCGAGGGCCGGGACACCCCCGCCTGCGAGGGGCGGCTCACGAAGCTCCACCGCGTCGGGGGCTTCGCGCTTCACAGACTCGACGGTCATTTCTCACCTGCCGCTTCGTTGTTGACGTACGGGGGCGTGGACCGGTCGTCCCAGCTGTCGACCATGTACCGGCCGGACTCGTGGTGGAACCAGTAGACGGAACTGAACCAGTTCCGCATATTTGCGAGGCAGGCCCGAACGGCGGCGCTCAGTTCCTTTCCCCGCACGGTGCCGTCGACGAGGCCGTCCGCGAACCGTAAGGCAACCCGTTCAGCCACGAGGAATTCGGAAATGCATTCCTCGACACGTCGCCGGATTTCCGAGACCGCCTCTTCGAGGCTCAGTCCCCCGTGTTTGATGAGGCTGAGTCCGAGGTTGTGGACCTCGTCGCCCGCTATTTCCTTCGGGAGCGAGCAGAGGTCGTTGTACCAGGCGGCGAATTCCTGGCTGAGCAGCGCCGCCCGCCGGTATGCCGGGTGTTTTCGTACGCGGTCCGGAAGTTCACAGTCCGCGCTCGGCTCCAGCAGGTCGGTCCAGATCCAGTGCGCGAAGGTGAGGCGGCGCAGGGCGAGATACTCCTCGACCGTGGGAACCCTCCCCACGGTGCGGTTGTGGAATTCCCGGTCGTACGCGTCGATCACCGCGTGGAAGTGGCGGGCGAACCGCGCGTTCCACGTCCCGGGCAGGAACGAGTACAGCCGCATCACACCGTCCGCCAACCCGGCGACCACTGGGTCCTCGTGGTGCAGATGGGTCCGGGGTGAGTCCAGGGCCGCGTGTAAGCGGAACCTGAGCCGCCGCCAGGCGCCGGCCCGGCCGTGGACGATGTCACGGTCCTGCCGGTCGTCCCAGACGAAGAACCACGCGCTGTAGTCCGCTATCGCCTGCAGGACCTCGTCCGGGGCGCCGATGTAGTACCCGGCCATGAGGTCGGTGTAGCACAGGCCGTCGGCATATTCCTCCACCTTGTCCGCAGGCATGAGCCGTTTTTCCAGCAGCCAGGTGCGTGTCTTCTCCTGGAGCCTGGGCCAATACGAGTGGAGTTGCCTGGGAAACGCTGCCTCGATCACCGGAAGAGAGAGCGAGGGCGGGATGGCGATCGCCGTCGGTGTCGATGTGGTGCTGCGTGGGAAAGCATGCACGAACAAACCCCTCTCAGCCGCCAGTCGCGCACGCCCTCCCTCTGTGCGGGGCGTGCGCCGTTGCGTATCCCCGCACTGCCCATTCAGCACTACAACTGACCGTTCTGGGAACGGATTTGCTCCATTCACTACCCCGCAGTGCTGAGAATCCCCCCTCTGTGCCGGGTTACGGATCACTGGACGAGCACACGCGATCGAGCGTGCGACGGACAGACGAACGGCGTCTGTTCAGGCAGAGGAACCTGAACAGACGCCGTACGTACGGGAGTCGTGGGGCGTCAGTCGTTGGCGACCACGGGGTAGCGGGGCTCGTTCTCGGCCATCTGCCGCAGCGCGTCCTTGCGTTCGCGCTTGGAAAGCCGGTCGATGTAGAGGTACCCGTAGAGGTGGTCGGTCTCGTGCTGCAAACACCGGGCAAAGTAGCCGGTGCCGCGCACCCTGATCGGGTTGCCCTTCTCGTCCTGCCCGGTGACCTCGGCGTAGTCCGGGCGGGCGAGCGGCGCGTACGCGGTGGGCACGGACAGACAGCCCTCGTTGCTGTCGTCGAGGCGGCGCTTGTCGGCGGGCAGGTCGACGAGCCTGGGGTTGCAGACGACACCGACGTGCCGGACGCCCTCGTCGTCACCGCAGTCGTAGACGAAGACCTTCAGGTCGACGCCGATCTGGTTGGCGGCCAGGCCCACACCCTCGGCGGTGCGCTGCGAGGCGAACATGTCCGCGACCAGCTGCTCCAGCTCCTCGCCGAACTCGGTGACGTCCTTGCACTCCTTGTGCAGCACCGGGTTCCCGACCACCGTGATCGGCCGTGAGGTGCCGCGCTCACGCCAGGCGTTCTCGCGCTCCTCCGTCTCCCCGGTGTCGATGACGAAGCCCTCGTCGTCCACGGGGAGCACGCCCGCGTGCTGCTGATCGGTGTCCTGCTGCGCCATGACCGACGTATGCCTTCCTCAGAAAAAACGGGGGTGTGCTGCTGATACAGGGTACGGGGAACGCACCCCGCACGGGCGCGGGGCAGTGCGGCGTGCGGCTCCGCCACCGGGGGCGGCCAGCCACGACGGACCCGCAGCCAGCGGCGCGTCAGCCAGGCCCCGGGCTGACGCGGCACTGGCAACCCTTAACAGACTTCTTCGAGATCCCGCCAGTCACGAGAGTCCGGACTGTCCGCAACCCAGCCGTCGAGCAGACCCCGTACGAGTGAGGCGGGGGCGGCGATGCCGCACTCCCGCTCCGGCACCCACAGCTGCCCGTCGGTCCGGTGCCCGAGAGGACCGGGATGCCCCGGCTCACTGTGATCGTGCGGATCGAGATGCTCGCCGTCGCCCTCGTCGGACGGCATGCGGGACTCGGAGCACATGCGGCACAGCAGCCGCACGGACGACGACCAGTCCTCCGCGGCGAACCCCGCGTCGGCGGCGAGCTGCTCCAGGGCGTCCCGGTCGGCCTCGGTGGCGGCCTCCAGGAGGACCACCCAGGTGGGGACGGGTGAGGGCGCCCACAGCTCGATCTCGTCGAAGACGGGATAGGAGTGCCCGGCGGCGGTGGTCCGCTCACCATGGGGCACCCCGTCGTGCAGCACGACCTCGCCCCAGCGCCGTCCGGAGGAGGGCAGGGGGATGGAGAGCACTTCGAGGCGCGCCGGATCCAGCCGCCGCCCCCACACCACCTCGGCCTCCCCCTCGGGCGACAGCCGTACGGCCGCGCTGCCGAGGTCCATGCCGAGGGGCTCGCCGGCCGCCGTGGCGCCCCCGGGCACCCGCAGCCCGTACGCCTGCCAGGCCCGCCGGGCCAGCGGCCAGTCCTGCAGGGCGGTGGCGGCGATGCCGACGTTCCACCAGTCGGGCGCCCCGGTCTCCCGGTCGAGCAGAGCGACGGCGCGCAGTCCCGCCGCCCGGGCCTGCTCCCAGTCGTGCCGGAACTTGTGGAGGAGGGCGAGGTTGAACCACGACTCGGACAGCCAGGGCTCCAGATCGGCGGCCCGCGTAAGCAGCGCGCCCGCGTCCTCGTACCGGCCGTCGCCGATCAGCGTGAACGCGCGGTCTGTGGCCTGCCGCCAGGAGGCGGAGGGCCGGTGCCGTCCCTTGCCGAAGATCCTCACGATTCCCGCCTGCCAGTTCCGTGGAGTGGGCTGGCTGTGCCCCCGGACACCCTCTTCTTCGCATCCAACCACGTACGGCTGGAAGGGCGCTCATTACCCATGGGTTACCCCGTCGCGGGCAGGGTCAGACAGTCCCGGGACAGGACCGTGGCCAGCGCCTCCACCACTTCGGGCGCATACTCCCCCGCAGTCGCCAGGCGCAGTTCCTCCAAGGCCTTCAGGGCGCCGCCGGGCCCGGCGTCCCGGGCTTTCTCCTCGTACGCGTTCACGGCCCGCACGATCCGCGCGGCCACGGGCTGCTCCCGGCAGGGGTCGGCCTGCCGCTCCACGACCACGGCGACCGCCGCGTCGACCCCGGTCTGGCGTACGACAGCCCCTCCGAGGAGCGCGATCCGCCGCTGTTCGACGGCCGGCAGGCCGGCGGTGGCCCCCGCCGGTACCGGATCGACCAGGCTCAGCTGCCCGATGTCGTGCATCAGGGCCGCGTACTCCAGCACGGTCAGTTCGGGCCCGGACAGCCCCAGTTCCCGCCCGACGGCCTGGCTGAGCACGGCGACGCGCCGGGCGTGCCCGGCCGGGGTGTATCCGGCGACCTCGGTGGCCCGGGCGAGGGAGGTGATGGTCTGCCGGTACGTGATCCGTACGGCCGCGTACCGCCCGAAGGACATCTGGGTGAGCAGCAGGGGCAGCGAGAACACAGGCAGGGCCCACAGCCCGGCCACGGCGACGGCGACGGCCATCACCGCCCCCGTCGCGATCACGGCGGACCCGATCCCGAGCAGCGCCCGTAGTTCGTCCCGCAGCAGCGGGCCGAAGGGCCAGTCGGTGCGGGAGCGCGCCAGCGCGGCGGCGAGCAGGGCGTCGCACAGCGCGGTCAGGGACAGCAGCGCGAGCAGCACCAGGGCGTAGGCGGTCCCGCCCCAGGCCGCGAACACGCCCTGGCCGTAAAGAGGCTGGAAGCACACGGCCGCGAACCCGACGGTCAGCACGCGCCGGGCGAGATGGTCGAGCGCCGGCCCCTGCCCCCGCGCTATGTGCGGCACGCTGCCGAGAAGGGAGGCGGCCAGGACGACGGCGACGGCCTGAAAGGCGCCGTGATGCGTCGGCTGTCCCGCGTCCTCGCCGAGCAGCGCGTACGACAGGGCCCCGGCGGCCCCGAGCGGCGCGGCCTCCCTTGCCGGGGCGCCGGTCACGGAGGTCCCCCCGGTCGGGCGAAGCCGAGAGTGGGGAAGGGTGAGCTCACCCACCGTGACGAGCAGACCGAAGGCGAGGGCGACGGGGCGTTCCTGGAGGCCGGTCCGGAGAGTGTGAAGGAGAGAGAGGGCAGCGAGGAGTCCGGCAGAGGCGTGAACGAGACCGAGGGCGAAAGGGGGCCGCGTCGACGTCATGGGGCGCTCCGGCCGACGCTGTCGGGGTGCAAGCTCGGCCGACCGGAAACAGGTGCGCCCGGTGGGGAACCGGGAGGGGACCGTAAGTCGTCGGCTGTGACCGCCGGATGCCACCCGCACCGCCCGAGCGCCTGCCCCAACGCCGCGACCATCCGCGGATCGAACTGTGCGCCCGCACACCGCTCCAGCTCCTCCAGGGCAACGGCAACCGGACGCGCCCGGCGATAGGACCGGGTGGACGTCATCGCATCGAACGCGTCGGCGACCGCCACCACCCGCGCCGACTCGGGAATCTGGCTCCCCATCAGCCCGTACGGATACCCGCTCCCGTCCAGCCGCTCGTGGTGATGCAGCACCGCCGCCCGGGCCTCCCCGAGAAAGGAGATCCCCCGCACCATCTCGTGCCCGTACTCGGGATGCAGCTCGATCACCCGCCGCTCCTCGGGCGTCAGCGGCCCGTCCTTCCTGAGCAGCCGCGTGGGAACCCCGAGCTTCCCCACGTCGTGCAGGATCCCGGCGAACCGCAGCACCTCGACGCGCTCGTCGTCCATCCCGAGCTCACGCGCGATCATCATCGACGCCTGCCCGACCCGCTCACTGTGCCCGCGGGTGTACCCGTCCTTGATGTCGACGGCCTGCACCAGCGCCCGGATCGTCGCCCGGTGGGCCGCCCGTTCCCGGTGGTACTGCGCGAACACCCACCACGAGACACACATCGGGATCAGTACGAGCAACGCGGCGAAGGGCCCGTAGGGACTGCTCCACAGCACGGCCATCATCAGCCCGGCGAGCCCGTGGACGGTGACCGGAGCCGGCGACCGCAGGAACAGCCCCCGCCAGGCCCTGTGCACCGGCACCCGCTCGGCGAGCGCCAGAATCCCCCCGTCCAGGGCGGCGAGCACCAGACAGAACGCCAGCACGGCCGCCCCTGCCGGGACGAGCGCGTACGGGAAGTCGGACGCCACGACCGCGGCCCGCCCGCCGAACGCCCAGTGCACCCGCGCCGCCACCCACACGCCGACGACGAGCTGGGCGGCCCGCCAGATCCGCCTGAGCCCCCGCGGCCGCTGGTCGACAGGGGAAAGCAACGCCCCCGGCAGCGGCACGAGCGCGGCCGCGGACGGGGGCAGCAGAAAGGCCCCGGCGAGCAGCACGGGGTAAAAGGTTCCGGCAGACCGCCACCGGGCGGCGACCTGCTCGCAGCCGCCGTAGAGGACGGTGAGCAGGAGGACCGCCCACCAAGGCGTACACACGGCCGGCAGCGGCGACAGACAGACCAGCCCGGCGACGCCGACACAGGAGACGTACGCACGAGCCCGTGCCGGAACCGTCTCCATCACGCCCCTCCCCGGCCATGGCAGTCCAGGTTCCGGAGCCTAGGGCGGCAGGAGGGGGACCCGCGGGGCTATGTCCCGCGGATTAGCACGTTCGAGTGATGACGGCCCGTTTCTGGGCGGGAGTTCAGGACTCCTGCGGGGTCACGGTGACGTCGTGCTCGGGCACGGCCTGCCCGGAGCGGATCAGGTCGATCCGCCCCATGACCTTGGCGCGCAGGTCGGTGGGCACGTCGTCCTGTCCGCAGCACCGCTTGACGAGCTTCTTCACGGCCTGCTCCAGGCCGTACTTCTCGAGGCACGGCGAGCACTCCTCGAAGTGGTGCTCGAACTTGGTGCAGTCGGCGTCGGGCATCTCACGGTCGAGGAACTCGTAGAGATGATCCAGGATCTCGCTGCAATCCGTCTCGTGCGGCTCTCCGCAGCTCATGAGCCCGAGCCTTTCGCTTCGTTCGACTCTCCGGCGCCGGCCGGGACCAGCCCGCGGTCACGGGCGTAGTCCTCGAGCATGCCGCGCAGTTGACGGCGGCCCCGGTGCAGCCGGGACATCACCGTACCGATGGGGGTCCCCATGATGTCCGCGATCTCCTTGTACGCAAAGCCCTCCACGTCCGCGAGATACACGGCGATGCGGAATTCCTCGGGGATCGCCTGCAGAGCTTCCTTCACGTCCGAGTCGGGCAGGTGGTCGAGCGCCTGCGACTCCGCGGAGCGCAGACCCGTCGACATGTGCGACTCGGCACGCGCCAGCTGCCAGTCCTCGATCTCCTCGGCCGCGCTGCGCTGGGGTTCACGCTGCTTCTTGCGGTACGAGTTGATGAAGGTGTTGGTAAGGATCCGGTACAGCCACGCCTTGAGGTTGGTGCCCTCGCGGAACTGGTGGAACGACGCGTACGCCTTGGCATACGTCTCCTGCACCAGGTCCTCGGCGTCGGCCGGGTTGCGCGTCATGCGCAGGGCCGCCGAGTACATCTGGTCGAGGAATTCGAGCGCGTCCCGCTCGAAGCGCGCGCTGCGCTCGGCGGTCGTTTCCGTCGTCGCGTCGCTCGTGCCCTGGCCCTCGGGCTGCTCCGCCTGGCCGTGATCGGTCCCTGCGTCGGTCCCAGTGACCGGACCCACCTCCTCAAGATCCCGGGCAGAACCGAAACCGGTCCCACCAGAATCGGAGGATAGACGACGATCCGGTCCGCCCGCCGCCCGAATAGGGGTCGCCTTGGCCGCGTGCAGCACCGTCCAGTCCAGGTCAGAGCGGCTGCTGCTGCGGCTCGAATCAGACTCTGCCGGGCGCAGCCCGTCCACGGGGTGGTGGTGGGAGACGGGCGGGCAGATGGTCGAACCCATGCGGCGGACTTCCTCTCCTACGGCGTCGGCGCTGGTGGTTCAGCACTTCTGTCCGCTCAACAGTGGGCCGGTACGCATCATTCCCGAACCTTTACCCGAGTGACCCGGTCCACGTCACCACCCCGTCCGTGATGAGCGCCATGGCCTGGTCCTGTGTGATCTCCGCCCGCTTCGGCACGGCGAAGCCGTGATCGCCGTACGGCACCTCGACCAGTTCGTACGGCCCTTCGGGGAATTCCGCGGGCTTGCCGAACGGGTCGTTCCCGCCCTGGACGACCAGGGCGGGCACCCCCGTTCCGAGCAGCTCGTCGGCACGGGACTTCTCGGGCTTGCCCGGCGGGTGCAGCGGGAAGCTGAGGGCGAGGACGGCGTGCGCGCCCAGCTCGACCGCGGTGCGGCAGGCCACGCGGGCTCCCGCGCTCCGCCCGCCCGCGATCACGGGCAGTCCTGGCTCGGCCAACGCCGGCCACAGCCCACGCCACCCCACGTCCAGCGTCTTCGGCGCGGGTGCCAGCTTCTTCCCGGCCACCCGCCAGGGCTGCTCGACGAGCGCGACGGTGACGCCGTGCGCGGGCAGCACCGCCGCCAGCGCCCTGAGGTCGCGCGCCTGGATACCGCCGCCGGCGCCATGGCTGACCGCCAGCACGAACCTGGGCTTGCCGGCCTCGTGCCAGGTGATGCGAGCGGTGCCCGCGTCCGTCTCGACGGTCTCGATGGTCTGGGTCGTCACGTCAGAAAAGTGTGCCCTCTTCGGGCCCCTCCAGCTCCTTCAGCAGCTCCGGTCCGTTGTTGCGCACATTGCTCACCTCGGTCGACACCGGGTACGCCCGCATCAGCCCCGCGGGCGGCGGCTCCAGCAGCGACCGCAGGTCGTCGACGTCCGTGCGTGCCGGGTCAAGCCAGCTGTCCCACCGGTCCGGCGTCAGCATGAGCGGCATCCGCGGGTGGATGTCGGCGAGCGCGTGCGGGCCCTCGGCCGGTGCCACCGCCAGCGGGGTCCTCTCGGCCTCCGTGGTGATGACGGAGCACGTCACCCACCAGGCCTGCGGATGGTCGTCGGGCAGGGTCCGGTCCCGCCAGAACTCGTACAGCCCGGCCATCGCGAAGACCGAACCGTCGGCGGGGAGCACGAAGTAGGGCTGCTTGCGCGGCCGCTTCTTCTTGCCCTCCACCTCCAGCTCCCGCTCCTGCCTGCCGGTCACCCACTCGTAGTAGCCGTCGGCGGGGATGATGCAGCGGCGGGAGGAGAAGGCGCGGCGGTACGACGGCTTCTCGTGGACGCTCTCCGCACGTGCGTTGATCATCCGGGCTCCGCCCTCGGGGGTCTTCGACCAGGACGGGACGAGCCCCCACTTCAGCTTGCGCAGCTGCCGAACCGGCCGCGGGTCCGCGACGTCCTTCACAGGACGGTCCAGGACGGCGTAGACCTCCTTGGTCGGAGCGACGTTGTAGTCGGGCGCCAGAGTCTCCTCCGGCTCCCACTTCTCGATCTCAAAGATTCCTGCGAGATCCTCGGGCCTACGACTGGCCGCATACCGTCCGCACATACGTGCCACACTGCCAGATTCGCCGCGCCGAGAGGGAGCCACCGCCGAACATGCCCACCACCGCATCCGACTCGCTCGCCTCCCTCTGGGACGAGGTCTTCGGCAGCCAGCCCGACCCCGACCTGTGGGTGGTGCTCGCGACCCTGGTCGCCGCGCTCGCCCTCGTCGTCCCGCACGCCCTGTGGCGCCTCTCGCGCAACGCCATCACCATCGCCCACGAAGGCGGCCACGGCCTGGTCGCGCTGCTGACCGGCCGCACACTGACCGGCATACGGCTGCACTCCGACACCAGCGGCCTCACCGTCAGCCGCGGCAAGCCGCACGGCCTGGGCATGATCCTCACCGCGGCCGCCGGCTACACCGCTCCCCCGCTGCTCGGCCTCGGCGGCGCCGCGCTGCTCGCCGCCGGTCACATCACCGCGCTGCTGTGGCTGGCCACGGCCCTGCTGGTGGCGATGCTCGTGATGATCCGCAACGCGTACGGAGCGCTGACCGTGGTCCTCACCGGCGCCACCTTCGTCCTGGTGTCCTGGCTGACCGGCCCCCAGGTGCAGGCGGCGTTCGCGTACGCGGTGGTGTGGTTCCTGCTGGCCGGCGGCGTCCGCCCGGCCTTCGAACTCCAGGCCAAGCGGGCACGCGGCGGCGCCGGCGACTCGGACGCGGACCAGCTGTCCCGCCTCACCCACGTCCCCGCGGGCCTGTGGCTGTTCCTGTTCCACGCGGTGTCGCTGTGCTCGCTGATAGGCGGAGGCCGCTGGCTGCTGGAGGGATGAGGCGCCGCCGAGGGGCAGCGTCATCAGGGGCGCGGGGCCGTGTCGACTTCGCGGCTCCGCCGCGTGGTGCGCGACCAGCCACAACGCTCCCGCACCCGAACCACACGCTGCTTATACAGTGGGGCCATGGCCCCGAACCCCGCCCACACCGCCCTCTGGCCCGCCCCGCACGCGAGCGGAGCCGTCGACGCGACGGTCCACGTGCCCGGGTCCAAGTCGGTCACCAACCGCGCCCTCGTGCTCGCCGCCCTCGCCTCCGAGCCGGGCTGGCTGCGTCGCCCGCTGCGCTCGCGCGACACGCTGCTCATGGCGGGGGCCCTGCGGGCGATGGGCGTCGGCATCGAGGAAGGGGTCGGCCCGGACGGCTCCGGCGAGGCCTGGCGGGTCATCCCCTCGGGCCTGCACGGCCCGGCCACGGTCGACGTCGGCAACGCCGGCACGGTGATGCGCTTCCTGCCGCCGGTCGCCGCGCTCGCCGACGGCCCCATCCGCTTCGACGGCGACCCGAGGTCGTACGAGCGTCCCCTCAACGGCGTGATCGACGCCCTGCGCGCCCTCGGCGCCCGTATCGACGACGACGGCCGCGGCGCGCTGCCGCTGACGGTCCACGGCGGCGGTGCCCTGGAGGGCGGCCCCGTGGAGATCGACGCGTCGTCCTCGTCGCAGTTCGTGTCGGCCCTGCTGCTGTCCGGCCCGCGCTTCAACCAGGGCGTCGAGGTCCGGCACACCGGCTCCTCCCTGCCCTCCCTGCCGCACATCCAGATGACCGTCGACATGCTGCGCACGGTCGGCGCCCAGGTGGACACCCCGGAGTCGGGCGGCGAGCCGAACGTCTGGCGGGTGACGCCCGGTGCCCTGCTCGGCCGGGACCTGACGGTCGAGCCGGACCTCTCCAACGCCCAGCCGTTCCTGGCGGCGGCCCTGGTGACCGGCGGCAAGGTCCTGGTCCCGGACTGGCCCGCGCGCACGACCCAGCCGGGTGACCGGCTGCGCGAGATCTTCACCGAAATGGGTGGCAGCTGTGAACTCACCGAGTACGGCCTGGTGTTCACCGGATCGGGTTCGATCCACGGCATCGACGTGGACCTGGGCGAGGTCGGCGAGCTGACCCCCGGCATCGCGGCGGTCGCGGCCCTCGCGGACTCCCCGTCCACCCTTCGGGGCGTGGCTCATCTGCGGCTGCACGAGACAGACCGGCTGGCCGCGCTCACCAAGGAGATCAACGATCTCGGCGGCGACGTGACGGAGACCGCCGACGGCCTGCACATCCGCCCGCGACGGCTGCACGGCGGGATCTTCCACACCTACGAGGACCACCGCATGGCCACCGCCGGCGCGATCATCGGCCTCGCGGTGGAGGGTGTGCAGATCGAGAACGTGGCGACGACGGCGAAGACCCTCCCGGACTTCCCCGACCTGTGGGCCGGGATGCTCGGGGCGTAGGGACTCATCCATGCGCCGCTACGGCAAGCACACCGACGAGGACGACATCCGCTCCCGCCCGAACCGCAAGGGCAACCGGCCCCGTACGAACATCCGCCCCAAGCACGAGGACGCGGCCGGGGGCATGGTCCTCACCGTCGACCGGGGCCGTCTGACCTGCCTGGTCGAGGACCGGGTCGTGCTGGCGATGAAGGCCCGGGAACTGGGCCGCAAGGCGGCGGTGGTCGGCGACCGGGTGGCCCTCGTAGGCGACCTGTCCGGCAAGAGGGACACGCTCGCGCGGATCGTCCGGATCGAGGAGCGCACGTCCGTACTGCGCCGTACCGCGGACGACGACGACCCGTACGAGCGCGTTGTGGTCGCCAACGCCGACCAGTTGGCGATCGTCACGGCCCTGGCCGACCCCGAACCCCGCCCGCGCCTCATCGACCGCTGCCTGGTGGCGGCGTTCGACGGCGGACTGAACCCCCTCCTCGTCCTGACGAAATCGGACCTGGCCCAGCCCGACAAGCTGCTGGAGCTGTACGGCCACCTGGACATCCCCTACGTCGTCACCAGCCGTGAGGAACTGGAGACCGGCGACGCGGCGGACCGGGTGCGCGAACAGCTCGACGGCAAGATCACGGCGTTCGTGGGCCACTCCGGCGTCGGCAAGACGACCCTGGTCAACGCCCTGGTCCCGCAGGGCCGCCGCAGGCTGACCGGCCATGTGAACGCGGTGACCGGCCGCGGCCGCCACACCACGACCTCGGCGCTCGCCCTGCCGCTGACCGGGGACGCCGGCTGGGTCGTGGACACCCCGGGCGTCCGCTCCTTCGGACTCGCCCACATCGACCCGTCGCGCGTGATCCACGCCTTCCCCGACCTGGAGCCGGGCACCGAGGGCTGCCCGCGCGCGTGCGGTCACGACGAGCAGGACTGCGCGCTGGACGAGTGGGTGGCCGAGGGCCACGCCGACCCGGCGCGCCTTTACTCCCTGCGCCGGCTGCTTTCCACGAGGGAACGCACGGAAGGCGACTGACCTCTGCGTTGTTCGTCTCCCTGCAGGTCCGGTAGAGGCATAATCGCACCGAGCCGGATCCAAGCCTGAGCGAACCCTGAGGAAGCGGTCACAGAGCGTGGAGACACTGGAGGACAGCACATGGCGTGGCTGCTGGTCATCGTGGCCGGGTTGCTCGAAACAGGCTTCGCCGTCTGCCTGAAGCTCTCGCACGGCTTCACCCGCTTCTGGCCGACCGTCGCGTTCTGCGTCTTCGCCCTCGGCAGCTTCGGCCTGCTGACCCTCTCCCTGAAGAAGCTCGACGTGGGCCCCGCCTACGCCGTGTGGACCGGCATCGGCGCGGCGGGCACCGCGATCTACGGCATGGTGTTCCTGGGTGACCTGGTGTCCACATTGAAGATCGTCTCGATCACCCTGGTGGTCGCGGGCGTGATCGGACTCCAGCTGTCGGGCTCCGCGCACTGACGCGCTCTTCGGGGTGCCGGGGCATCAGCGCTCGGGAGTCAGCTGCCGGTGCAGCGCGCCCCGGACGAGGTCCGTCACGCCGCCCTCGCCGGGCGGGGCCGCGACACAGGACAGGGCGAGCCGGACGACGAGTTCGCAGGAGCGGGCCAGCTCGGCGCTCTCCTGCTTGGCGACGCCCGGAGGGGACAGGGCGGCCACGGCGCGGTCCCGGACAAGCGCCACGATGTCGCCGGGCGACGGAAGCGGCCCGTCCGCGCGGCGCTGCGCCGGCACGGCCGAGGAGGACGGCACCGCCTTCAGCGTCGGCGAAGGAAGCCGCTGGCTCCAGCAGCCGGTGAGCAGGGCCCGTACGAGCGCGTTCTCGCGGGCCGCCGAGACGGTCCACTCGGCGGCGGCGGCCAGCCGCTCACGGCCGTCGAGGTGCTGGGCGAGCGCGCGGTCGACCCCCTCTGAATAGGCGTCGGCCTCCCGCCGGACGAGCGCCCGGGCGAGGCCCTCCTTGCTGCCGAACTCGTTGTACAGCGTCTGCCGGGACACTCCGGCGGCCGCGGCGACGTCCACCATCCGCACGGCGGACCACGGCCGGCGCGCCAGCGCCGTGTAAGCGGCGTCCAGCAGGGATTCCCGCGCTGCAGGCATCATCGCCTCCCTGGGCGAGCGGCTCTGCGCCCAGGTTTGACGCGCACGAGGGGACTGTCAAGGGTTCGCGACGGCACTCAGGGGGGCGCACGGGGCTCATCACCGGCCGCTGTCCTGCGACCAGCCCCGTATGGCCCTGTGCCGACCCCGGAAGATACCGTTCACCACATGCCCGACTACCTCGATGACCTCCGCCTCGCCCAAGTGCTCGCGGACGCCGCCGACGCGGCGACCATGGACCGCTTCAAGGCACTCGACCTCAAGGTCGAGACGAAGCCGGACATGACTCCTGTGAGCGAGGCCGACACGGCGGCGGAGGAACTCATCCGCGGCCAGCTCCAGCGGGCCCGCCCCCGCGACGCGATCCTCGGCGAGGAGTACGGCGTCGAGGGCACCGGCCCCCGCCGCTGGGTGATCGACCCCATCGACGGCACGAAGAACTACGTACGCGGCGTGCCCGTCTGGGCCACCCTCATCTCGCTCATGGAGGCCGGCGAGGGCGGCTACCAGCCCGTCGTCGGCGTCGTCTCCGCTCCCGCCCTCGGCCGCCGCTGGTGGGCCGCGAAGGGCCATGGCGCCTTCACCGGCCGCAGCCTGTCCTCGGCGAGCCGGCTTCGCGTCTCCCGTGTGTCCAAGCTGTCCGACGCCTCCTTCGCGTACTCCTCGCTCACCGGCTGGGAGGACCAGGGCCGGCTGGGCGGCTTCCTGGACCTGAACCGCGAGGTGTGGCGCACGCGCGCGTACGGCGACTTCTGGCCCTACATGATGGTCGCCGAGGGCTCGGTCGACATCTGCGCGGAACCGGAACTCTCCCTCTGGGACATGGCGGCCAACGCGATCATCGTCACGGAGGCCGGCGGCACCTTCACCGGCCTCGACGGCCGCCCAGGCCCGCACAGCGGCAACGCGGCGGCCTCCAACGGCCTGCTCCACGACGAGTTCCTGGGGTATCTCAACGAGCGCTACTGACGGTTTGCCCTGACCTGAGCTTTTCCCCGAACTCCGCCTCTCCGGGCAGGCTCCGCGAGCTCGCGAAGGCGCGGGCCCAGTCGTCGAGGCCTCCACGTCGGTCGATCAAGTTGTTGTCGAGATCGAAGACCCTTTGCGTGCGTCTGCGCAGATGCAGGCCGTGCCTCCGAGGATGATCCCGGGGTCACGTCCGATCCTCGGGTCGTGATCGTGCACCCGCCGTCGCCGGCCGGCGGCCGGCGCGTGCGCGTGGATGGCGAGATCCTGCCCGGCGCGCCGGGGCGTCTGCGGGCCGTCCGAGGGCGGGCAGTGACGACCAGCAACGACCAGTGACGGCCGCCACCGCGCAGCTCTCCGCGGAGTGCGAGGTGACGCCGCACCCCGCCGGAGAGCCGGTTCCATACGGGCGCTACCGAGCGCGACGAGGTGAGCGCGTGCGCCGTCAACCGGCCGCACGCGCCCTCTTGTTGACCCGCGCTTTACCTGCGACTCTGAGAGTCCCCCCACTTGTGAATTTGTGAATCAGTGAACTAAGTGGATTCCGCAGGAGGTGGCTCCATCCCATGCTCGTCCGTGACGCCATGAGCACGGTGGTCCTCACCATCGGCCCCGCCCATACCCTCCGCCAGGCCGCCGCCCTGATGTCCGCCCGCCGGGTCGGCGCGGCCGTGGTCCTCGACCCGGACGCCGGCGGCATCGGCATCCTCACCGAACGCGACATCCTCAACTCCGTGGGGCTGGGACAGAGCCCGGACACGGAGCGCACCCACGACCACACCACCAACGACGTCGTGTTCGCCACCCCCGCCTGGACCCTGGAGGACGCGGCCCGGGCCATGGCCCACGGCGGCTTCCGCCATCTCATCGTCCTGGACCGCGGCGAGCCCGTCGGAATCGTCTCGGTCCGCGACATCATCCGCTGCTGGGCACCGGCACGGCAGCAGGTGCCTGCCTGAGAACGCCGAGCGGGCCGGGCCCCTCGCGGTCGCGAGGAGATCCGGCCCGCCCGCCCCGACAAGCGGTCCCTGCTGGTCAGCCGCGCAGGGCCTGGACGGCGGCCTCCAGCCGCTTGCCGAAGTCGCCGTCCGCCCGGCGGAAGTTGTCGATCGCGCGCTCGGCGATGCCGTCGCGCGAGACCTTCGCGATGAAGCCCGCCAGGTTGTCGATCAGGCGGCCCTTCTCGTCCTCGGACATCAGGCGGTAGAGGTCGCCCGCCTGGACGAAGTCGTCGTCGTCGGCATGGATTGGAGCGGGGTGGTTGCCCGTGCCGCCGGTCACGGCCGTGGGGGACCACAGGGGACGGTCCGTCTGGAACGGGCCGCCGAAGCTGTTCGGCTCGTAGTTCTTCGCGCC
This sequence comes from Streptomyces sp. NPDC040410, assembly GCF_055595715.1. Taxonomy (NCBI): domain Bacteria; kingdom Bacillati; phylum Actinomycetota; class Actinomycetes; order Kitasatosporales; family Streptomycetaceae; genus Streptomyces; species Streptomyces sp. NPDC040410. The sequence continues at coordinate 48,362 of NZ_JBVIVK010000013.1, forward strand.
CTTGTGGCGGCCGTCGTACAGGAAGCCGTCTCGGGAGTTGGTGCGCGCCTCGGTGGCGTGCGGGCGGTTCACCGGAAGGTGGTCGGCGTTGATGCCGACGCGGTAGCGGTGGGCGTCGCCGTACGCGAAGAGGCGGCCCTGGAGCATCTTGTCGGGCGACGGGCCGATGCCGGGCACGAAGTGCGCCGGGGAGAAGATCGACTGCTCGACCTCGGCGAAGATGTTCTCCGGGTTGCGGTTGAGCTCCAGCTTGCCGATCTCGATCGGCGGGTAGTCCTCGTGCGGCCACACCTTGGTGAGGTCGAACGGGTTGAAGCGGTACGTCGCCGCCGCGGCCGCCGGCATGATCTGCACCTGCACGGTCCAGGTCGGGAAGTCGCCGCGCTCGATGGCCTCGCGCAGGTCACGCTGGTGCGAGTCGGGGTCCTCGCCGGCGAGCCTGTTGGCCTCGGCCTGCGTCAGGTTCTTGATGCCCTGGTCGGTCTTGAAGTGGTACTTGACCCAGAAGACCTCGCCGGCCTCGTTGTTCCACTGGAAGGTGTGCGAGCCGTAGCCGTTCATGTGGCGGTACGAGGCCGGGATGCCGCGGTCGCCGAACAGCCAGGTCACCTGGTGGGTGGACTCGGGCGACAGGCCCCAGAAGTCCCAGACGTTGTCCGCCTCCTGCGAGCCGGTGTACGGGTCGCGCTTCTGGGTGTGGATGAAGTCCGGGAACTTGATGGCGTCCTTGATGAAGAACACCGGGGTGTTGTTGCCGACGAGGTCGTAGTTGCCCTCTTCGGTGTAGAACTTCAGCGCCCAGCCGCGGGGGTCACGGACCGCGTCCGCGGCACCAAGGTTGCCGGCCACGGTCGAGAAGCGCAGGAACGTCTCGGTCTGCTTGCCGACCTCGGAGAGGAACTTGGCCCGTGTGTACCGCGTGACGTCCGCGATGACCGTGAAGGTGCCGTAGGCGCCCGCACCGCGCGCGTGCACGACGCGCTCCGGGATGCGCTCGCGGTTGAAGTGGGCCAGCTTCTCCAGCAGGAGCTGGTCCTGGACGAGAACCGGGCCGCCGACGCCCGCGGTCTCGCTGTTCTGGTTGTCGGCCACCGGAGCACCGGCCTCCGTGGTGAGCGGCCCCTGTGTCACGTGTCCTCCTGCGTCATTCCTGGCCGTTCCTGTCGTTGGCCAACATCGAACTCGATCCTACAATGGACTTTGTCCAAGTCAAGGAGAGCTCCAAAGTCACACCTGTTCGGGAACTGGTTCCCTTCTGTTAAGCTGGCCGGTATGAGTGACCTGTTGGAACGGCTGCGCGGCCGCGGATGGCGGATGACCGCGCAGCGGCGTGTCGTGGCCGAGGTCCTCGACGGCGAGCACGTCCATCTGACGGCCGACGAGGTCCATGTGAGGGCTGTCGCGAAGCTGCCCGAGATCTCCCGGGCGACCGTCTACAACACATTGGGCGAGCTGGTCTCCCTCGGTGAGGTCCTTGAGGTCGCCACCGACAAGCGCGCCAAGCGGTACGACCCGAACGCGCACCGGCCGCACCACCACCTGGTCTGCGCCCAGTGCGGCGCGATCCGCGACGTCCACCCGAACGGCAATCCGCTGGCCGACCTCCCCGACTCGGAGCGCTTCGGCTTCACGGTGTCGGACGTCGAGGTGACGTACCGCGGCGTGTGCCCGAACTGCGCGGCCGCCTAAAACCGCCTTCCGTAGCCCCCGGCGCCCCCTTCGGGTGCCGGGGGCTTCGTGCTGCCTGCAGGCTTCCTGAAGAGGGGGGTGGGTCATCGGCAGCAAAATGAACCGAGGGCCGGAAACCTTTCGGCTTCCGGCCCTCGGCCTTCAGTAGCGGGGACAGGATTTGAACCTGCGACCTCTGGGTTATGAGCCCAGCGAGCTACCGAGCTGCTCCACCCCGCGTCGGTGAATGCAACGTTACGTCAAGAACGAGGACAGAAGCAAATCGCTTAACGGCGCAGGTCAGCTGGGTTCCAGCCCGCCCGGCGCCGAGGAGGGGCGGTCGGAGCCGAAGCGGGGCCCGGGGGCGGCGGCCCCCGGACCCCCCGGACGGCAGCGCCGGGCTCCGCTCACCCGGTTCCGGCGCGGCGCAGCGTCACGCCGACAGCTCCTGCCGCAAGGCGTCCCGCAGCCGAGCCGCCCGCTCGGAGACCTCCGGCGGCCCCAGCGTCACCGCCCGGTCCGCCCACCGCTGCCCCTCCGCCAGCTCCCCCCGACGCGCGTAGACGAGCGCGAGTCGCAGCGCCGCCCGTCCGTGACCCGCGTCGGCCGCGCGCGTCCACCAGACCGCGGCCTCCGGCTCACTGCCCTCCCGGGCCAGCAGCAGCCCCAGATTGAACGCCCCGTTCCGCGAACCGGCCTCGGCTGCCTCCCGGTACCACCGGGCCGCCTCGACGACGTCGCCCCGGGCCGCGGCGAGCATCCCCACTCGCACCTGCGCGCGCCGATGCCCCTGGGAAGCCGCCCGCTCGTACCACTCCTCGCACTCGGACTTCTCGTGCACGGACTCCCCGAGTTCGTGGGCGGGCGCCGGCGACCGCCGCGCGTCCAGCACGGTGGCCAGCCGGTACGCGGCCTCGGGGCTGCCCCCGCCCGCCGCACACCGCAGATGCCGCTCCGCCGCCGGCTCGTCGCCGTCCCGCAGCCGTGCGATGCCGACCTGCAGCGCCGCCTCCGTGTGTCCGGCGGCCGCGGCCCGCTCGTACCACCGCAGCGCCGCCGGCTCCTCGCCTCGCCCGGCGTGCAGGATCCCCAGGTTGAACGCGGCGTCCACGCTTCCCGCCTCCGCCGCCTTGGAGAACCACGGTTCGGCGCCGGTCGTGTCCCCGCCCTGCAGCAGCAGGATCGCCAGCGCGTTCGCCGCCTCCCGGTGCCCGGCGTACGCGGCGCGCCGGTACCACTGCTCGGCCTGCGGGGTGCGCCCCTGTTCGGCGCAGAGCAGCCCGAGGTTGTACGCGCCGTTGACGTCCCCGGCGTCCATCGCCGCCCGGTACCAGCGCTCCGCAGTCTGCGGCTCGCCCCGCTCGGCGTGCAGCGCGCCCAGCGCGTTGGCCGCGTTGCCGTCCCCGTCCTGGGCGGCACGCAGCCACCACACGGCGGCGCTCTCCGTGTCGCCGGCGTCCCGCAGCAGGAAGCCGAGCGCGCACGCGGCCCGTGCCTCCCCGTCCTTGGCGGACGTCAGGTACCAGCGCCCGGCCTCCTTGAGCTCCCCACGCTTCTCCAGGATCGCCCCGAGGTGCAGCGCGGCCCGCCGGTGCCCGCGCGCGGCGGCCTGCCGATACCACTGCTCGGCCTCGTCCACGAGGGACGAGTCTGCGCCGTCGTCGGCGTCCCGGCCCGCCTCCTGCGCGGCCTGCCGGTCCAGGGCCCGCGCCAGCCGGTATGCGGCCTCGCGGTGCCCCCGCTCGGCCGCGGCCCGCACCCACTGCTCGGCGCCGGCGTCGCCCCGGTGCTCCAGGAGATCGGCGAGTGCGTACGCGCCCAGTACGTGCCCCTGCTCGGCGGACTGCCGCAGCCAGTACTCGGCGGCCGGCTCGTCACCGCGCTCACGGTGATGACGGCCCAGCGCGTGCGCGGCGGCCGCCGACCCGGCGACGGCGGCGATGCGCCACCACCCGGCGGCCTCTTCCGCGTATCCCCGCTGATGAAGCAGAACCCCCAGGTTGTTGGCGGCGGCGCGGTCCCCCGAGGCGGTGGCGGCACGCAAGTGGGGCTCGGCTCCGTCGAGATCGCCGCGGCGCAGCAGCAGGGCGCCGAGGACGCTCATGGCCTCGGCGTCGCCGGCTTCGGCGGCAAGTCGCTGCCGCACTTCTTCGGCGGCCTGCTCGGCCACCTCCTCCGCAACCTCAACGGCCTCCCCGGCTTCGCCCGGTTCGGAAGGCTGCACAAATCGCCCTGTCTCGAACAGAGTTGCCTTGTCCCCCATAACGTCCATCGTCGCACCACCTGCAACCTGGGTACACCTGGTATACCGCAGCCATTGAGGTCACTTCAGCGTTTTGTCGACATGCCCACAGAGAGACAAGTCAAACACAGTTTTCCCAACTCCCCACGGCGGCACGGCCTCCCGCACCCCCGGCACATCAGTTCGCACACCACGAAGGCCCGGATCCTTGAGGATCCGGGCCTTCGCATTCAGTAGCGGGGACAGGATTTGAACCTGCGACCTCTGGGTTATGAGCCCAGCGAGCTACCGAGCTGCTCCACCCCGCGCCGTTGTGCTGCAACCGTATCACGGCGCGGGCGGGCGGTTGATCAGTGATCGGGTCAGCCGCTGGGACTGCTCGTCGGACTCGGGCTGCCGGTGCCGCTGTTCTTCTCCCCGCTGCCGGCGGTCTTGTCGGCCTCGGACTGCGCCTTCTCTGCCCGCCGCAGCGCCTCCTCAAGGTCCTTCTGCGCCTGTCCGTACGCCTGCCAGTCGCCCTTCTTCAGGGCTTCCTGGCCGGCGTCGAAGGCCTTCTGGGCGTCGTTCAACGCCTCCTGGACCGTGGGGTTGCCCGATGTCGGCGGTGGGTTCGTGGTGTCCTCGGCGGGGGGTGGCTGGGTAGTCGAACCGGTCGCCCCGAAGACCTTGTCGAGGGCCTGGTCGAGGGTGTCCTCGAAGGCGGTGGCGCCGCCGTAGGTCACCAACACCTTGCGCAGCAGCGGGTACTTGAGTCCACCACCGCGTACGTACACCGGCTCCACGTACAACAGTCCTCCGTCGAGCGGCACCGTCAGCAGGTTGCCGTACTCGACCTCGGAGTCGCCGCCTCTCAGCAGCCTGATGGACTCGGCGATGTCCTGTTCGGAGTTGAACTGGCTCTGGACCTGTTTGGGTCCGTCGACGGTCGTGCTGGTCGGCAGTTTCAGGATTCTGATCTTGCCGTAGTCACTGGTGCCCGCCTCGGCGTCGACCGACATGAACGCGCTCAGGTTGTCCCGGCCGTTGGGCGTGAAGGTCGTCGTCAGCGAGAACGCCTGCGCCGCCTGGTCGGGCATCTTCATGCTCAGGTAGTACGGCGGCACCGCGTTGCCCGACTTGTTGGTCGGGTCGTCCGGCACCTGCCACACCTCGCTGCCGCTGAGGAACGTCGTGGCGTCCTTGACGTGGTAGCGCGTGAGCAGCTCACGCTGGACCTTGAACAGGTCCTGCGGATACCGGAGATGGGCCATCAGCGAGGCCGAGATGTCGGTCCTGGGCTCCACCGTGCCCGGGAACGCCTTCATCCAGGTCTTCAGGACCGGGTCCTGGGTGTCCCACTGGTAGAGCTTGACCTCTCCGGTGTACGCGTCGACGGTCGCCTTCACCGAGTTGCGGATGTAGTTGACCTGGTTCTGCTGGGCCACCACCGCACGCGAGTTGTTGGTCGCGGTCAGCGAGTCGGCCGTCGTGGAGCCGAGGGTCGTACGGGAGGCGTACGGGTATCCGTTGGTGGTGGTGTAGGCGTCGACGATCCACTGGATCTTGCCGTCCACGACCGCCGGGTAGGCGTCGCCGTCGATGGTCAGCCATGGCGCGACCGCCTCGACGCGCTCCTTCGGGGTGCGGTTGTACAGGATCCGCGACCCCTTGCCGATCGCCCCCGAGTACAGGATCTGCGGCTCGCTGAACGCCACCGCGTACGCGGCCCGGTTGACCGGGTTGGCGAGGTTGACCCCGCTCTTGCCCGCGTAGCTGGTCGTCTTCTCGCCGTTGTCGTCGGAGTAGTCGATCTCCTTCTGGGGACCGCCGACGATCGAGTACGAGTTGGTCTTCTCGCCGTAGTAGATCCGCTGCTGGTACGTCCCGAGGTCGCCCTTGGACGGCAGGTCGGACTCGGTGAAGACCGGACGGCCCTCGGCGTCGGCCGTGGTGCCCTTGGCGGCTACCACTCCGTAGCCGTGGGTGTAGCGGAAGTGGTTGTTGATCCAGTTCTGCTTGTCGACGCCGGCGAGGTTCAGCTCGCGCAGACCGATGACCGTGTCCTGGTCCTGGCCGCCCCTGTTGTAGCGGTCGACGTCCAGGTTGGTCGGAAACGCGTAGTACTTCCGCATCTGCTGGAGCTGCTGGAAGGTCGGCGAGACGATGTTCGGGTCCATGATGCGGACGCTCGCCGTGGCGTCGACGTCGTCGCGCAGCTTGGTCTTGTCCCCGGTGCCGCTCTTGCCCGAGTACTCGGTGACCTTGGCGCCGTCGATTCCGTACGCCTCACGTGTCGCCTTGAGGTTCTTCGCGACGTACGGCGCCTCCTTGGCCTGCTCGTTCGGCTGGACCTGGAACTTCTGGACGATCGCCGGGTACAGGCCGCCGATCAGGATCGCCGAGAGCACCATGAGGCCGAAGCCGATCACCGGCAGCTGCCAGGTGCGCCGCCACAGGGTGGCGAAGAACAGCACGGCGCAGATGACGGCGATGCAGAACAGGATCGTCTTGGCCGGCAGGTAGGCGTTGGCGTCGACGTACCTGAGGCCGGTCCAGTTGTCCGTCGCCTTGAAGTCGCTGGACTTGACCGCGAGGCCGTACCGGTCGAGCCAGTACGCGACCGCCTTCAAGGTCACGAAGACGCCCAGCAGCACCGACAGGTGCCCGGTGGCCGCCGCCGTGGCCCGCGCGCCCGGGCTGGTGATCCGCAGCCCGCCGTAGAGGTAGTGGGTGAGCGCGGCGGCGATCAGGGAGAGGATCGCGGCGGCGAAGCCGAAGCCGAGCAGGAAGCGGTACCAGGGCAGGTCGAAGGCGTAGAACGAGACGTCGAGGTGGAACTGCGGGTCCTTCTGGTGGAAGGGCACGCCGTTGACCCACATCAGCCAGGTGCGCCACTGGCTCGACGCCGAGGCGCCGGCGATCAGGCCGACCAGAGCCGTGATCCCGAGCAGCAGCCATGTCTTGTACGGCGCGATGCCCATCCGGTAGCGGTCGAGGCTCTGCTGCTCCATCGACATGGCGCTCAGCGGCGGCCGCATGCGGTGCGCCAGCCAGATGTTGAAGCCGACCGCGAGGGCCATGAGCAGACCGAAGACGAAGAACAACCCGATCTTGGTCCACAGAGTGGTCGTGAACACGGACGAGTAGTTCACCGACCGGTACCAGAGCCAGTCCGTCCAGAAGCCCGCGAACATGGTGAACGCCATGCCGAGGACGGCAAGGACGCCCAGTGTCATGAGCAGGGTCCGGACACGCCGGGACGGGCGGCCCACTCTCATCCGCGGCCCCGTCGGGCCTCCGCCACGGTCCGGCATCTGGAAAGCCAAGGTGCGCACCTCGAAGTTCGCTGTCGATCCGTCAGACCCTCGTTTGCCTGGGCCGTCCGGGGGGCCTCGTGATCGTAGGCCCACACCTATGCAACTTACTCACGCTTTACTCGGTTCCCGATTCCGGCCAGGAACGAGGCAGGATTGTGACCATGTCCAACACTCCCATGGCGGCGAGCCCGCTCACCCGGGCCGTACTCGAGATCGACGAGTACGCCTCCGGCCTCGGCTGGGACCAGCCCGCCCGCCTCTTCGCCCTCGTAGACACCGCACGGCTGCGCGCCCAGGAACCCGCGCTCGCATCCCAGCTGGGCCTGGAGGAGGAGCCGCAGACCTCCGGTCTCACACCGATCGAGCAGGACGAGATCCCGGCCGGCAAGGCGCTGGACGAGTTCCTCGGCACGATCGCCTGGCCCGACGCCGTGGCCGGCTGCGCGCTCACGGTGGAGCGCCTGATGCTGCCGCCGTCCGCCGAGGCCACCGTCCCGGAGGGGCTGAACGAGACGAAGCTCGCCCGGTGGGTGGCCCAGCACCCGGACCGCCAGGAGGTCCGCATGACGGTCGCCGTACTGCGCGACGGCTCCCGCGACTCGGCCCTGCGCCTGCGCGAGAAGGACTCCGCGACGGAGGTCCTCACCGGCGGCGACCTGGTCCCGGGCCTGGCGGAGGCGCTGGCGGCGACGTTCGAGGACTAGGCCGAGCAGCCCTCCGGGCTACTTGACCGTGCACTTCGGAAGGTCGGCGGTGTTGCCGCCGCGGATGTCCCCGAGGGCGCTCAGCGCGTCGTCGATGGTGTTGACCTTGACGAGGGTGAGCCCCGCGGGGGTGTCCTTGGCCGCGGACGCGCAGTTGTCGGCCGGCGTCAGGAAGTACTGGGCGCCCTTGCTCCGCGCGCCGACGGTCTTCATCTGGATGCCGCCGATCGGACCGACCTTGCCGTCGTCGCCGATGGTTCCCGTGCCGGCCACGAACTTGCCGCCGGTCAGGCTGCCCGGCGTGAGCTTGTCGTAGATACCGAGCGCGAACATCAGCCCGGCGCTCGGCCCGCCGACGTCGGCGAGCTTGATGTCGACGGTGAACGGGAACGTGTGGTCGGTCCCGGCGGAGATCCCGACGATGGCGCGCCTGTCGCCTCTGTCGTCGGACTGGGCGGTCGTGATCGTGGTGTCCTCGGTCTTCGTCGCCGTCTTGTTCTCCTTCTCGGCGGCGGCATGTTCCTTGGCGGGCACGACCGTGAAGACGACGTCCTGGCCGGGCTTGTGCTTGGTCACCAGCTCGGCGACGTCGGCCGGCTCCTTCACCGCCGTACCGTCCACGGCCTTGATCACGTCGCCGGCGTGCAGCCTGCCCTCGGCCGGGGACCCCTTGACGACGGTCGAGACGATCACCCAGGACCGCACGGGGATGTCCAGCTCCTTCAGGGCGGCGACCTTGGCGCTCTCCTGGGACTGGCTGAACTCCTCGGCGTTCTCCTGGGTGGACTGCTCCTCCGTCTTGCCGTCCGGGTAGAGCGTGTCGTGCGGCACGACCTTGTTGTCGTGCGCAAGCCATCCGTAGACGGCCTCGACGAGGTTCATCCGGTAGTCGGCGCTGGTGACCCGGACGGTGGTCATGTTGAGGTGCCCGCTCGTCGGGTAGGTCTTGCGTCCGGAGATCTGCAGCACCGGCTCGCCGGCGTGGTCGCCGAGCGTGTTCACCGTCGGCCCCGGGGACATCTCCGAATACGGCACGGGGATGAACACTCCCGCGCACAGGAGCCCGATCAGCATCAGGGTGGAGGCGAGCATCGTCGCGGTGCGGCGTGGCATGCCTCGACAGTACGGGACGCCCCTGTCAGCGCACCGTCAGGGCTGCTCCGTCACGTGCCGGGTGTGCGGCTTCTCCATGGCCGCGCGGAAGCGGGCGTACCCGTCGAGCTCGGGTCCGTCGTTCCGCGCCCTGCGGGTCCGGTTGGCCCAACTGCCCCACAGACCGGCGCCGATCGCAGCCACAAGCGGAATCAGCAACCAGACGAGCGCCGCCATACCGACCTCCCAACCCCTATGAGCAACCGCAACTGACTGATCAGCAGATTAACCATCTGCACTGACAACGCTCACGGCAGGGGTGCGGTTACGCAACCGGAAAAATCGGGGGCGGCCGGGGGGGTCAGCAGGCGCCGACCCACTCCTCGGTCCCGTCGGAGAACTTCTGGTGCTTCCAGATGGGCACTTCGTGCTTGAGGTCGTCGATCAGCTTCCGGCAGGCCTCGAAGGCCTCCCCTCGGTGCGGGCACGACACGGCGACGACGACGGCGAGATCCCCCACTCTGAGGTCACCGATCCGGTGCACCGCGGCCAGCGCCCGCACCGGATACTCGGCGACGACCTTCTCGGCGATCCGCCGTATCTCGGCCTCGGCGCTGGGGTGACACGAATAGCCGAGCCCGTCGACGTCGGCTCCGCCGTCGTGGTTGCGCACGGTGCCGACGAAGAGAGCGGTCCCACCGGCGGCGGCGTCCCCGACGGCCCGGAAGACCTCGTCCAAGGAGAGAGCGGTCTCACGGATGGCGATGAGCTTGATCGGGTCCTGCCCGCCCTGCTCGCCGGGGTGGTCGTCGGTGAGTGCCATGCCTCCATCCTGCCGCACACCGCCGACAAGGTGGAACAGGCGTTTCGCCAGGCACGCGTGCGTGGAGCCTGGAGCCTCCTGCAGACCGTTCGCCCGGGCCGTGCGCCCTCAGATCCGCCGCCGAGCCTTCCGCGCCCGCCGTACGACGGCCGCCGCACCCAGCAGCGCGACGGTCGCCCCCGCGGCTCCCGCCGCGGTCGCGTCCTTCCGGCCGAGCCGCCGGCCAGCCACCGTGTGCCTCCCGGAAACCTCCTCCAGCAGCTCCGCGAGCACCTCCTCATTGGTCCACTGCGGCCGCCAGCCCGCGTCGTGGAGCCGGCTCCCGCTCACCACCCAGGGATACATCGTGTACGCCAGGTCGCCGGCCGGGGAGGGAGTGAGCCCGATCCGGTGCAGCCGGGCCGCCGCCCCCAGAGCGACAGCCGACGGCAGCTCCATCCGCCGGATCCCGCTGAGCTCCTCGACCTCCTCCTGTTCGAGCCACCCGTCGCATCCGACGGCTAGTTCCCCGTCGACCTTCTCCAGGACGGCGTACTCCAGCGCGCTGCACAGGTCCTCGACGTGGCAGAACTGCCAGGCGGGCCGCGACCCTGCGACCACCAGCAGCCGAGGCGACTCGAAGTACCTGGTCAGCGCGGTGTCGGTGCCGCCGACGAGCACCGCGGGGCGGACGACGGTGACATTGAGTCCCGGATGCGCCCGCGGGGCCCTGCGCGCGAGCCGCTCGATCTCCAGCAGATCCCCGACCCCGGTGGCCTCTGCCGTGGCCCTGAGCTCGGCGTCCTCCGACAGCGGCAGTTCGTTGTCCGGCAGCGCCCCGTAGACCATCGAAGACGTGCAGAGCACCACGCGGTGCACCCCGGCCGCCGCGGCGGCGGTCAGCACGGTCTGTGTCCCGCGTACGTTGTACGCCGTTCGGGCGGCCGCGTCGGTCTCCAGATCCAGATCGAGCGCCAGGTGCACCACCGCGTCCGCCCCGCGCAGTTTCTCGGCGATGGCGGGGTCCCTCACGTCCAAAATGTGCCACTGTGCCGCCGTGCACTCACCGCGCCGCTCGTCGATGGCGATGACCTGCTTGACCGCGTCCGACGCGGCCAGCCGCTCGGTGAGCAGCGCGCCCACGCCGGACGCGGCGCCGGTGACCGCGACGACGGGCCCGCGCGTCGCAGTGGACTCGCCGGCGCGAAGCGCCGTCGTTGAGGGGTGGCGGTCGGGCGACGGGTGGGCTGACTCGTTTCGCGCTGCGCGAACCTGCGGATCTGGGGAACTCACCGGGCGTCTCCAGTGGTTGTCTTCAGTACGAGCGCGAGTGACGCGTAAGTACCAGGTGGCATCCATCCTGCCGCAGGCCGAGAGTCGGCGAAGCACCGAGGCCCGAACCGCTTGTGGTGTCTACTCTGGGTGGTGTTGTCGGGCAGTCGTGCCGTCGGAAAGAACCGGCGGCCTTACCAGCCGAGGATTCCCGTGAGTGACACCCCATTCGGATTCGGCCTTCCGCCGGAGGAGCCGGACGACGGCGACGAGGGCAAGAAGAAGGACCAGCAGAGCGGTGGTGGTCAGGACCCGGCCAACCCGTTCGGTTTCGGACTGCCCGGCGCAGGGGGCTTCGGTGGCCCCGGCGCCGACAATCCGCTCGCTGCCATGTTCGGTTCGCTGAACCCCACCGACCTGGGCGCCGCCTTCCAGCAGCTGGGCCAGATGCTCTCCTACGAGGGCGGCCCGGTGAATTGGGACATGGCCAAGCAGATCGCCCGCCAGACGGTCTCCCAGGGCACCTCGGACGGCACGAAGGACGCGAGCGTCGGCCCCGCCGAGCGCTCGGCCGTCCAGGAGGCCGTCCACCTGGCCGACCTGTGGCTGGACGACGTGACGTCCCTGCCGGCCGGCGCGGCCACCGCGGTGGCGTGGAGCCGTGCGGAGTGGGTCGAGGCGACCCTTCCCGCCTGGAAGGAGCTCGTCGACCCGGTCGCCGAGCGCGTCGGCACCGCCATGGGCGACGTCCTGCCGGAGGAGATGCAGGCCATGGCCGGCCCGCTGATCGGCATGATGCGCTCGATGGGCGGCGCCATGTTCGGCACCCAGATCGGGCAGGCCGTCGGCGTGCTCGCGGGCGAGGTCGTCGGCTCCACCGACATCGGCCTGCCGCTCGGCCCGGCCGGGAAGGCCGCGCTGCTGCCGGTGAACATCGAGTCGTTCGGCAAGGACCTCGGCGTGCCGAAGGAGGAGGTGCGGCTGTACCTCGCCCTGCGTGAGGCCGCCCACCAGCGCCTGTTCGCCCATGTGCCGTGGCTGCGCTCCCACCTGTTCGGCGCAGTCGACGGGTACGCGCGCGGGATCAAGGTCGACACGGCCAAGCTGGAGGACGTTGTCGGCCAGTTCGACCCGCAGAACCCGGAGCAGCTGCAGGACGCCCTCCAGCAGGGCATGTTCCAGCCGGAGGACACGCCGGAACAGAAGGCCGCCCTAGCCCGTCTGGAGACGGCTCTGGCGCTCGTCGAGGGCTGGGTGGACGCGGTGGTCCACGCGGCCGCGAAGCCGCGCCTGTCGTCCGCCGACGCGCTGCGCGAGACCCTGCGCCGCCGCCGCGCCTCGGGCGGGCCGGCCGAGCAGACGTTCGCCACGCTGATCGGTCTGGAGCTGCGCCCGCGCCGCCTGCGGGACGCCTCCCGCCTGTGGGCGTCTCTCACGGACGCGCGCGGTGTCGACGGCCGCGACGGCCTGTGGGCCCACCCGGACATGCTGCCGACGGCCTCCGACCTGGACGACCCGGACGGCTTCGTGCACCGCGAGCAGCTGGACTTCTCCGAGCTGGACAAGATGCTCGGCGAGGCGGCGGACAAGCCCGACCTCCGAAAGAAGGACGAGGACGAGGGCGAGGCCAAGGGCGACGACGCCGAGTGAGCCTGTACGACGACGCGGTCCTCGTGCTCAAGGGCTACGAGGACCAGGAAGAGCTGCGCCAGGCCTACCTGGACCATCTGGCGGGACACCCTGACGGCATGTGGAAGGCCTGCACGGACGGCCACATCACGGCGAGCGCCCTGGTGATCGACCCCGAGGGGGGCCGGGTGCTGCTGACCCTCCACAAGAAGCTGCGGATGTGGCTGCAGATGGGTGGCCACTGCGAGCAGGCGGACGCCTCCCTGGAGGCTGCGGTGCTGCGCGAGGCCACGGAGGAGTCCGGCATCGCGGGGCTCACGCTGCTTCCGGGCGGCCCGGTGCGCCTGGACCGGCATCCGATCCCGCCACCGTGCAACTGGCACTTCGACGTCCAGTACGCCGTCGTGGCGCCGCTCGGCGCGGTCCAGGAGATCAGCGACGAGTCGCTCGACCTGCGCTGGTTCCCGTACGCCGAGGTGGCGGAGGTGGCCGACGAGTCCGTCGTACGGCTGCTGGAGTCGACGCGCGCGAGGCTGACGTCCTGAGGCATGTGTAAGGGGCGACCGCGCAAGCGGCCGCCCCTTACGTCTGCTTTCCGGACGGTCAGCTCCAGACGTTGCCCTGGTTCTGCGCCCGGGCCCCCTGCTGGCCCATGCCGAACTGGGCGGCCACGCCCTGTCCGATCACGGCGTTCTGCGGCGGCAGCAGCTCGCTGGGCTGGACGAGCGCGTAGCCGCTGCCCATGAAGCTGAGCTCCCAGCCCTCACCGGTGTTACCGCGCCGCCGCCACACCCCGGAGGAGTGCGTCTGGGCCTGCATCTGCACGCGCAGCCCGGTGGACCAGGCGACGATCGCGTCGGCGTCGCAGTTGACGTACTTGTCCGGTGTCACCTGCATCATCAGCGGCGCGCCGGAGGTCATGAGCGCCACCCGGCCGCGTCCGGTGATGTTGAGCTGGTACTTCCCGGAGCCGGAGATGCCGTACATGCTGTCGACGGCGATGACCTCGTGGTGCAGTGAGGAGTCCATCGCCAGCACGTAGCTGCTGTCGACCGTCAGTCCGTCCTGCTCCACGTCCACCAGGTGGATGTGCTGGGCGAGGTTGGCCAGGTAGACCGTGCCCTGCCCGTGGCAGCGCATCAGGTCCAGGCCCTCACCGGTGTGGGCACGCGCGCGGCCCTGCTGGTTGCTCTGGTACTCGGCGTCGAACTCGACGAGGCCCTGGTAGGCGACCATGGTGCCCTTGCGGGCGAGGATGTCGTCGTGGCCCTCCAGGGCGACACGCAGCATCTGCTTGTTCTGCAGGCTCCAGCGTTCCTGGGTCTGCTGATCGTTGTAGGCGAAAAGCGGGCTCTGCATGGTGGTGATCTCCTCAGCCCCGGATCCGGAGACGGTCGGTGCTGTCCTCGCTGGGCTGGACGACGACGATGCCCTGGCCGGAGAAGGCCATCTGGTAGGCCTCGCCGCTGCCCCGGCCGATCAGTGACTGCGCCTTGAAGCTGCGCTTGCCCTTCACCTTGAGGTTCGGGGACCAGGCGACGAGCGCGTCCGGGTCGACGTACGTCTCGTCCTCGCCGCCGCCGCAGTCGACGACGATCGGCTTGCCCCGGGAGGTCAGCGCGACCCAGCCCTGCCCGGAGATCTTGGTGTTCCACAGGCCCTGCCCGGCGAACTTGGCAAGCCCCTTGACGCGCTCGACGCCCCAGGTCAGGTGTGCGTCGAAGGCGAGCAGGTTGGTGGCGTTGACGGAGATCCCGTCGCCGTTGAGGTTGATCACGACGACGTTCGCGCCGTAGTCGGCGAGGTAGAGCAGACCGTCCCCTGAGCACTTCATCAGCGGCGCGCCCTCACCGGTGGCCCAGTCACGTGCGATCTGGCGGACGGCCGGCGGGTTGGGCTCGTACTGGACGAACCCTTCGTAGGCGACCATCGACCCCACGCGCGCGAGGAGGTCGTTTCCGGTCTGCATGGCGACCTTCAGCATGTGGTTGCCGTGGTTTTCCATGCGGGCAGTGACGGGTGCGGGGGCGTAGCCCGCGAGCGGCTGGTTCATGACGGGCTCTCCCTCAGATCTCGTACGGCTGGACGACGATGAAGTTGCCGGGCGCGCCGCGGAACTGGAGGTTGACGCTCTCCCCGGTGTCGCCGGCGTACGCGTTGCGGCGCATGCGCACCTGGCTGGAGACGACCACCTGGGAGGCGGCCGACCAGGCGATCACCGCATTGCAGTCGGCGAACGTCGTGGGCGTGACCGGCAGCACCACGGGCACACCGTGCGTCTTCACGACGATCGTGCCGGTGCCCTGGAACTGCATCGTGAACAGCGCGCCGCCGGGGATGCCGTGCCCTTCGATGCGGCGGACCTCGTATTGGAGGCTCTCGTCGAAGGCGAGGACGTTCTCCGCGGAGACGCAGATGCCGTCGCCCTGGAGCTCGATGGGGTGCAGCATCGTGGAGTTCTCGGCGAGGAACACCTGGCCCTGGCCGGTACAGCGCATCAGCTGCATCTCCTGGCCGGTCGCGTTGCCGACGACCCGGCCGGCGAAACCGGCGCCCTTGTAGCTGAAGTCGACCTTGCCCTGGTAGAGCACCATGCTGCCCTGGCGGGCGAGCACGGGCTGGCCGCCGAGGCCGAGGTCGACGCGGACCATCTTCCGGTTCTGCTGCGTCCAGCGCTGTCCGGTGGGCGTCTCCTTGAACTGCTGGAGCGCGGACGCCACACCGGCGCCCTGCGGGGCACCCTGGGGCACGCCCTGTGGTGCTCCGTAAGGCGCCTGCTGGCCGGGGACCTGCCCGAAGGGGGGCTGCTGGCCGTACCCCGGGGGCGGGGTCGGCTGCCCGTATCCGGGGGGCGGGGTAGGGGCCTGCGGGGCCTGTGGTTGGGCGTAGCCAGGGGGCGGCGGGGCGGTCTGGCCGGGGGGCTGGCCGTACGGGGCCTGCTGGCCCGGCTGGCCGTAGGGTGCGGGCGCCGGAGCCGGGGGCGGCACAGGAGCACCATGGGGCGGTGTCATGGGCGCGACGATGGTGGGCGCGGCGTGCACCGGGGGCGCGGGCGCCGGCGGCGGAGTGGCTCCCGGAGGGGGCGCGAAGCCCTGTGCGGCGGGCTGCGGCGCGGGGGCCGGAACAGGCGCCGGGGCAGCGGGAGCGCCGAACGCTGGCGCCGCGGAGCCCTGGGGGGGCGGGGCGAAGCCGGGAGCGGCGCCGGCCTGGGGCTGCTGCTGCGGGGCGGGCGCCTCCTCCTCGAGGACCTCGCCGCCGAAGTTCTTGAGCAGCGCGTCGAGGCCGCCGTCGAAGCCCTGGCCGACCGCGGCGAACCGCCACACGTCCTTCAGGTAGAAGTCGCCCAGCATCACGGCCCGCTCGGTGGAGAACTCCGAGCCGTTGAAGGAGTACCGTGCCACCTCCTCGCCGCCGGCGACGATCCGGACGTATCCGGGGGCGATCTGCGACATCTGCCCGGCGCCGTCGATGGTCGCTGTGAACGACAGCTTCTGGATCTGCGGCGGGATCCGGTCCAGCGTGATGCGGAAGGACTCCGTGTCACCCGCCTGGGTGCCCAGGAGCTGGATGGACTCCTCGGGAGACTTCGGCTGGTTGAAGAAGACGAAGTACCGGTCGTCCGAGAGCCGCTCGTCGGCGTCGAGGCCGAAGCAGCTGATGTCGAAGCTCAGCCCCGGGCCGCTGATCTGCACGCCTACGTACAGATCCGTGCCCGCGGTGAGGTCACTGATCCTGGCCTTGTGGCCGCGTTGGAATTCCCTGGCCATGCGTAACGACCGTCCCCCATCCCGAATGTGAGTGCGTCGCGTCAGGCTAACCTCAATTTCGGACACCGGAGGATGTCGGTACAGAGCCGGTACACAATCCGCGTCCGAGAGCGCCGCTCGGGGCCGTCACTCGCCCCGGGTGCCCGGCAGATGGGGCAGCCGGTCGGCCGCGACCACTCCTTCGAGGTAGCCGCGGGCCCGCTCCGTCCGCGGATAGGCATCCAGAAGCCGCCAGAAACGAGGCCCGTGTCCGGGCACGAGCAGGTGTGCGAGTTCGTGAAGGAGGACGTAGTCGACGACGTATTCGGGCATGCCCTGCAGCCGGTGCGACAGGCGGATGCTGCCCTCGGAGGGTGTGCACGAACCCCAGCGCGTGTTCTGGTTGGTGACCCAGCGCACCGAGGCGGGGCGGGCCCGGCCGTCGAAATACTGCGCCGAAAGCCGCTCGGCGCGCTCCGCCAGCTCCGCGTCCCCGAGGACCCGCTTGCTCTCCTGGGCGGCCAGTTTGTCGAGCATGACGCTCACCCAGCGCTGCTCCTCCGCCTCGGACATCCGGGCAGGGATGAGCACGACGGTGCGATCGCCCTCGCGGTACGCGGAGACCGTCCGGCGTCGACGGGCGCTTCTGCGGACCTCGATCGCGCTCGCCCCCGAGCCGCTCGGCGGCTGGCTCGTCGTGCTGCGCTGTGGTGTTCCGGCGCTTTGCAGTGGATCGGCGGGCACGCCCCGACGTTACCCGCTGCACAGGCGGGAAGTCCCGACTCCGGGACGGTTCGGTTCCGATCCCCCATCATGCGTCTGATTCGTACGACGAATCCTGGCACGTTGTGGACAACTTTCGGCGTCCGGCGGCACGGGCGGGCATGCTGGCTGTGGCCGGCGGAGCTGCGACCGATCTCCACCGGCAGACGGGGATGTTCTACGAGGGCTACGGGGGCCTGTCATGCATGCGATGGTTCCGATGGTGAAGCCCGCGCTCAGGCGCGGCTGGCGCGATCTCAATACGGTGCAGTTCGGGATGACCCCGGCACACGCGATGACGCTCGGTCCGATGGACACGGCGACCGGCAGTTTCCTCGACCTGCTCAACGGCACCCGCGGGCCGGAGCTTCTGCGGGAGGAGGGCAGGCGGATGGACCTGCCCGACGGCCAAGTCGACGGGCTCGTCGAGCGACTGGCGCGCGCCGGCCTCCTCGACGACGCGCGGGGCGGCGGCCCGGCCGCCGACGCCCTGCGTGTGAGGAAGGAGGTCCTCGACCGGCTGCGCCCCGATCTGGCCTCGCTGTCCCTGACGACGTCGGAACCGGGCGACGCGCTCAGACTCCTGGCCGCTCGCCGCTCACTGCGTGTACAGGTGAGAGGCGCCGGCCGGGTGGGCGCGGTACTGGCCGCGCTGCTGTCGGGCGCGGGGGTGGGCGAGGTAGAGGTACGCGACTGCGGCCGCGTCGAGCCCTGGGACGTCGCTCCGGGCGGGCTGCCCGCCGAGTCCGTCGGCGACCGCAGGGACGAAGCCGCCCGGCGGGCCGTGCGCCGGGCGGCACCGGACCGTCCGCCACGCCGCGACTCCCGGGCACCGGCCGAGGACGACGACCCGGGCCTGTCCCTGGTGATCCTCGCTGCGCGGGACGACGTCGCAGTGCACGCGCCCGCCCCCGCCGCCGCGGACTCCCTCGTCGCTTCCGGCACACCCCATCTCTACGCCGGCGTCGTGGAGGCGACCGGTGTCGTGGGTCCACTCGTCCTGCCCGGTGAGACGGGCTGCGCGGGCTGTCTGCACGAGGGCCGCACCGACCGGGATCCCGTCTGGCCCCGTCTGGTCGCACAGTGGCGCTCCGGCAAGGCCCGGCAGGTGGGGCCGCCCTGCGACCTGGCGTTGGCGACGACGGTCGCGGGACTCGCGGCCGCCCACGCGCTCGCCTTCCTGGACGGCCGCGTCCCGTCGAGTGCGGGCGCGCGCTGGGAGGTCTCCCTGCCGTCTCTTCACTGGACTGCGCGGCCGGTCCGGGCCCATCCTTCGTGCCCGTGTGGAGCAGCGGAGGAAGCTAAGGGGGAACACTCCTCCGAGGACGGGGGGTCGCACGAGACAATGGCGGTGAAACGGCCGTCGACGAGGTTACGTCCTCATACAGACGCGGCACGGTTGGCTGGGACTTGGAGGGCGCATGTCTGATCTTCCCCGGAAGGCGGTCACCCGGACCGCCAAGCTCGCCGCACTCCCGCTCGGATTCGCCGGGCGGGCCACCTGGGGTCTCGGCAAGAGAATCGTGGGCGAGTCCGCGGAGATCGTCGGTCGCGAGCTCCAACAGCGCACGGCGGAGCAGTTGTTCAAGGTGCTCGGCGAGCTCAAGGGCGGCGCGATGAAGTTCGGCCAGGCAATGTCCGTCTTCGAGTCCGCGCTTCCCGAGGAGGTCGCCGGCCCCTACCGGGCGGCGCTGACGAAGCTGCAGGAGGCCGCGCCGCCGATGCCGACGCGTACGGTGCACACGGTGCTGCGGGAGCGGCTCGGAGCGGACTGGCAGGACCTGTTCCTCGAGTTCGAGGACAAGCCGTCCGCGGCCGCGTCGATCGGACAGGTGCACCGAGCGGTGTGGCACGACGGCCGCGAGGTGGCGGTCAAGGTGCAGTATCCGGGAGCCGGTGAGGCCCTTCTGTCCGACCTGAACCAATTGAGTCGTTTCGCCCGCCTGTTGGGGCCCCTCATCCCCGGCATGGACATCAAGCCCCTGATCGCGGAGCTGCGCGACCGGGTCTCGGAGGAGCTGGACTACGGCTTGGAGGCACAGGCCCAACGGACCCATGCCGAGGAGTTCGCGGACGACCCGGACGTCGTCGTCCCCGATGTGGTCCACCAGTGCGACCAGATCCTGGTCACGGAGTGGATCGACGGCACCCCGCTGTCGGAGGTGATCACCGACGGATCCCAGGAGCAGCGCGACCGCGCCGGCCAGCTCCTGGCCCGCTTCCTCTTCTCCGGCCCGGCACGCACCGGTCTGCTGCACGCCGATCCGCACCCCGGCAACTTCCGTCTCCTGCCCGGCGACCCTGACGGCGACTGGCGCCTGGGAGTCCTGGACTTCGGCACGGTCGACCGCCTCCCGGGCGGCCTGCCGACACCCATCGGCACGTCCCTGCGCATGACCCTCGACGGCGAAGCGGACGCCGTCTACGAACTGCTGTGCACGGAGGGCTTCGTCAAGGACTCGATCGAGCTGAACCCCGACGCCGTGCTCGACTACCTCCTGCCGATCATCGAACCGGCCGAGGCCGACGAGTTCACCTTCACCCGCGGCTGGATGCGCGGCCAGGCGGCCCGCATCGCCGACCCCCGTTCGCCCGCGCACCAGCTGGGCAAGCAGCTCAACCTGCCGCCGGCCTACCTGCTCATACACAGGGTGACGTTGAGCACAATCGGCGTGCTGTGCCAGCTGGGCTCGACGGTGCGTCTGCGCGAGGAACTGGAGGAGTGGCTGCCGGGGTTCGTCCTGGAGGCGGAGGAGGCGGCGGAAGCGTGAGCCGGGCGCCGCGCTACCACCAGGCCGAGTCCAGCCGCCCCTCGATCGCCCTGAGGTTCTCCCGGGAGCAGGTGTCGCAGAAGTAGTGGCGGACACCGTTCTCCACGGAGCAGGACCAGGTGGGCTGCGGTGCCTCGGCCCGGGTGCCGCAGCGGGAGCACACGAGGGGCCGGGGCCGCGCAGCGGAGCCGCCGTTGTCACTGCCTCCGGAAAGACTCGTCACCCCGTGACGATAACCCCGGGGCCTGCGGATCGGCGGGCACAACGCCCGTGGGGGCCGGTCCGTTCACACGGACCGGCCCCCACGGGGTGAGCTCCTGCCTCCCCGGCCGGGAGGCCACCGATTTCGGTGTGGTCGATTACTGCATGACCGCCATGGCGAGCGCGCGGCGGGCACGCAGCGAGGCGCGCTCCGCCCTGCGCTGCATCCGGCGGGCAGTAACCAGGCGCATGGCCCGGCGTTCCTGCTCGGCCTCATGCAGTCGGTCGTGCATATGCGCACGAGCCAGGGCTTCTGGGATGAGTTGCATCTCTCGGGTCCTGTTCTGACGCGAGTCGATCGCGCCGCTGGCGGTGACGTCTTCGAGTGCGGAGCCTGCGGGCTCCTGGGTGGACGGCTTCATCGGGGCCTGCTTCTTGGGGTCGTTCGTGAGGGGGCTGTCGATCGTTCCTGCGATGTTCATGCCGTGACCGGGTTCTTGCGCGGGCGGCCACGCGGCCGCTTCCGGGCGACGACGACACCCTGGACGAACAGCTCGCCACCCCAGACGCCCCAGGGCTCACGCCGCTCCTTGGCACCGGCGAGGCAGGCCTCCATCAGCGGGCAGGTGCGGCAGAGGGACTTGGCGTACTCGACGTCGGCCGGCGACTCGGCGAAGAAGACCTCCGGGTCGTAGGAACGGCAGGGGACGGGTACACCGAGGTTCTCGATGGCGTCGTCGAGCGCGGTGAGCGCCGTGAGCGGGGTCAAGGTGGAGTCCTCCGTGAGGCCGGGCGGGGGGATCGTTTCGGAAGGCGGTACGGACGGGGCGTGCGCTTCGAGTTGCACGGTTCGTCTTCCTCGTCTGGTCGTTCCGGCCCTGTTGGGCCGGGGGGCGGCTGGTACCGGGTTTTTCTCTTGTCCCGAGGCGCCTTCGCTCCGTCGTCCCCGCTCGGGGAAAACAGAAGGGCCGCGGATCCCGGATGGGGTTCCGCGGCCCTGAAGGCGCCGGCCTGATCGGCGATCAGGCTGGATCACTCCAGGGTTCTGGCCCACGGAAGGCCCACATCAGGTGGTGGTGCTGCGTCGTCTGCTTCCGGGCTCCGGCACCGGCCGCCGTAAAGGCATAGGTCCGCGCCTGTGCCGCTACTGCTTCCAGTGCCTTGGTCGGTCGCTCACTGCGCTCACGGACGGGAAGACCCGCCAGAGACACGGCGGACGCCGGACGCACGGCAGGAATGCCGGACAGACCGGTGCCCAGGTTCGAAACGCCGAGCATGCACGCGGAGACGACCGAGCGATCGGTCATTTTGGCGGTGCTGACGGAGCTGCTGTTGATGCTGATCACTTCAATCGCCTCCTCTCGGCGTCTCGGGGGACCGGGCGAGCCAGTCCGACGGATATGCAAGTACAGCACGGAATCGAGGCCTTCGAGAAGGCCTCCGTTCCCGTGCCTAAGAACCTATGGGGATCGCTGGGGCATGCGCAAACTATTTTTTCGACGAGTTCGCATCAGTCCCCGTTTTCCTCTTCCCCGAGGTCCTGACCGGCACAGATGGCCAGGACATCCGCCCCGTACCGGTTGAGCTTGCGCACACCGACCCCGGGGATGCGCGCCAACTCCCCCTCGTCGTCGGGGGCTGCCTCGGCGATCGCCATCAGCGTCTTGTCGGTGAAGACGCAGAAGGCGGGCTGTCCGCTGTGCCGCGCCTGGACCGCGCGCCACTCGCGCAGCCGCTCGTACAGGCCCTCGTCCATGTCCGAGGGGCAGTCCTCACAGCGCATCAGCTTCATGTCACCGGCGTCGGTGAGCGTGCGCCCGCACACCCGACAGCGGGCCGGCGTGCGCTGAGTCCGGCGCGGGGTGCCGCCCGGCCGGCTGGTGAAGCCGCGCTCGACACCTCCGGAACCGCCCGCCACAGAGCGGCCGACCGCAGCGGTCGAGCCGGGGCGCAGTCCGTCGAGAAAGCGGCTGGGGCGGCGGCTCGCACGCCCCCCGGGTGAGCGCGACAGGGCCCAGGAGACATGGAGACGCTCTCGGGCACGGGTCACCCCGACATACAGGAGGCGGCGCTCCTCCTCGATCTGCTCGTCGGTCTTTGCGTAGGTGATCGGCATCATGCCCTCGGCGACACCGACCAGGAAGACGGCGTCCCATTCCAGGCCCTTCGCCGAGTGCAGGGAGGCGAGGGTGACGCCCTGGACGGTCGGGGCGTGCTGGGCGTTGGCTCGTTCGTCGAGCTCCGCGACGAGGTCGCTCAGGGTGGCGCCGGGTTTCGCGGTGGCGAAGTCCTGCGCGAGGTTCACCAGCGCGGCCAGCGACTCCCAGCGCTCTCTGACGGCTCCGGAACCGGCCGGGGGTTGGGTGGTCCAGCCCTCCCCCGACAGCACGGCGCGCACCTGGGAGGGCAGGTCGACGGCGTCGTCGAGCAGGGAGTCGTTACCGCCGAACCGGGCCGCGCCGCGCAGGGCGATGCCCGCCTTGCGCACCTCGGGACGGTCGAAGAACCGCTCGGCGCCGCGCAGCTGATAGGGCACCCCTGCGTCGGCCAGGGCCTGCTCATAGGTCTCGGACTGCGAGTTCGTGCGGAACAGGATGGCGATCTCGCTCGCCGGGACGCCGGCGTCGAGGAGCTCGCGGATGCGGTGGGCGGCGCCCTCGGCCTCGGCGGGTTCGTCGGCGTACTCGGTGTAGACGGGCTCGGGGCCAGAGGCACGCTGGGAGACCAGTTCGAGGCGGTGGTCGGCGGCGCGGCCGCGGGCCTGGGCGAGCAGGCCGTTGGCGAGGTGGACGACCTGAGGGGTGGAACGGTAGTCGCGGACGAGCTTGACCACGGTGGCACCGGGATGGCGGGTACGGAAGTCGAGCAGGTGGTCGGGAGTTGCTCCCGTGAACGAGTAGATGGTCTGGCTGGCGTCGCCGACCACGCACAGGTTGTCCCGTTCGCCGAGCCACAGCTCCAGCAGGCGCTGCTGGAGGGGGCTGACGTCCTGGTACTCGTCGACCACGAAGTGCTGGTACTGGGAGCGGACCTGTTCGGCGACATCGTGCCGGTCCTGGAGGACGGCCACGGTCAGCAGCAGGACGTCCTCGAAGTCGATGACGGCGCGGTCCCGCTTGATGTCCTCGTAGGCGGAGTAGAGCTGGGAGATCTCGGCCGGGTCACGGGGGACCTCGCGGCCGGCCTTGGCGGCCGCGAGCGGGTAGTCGGCGGGGACGGTCTGAGTGACCTTGGACCATTCGATCTCGCCGGTGACGTCCCGCAGCTCGCCCCGGTCGAGGCGGATGCGGCAGGCGGCGGCCGCGTCCGCGACGAGCTGGATCTTGCGGTCGGCGAGGCGTGGCATGGAGCCGCCGACAGCTTTCGGCCAGAAGTACTGGAGCTGGCGCAGGGCGGCCGAGTGGAACGTGCGGGCCTGGACACCGGCGGCGCCCAGCTGACGCAGGCGGCCCCGCATCTCTCCGGCGGCACGGTTGGTGAAGGTGACGGCCAGCACACTGGAGGGCTGGAGGATGCCTGCCCGCACCCCGTACGCGATGCGGTGGGTGATCGCCCGGGTCTTGCCCGTGCCGGCGCCCGCCAGTACGCACACCGGACCGCGCAGGGCGGTGGCCACCTCGCGCTGCTCGGGGTCGAGCCCTTCGAGCACCGCGTCGGCCGAGTCCGGTACCTGCGGGAAGAGCGTGGAGTGCGTTGCTGCTGTCACACGGCCATGCTGCCAGGTCGTCGGAGACGGTTGAGCCGGTTGTCCACAGGCAGCCACTCGCAGTCGTACTGATGCGGCAGGCGTCACGTCGTGCAGTTGCCCCGTACGGGAATGGTGGACCTTTCAAGTACGTTCCTCCCCTGCGACCGCAATCCCCGAGCCGCCGAAGGAGCACGAGAGACATGCCGGGCACTGTGACGATGTACAGCACCACGTGGTGCGGCTACTGCCGCCGGCTGAAGAGCCAGCTGGACCGCGAGGGCATCACGTACAACGAGATCAACATCGAGCAGGACCCGGATTCCGCGGCGTTCGTGGAGAAGGCGAATGGCGGAAACCAGACGGTTCCGACAGTCCACGTAGTTCCCTCCGGCGGTGGCGCTGAGGTCGTGATGACGAACCCCAGCCTTGCCCAGGTGAAGCAGGCGCTCGGCGCCTGACTCCCGCTGCGCACAACCCCCGACCGGCCTGCCGCTGGTCGGGGGTTTTGTCTGCCCTGGGGCTCCATCGACAGAAGAAGGCCCGTCGCCTACACCCGTCGGGGCGCTGAGTGGGGCGGCTTTCCCGTTCTGGACAGCCGACGATCTTGACCTTGCCGCCCGAGCCAGCAGCGTCGACCGCGACATGGGCTGTCGACGTGAGGGGGAAGCCGTGGGCGCACAGCTGTGGAAGCTTTGGCACACCTCGCTCTCCCCGAGGGGGAGAAGGCCGTTTGAGGCCGAATGCCTGCGCCGCGACTGGACGGCGACGCGTTTCGCGTGGCCACAAGGGCTTCCGGCGCCCCTGCGCCGGCCCCTGTCGGCCCCTCGCGGTCGGCAGGGGCCGGTGATGCCTCACACGGCGCTGCGCGTCGGAAGCGGCTTGCCGTACCAGAGCTCGATCAGGCGGGCCGCGATCGAGATGCCGTACGGCGGCAGGACCTCGCCGGACTCGAAGGCGGCGCCCAGTTCGTCGCGGGAGAACCAGCGGGCCTCGTGGATCTCGTCGCCGTCGACGTCGATCTCGGTCGAGGTGGCGCGGGCCAGGAAGCCCAGCATGAGGCTGGAAGGGAAGGGCCAGGGCTGACTGGCGATGTACTCGACCCGGCCGACGGTGATGCCGGCCTCCTCGAAGACCTCGCGGCGCACGGACTGCTCGATGGACTCGCCGGGCTCGACGAAACCGGCGAGCGTCGAGAAACGTCCTTCGGGCCAGTGGACCTGGCGGCCGAGGAGGATGCGGTCGTCCTCGTCGGTGACGGCCATGATCACGGCGGGATCGGTGCGGGGGTAGTGCTCGCCGCCGCAGGCGGGGCAGCGGCGGATGTGGCCGGCCGCGGCGATGACCGTGCGCTCGCCGCAGCGGGAGCAGAAGCGGTGCGTGCGCTGCCAGTTCTCCAGGCCCACCGCGTGCACCATCAGGCCCGCGTCGCGCGGCGACAGCAGCAGACCGGCCTCGCGCAGGCCCGCCGGGCGCGCGGACTGGTCGATGCGGCCGGGCAAGGCGTCCTTCTGGAGGGCGAAGTAGCTGACGCCGTCCTCGTCGGTGCCCAGGAAGTAGCGGTGTGCCTCGGTGAGGGGGGCTTCGAAGGAGGGGGTCATGACGAGTTCGGTGCGTCCGTCGGGCGTCTCGTCGATGAGGACCTGGCCGCCGGAGACCACGAAGCAGCGGGTCGTGGGGTGGCTCCATGCCGCCGCGAGCCAGGCCTCGTCGAGCCGGTGGTGGGCGGCCCGGTCGATGCCGCTCGGGGCGGTGAGCGAGATGGGCCGGTCTGCGGTGTGGTCGGTCCAGGTGGTCACGGGTGCTTCCAACTCCCCCGGTGGAACGGTTGTTTCGGGCGGCGGTTCAGCGAGACGTACGGCAGGAGGGGACCGGGTCCGGTGGGCTCGGGTGCGAAGGCGGCCCTTCCAGTGTGCCCCGCGGGTGATGCCGGTCCGGAGGGTGCGGGACGTTCAGGGCGCATGGCGCCAGTTCTCCGCCAGGTCGCCCCACAGGTACGCGGTGGTCTCGGCACCCTTGAGGAGCAGGTCGAGCTCGACCTTCTCGTTCGGCGCGTGCCAGCCGTCGGACGGGACGGAGATGCCCAGGAAGAGCACGGGCGCGCCGAGGACCTCCTGAAGGTCTGCCGCGGGTCCCGAGCCGCCCTCGCGCGTGAAGCGGACGGGTTTCTCGAAGGCGCGGCCCATGGCGCGGACGACGGACTGCAGGGCCGGGTGGTCCAGCGGCGTCAGGCACGGGCGCGTGGCCGAGCCGAACGTGACCTCGTGGCGGATTCCGGCGGGAACCAGTGCCGCGGCCCAGGCACGGACGGCTTGCTCGACATGGTCGGGGTCCTGGCCGGCGACCAGCCGGAAGGAGAGCTTCAGCATGGCGGAGGACGGGATGATCGTCTTGCTGCCGGGGCCCTGGTACCCGCCGCCGATGCCGTTGACCTCGGCGGTCGGCCGCGCCCAGATGCGCTCCAGGGTGGTGTGTCCGGCCTCCCCGAGGGTGGCGTACGACTTGGCCGTGCGCAGCCACCGCTGCTCGTCGAAGGGCAGCTCGGCGAAGAGCTCGCGCTCGCGGTCGGTGAGCTCGACGATGCCGTCGTAGAAGCCGGGGACGGCCACACGCGCGTGCTCGTCGTGCAGGGCGGCGACGAGGCGGGCGGCGGCCGTGGCCGGATTGGGTACGGCGCCGCCGAAGGAGCCGGAGTGGATGTCCTGGTCGGGGCCGTGCAGCCGGATCTCGCATTCGGCGAGGCCGCGCATGCCGGTGCACACGGTGGGGGTGTCCTCGGACCACATGCCGGTGTCGGAGACGATCACGGCGTCGGCGGTGAGCCGGTGGGCGTGCTCCTCGACGAGTGCCCGGAAGTGCGGGGAACCGGACTCCTCCTCGCCCTCGACGAGCAGCTTGAGGTTCACGGCCGGGGTGGTGCGGCCGGTGGCGGCGAGGTGGGCGCGGACGCCGAGTGTGTGGAAGAACACCTGCCCCTTGTCGTCGGCCGCCCCGCGCGCGTAGAGGCGGCTGTCGCGGACGACGGGCTCGAAGGGCTCGCTGTCCCAGCCGTCCCCGCGGGCTGCGGGCTGCACGTCGTGGTGGCCGTAGACGAGGACGGTGGGTGCGCCGGGCTCCTCGGAGGGCCACTCGGCGAACACGGCCGGCGCGCCCGGGGTCTCCCAGACCTCGGCCGTGGGGAAGCCGGCCTCCTTGAGCTGTGCGGCGAGCCAGTCGGCGCTGCGGCGTACATCGGGCGCGTGGTCGGGCTGGGCCGACACGGACGGGATGCGCAGCCAGTCGGCGAGGTCCGCGAGGAAGGCATCGTGGTGCCGCTCGATGTACGTACGGACGGCGCTGTCCGGGGTCTGGCTCATGGTCACGAGCCTATCGGCCCGCACCGACATCCTGATTGGGCGGTTCGTCACACGACGGCTCCTCCAGCAGCAGCCGCTCCAGCGCGGCCCGGCCGGGCAGGTTCGCGGGCCGTACGACCTCACCGCCGCGCACGTACAGGAAGGCGGCCGAGACCGACTCCAGGGGCACGCCCTGCTGCTCGGCCCAGGCGAGCCGGTACAGGGCGAGCTGGAGCGGGTCGGCGGTGCGGGCACGGCTGGTCTTCCAGTCGACGATCTCGTACGTCGCCGCGTCGCCTTCGCCTTCCTTGTAGACGGCGTCGATGCGGCCCCGTACGACGCGGCCGGCGACGGTCAGCTGGAAGGGGGCCTCGACACGGTAGGGCGTGCGGCGGGCGTACTCGGTGCGCTCGAAGGCCTCCTTGAGGGCTTCCAGATCGCGCTCGTCGGCGATCTCGGCCTCGCTCCCCGGCAGCTCTTCCGGCTCCAGCATGGGCAGCGTCAGCTCTTCGAAGCGGGCTTCGACCCAGGCGTGGAAACGGGTGCCGCGGCGCGCGGCGGGCTGCGGCGGGCGGGGCATGGGGCGGGCCAGTTCCTGCGCGAAGGCGTCCGGGTCGGCGGCCAGGCGCAGGATCTGGGACGCGGTCAGCGACGTCGGCAGGGGTACGTCGGTGACGCTCTGCCGCGCGCGCACGAGCTCTCCGGTGAGGGCGTCGAGGTCGCGGTCCCAGGAGGCGACGGTGCGGGCTTCCTCGGGAGTGAGGGGTGGCCGCTCGGGTGGTGCGGGGTGGGGGCGCACGCCCCGGGGCACACCGGGATGTCCGGGGGCGTCCGGGGATGCCGCTTGGTGCGGGACGGTGGGGCGGTCCGTGGTCCAGGTGTCCCAGCCGGCGGGGTCTTCGTCGGCGGGGGCGGCGGCGGGAGCCTCGGCGAAAGCGTCCACCCCGTCGTAGGGGGCCTCGTCGTCGTCCGGATAGAAGGCGTCGTCGTCCTCCGGTGGCGGGGGCCGGTCCGGGGCGCCGTACGTGTCCCGCTCACGCGTGGCCGCGGGGTGAGCGTCGGTGGGGGTGGCGAGGTGCTCCAGGTGGGCGAGGACGGTCTCGGCGGCCGCCCGGCGCCGGACCAGAGCCGCCTCGTCCAGGGGCAGGGGCCACACCTGGTCGGCGGTCTCCTGGCGCAGGGACGGGTTCTGCTCGTCCTCGGCGGGTTCGTCGGCCCAGGCCTCGATCTCGCCGTGGCCGTCCACGCAGTGGTCGTGGAGGGCCTGGAGGAAGTCGGACGGGCCGCGGGGCTTCTTCTGGGTGGGGCCCCACCAGTGGCCCGAGCCGAGGAGCAGGGAGCGGGGGCGGGTGAAGGTGACGTAGCCGAGGCGGAGTTCCTCGGTGTGCTGGTGCTCCTTCATGGCCTCGTGAAAGGCCTTCAGACCGCGGGAGTCCCAGGACGCCACGTCGGGAAGGGTGTCCGCGTCGCCGCGCAGCTCGTGCGGCAGCACCTTGCCCTGGGCCGTCCACTTCTCGCGCCCCTGGGTGCTGGGGAAGGTGCCCGTGACCAGGCCGGGGACGGCCACGACGTCCCACTCCAGTCCCTTGGACTTGTGCGCGGTGAGCACCTTCACGGTGTTCTCGCCGCCGGGGAGGGCGTTGTCGAGGCCCTTCTCGTACCGGGCGGCGGTGCGCAGGAAGCCGAGGAAGGCCAGCAGGGTCGCCTCGCCGTCGCCCGCGGCGAACGATGCCGCGATGTCCAGGAAGTTCGACAGGGTCTCACGGCGGCGCGCGGCCAGGGCGTGCGGGGACGCGGACAGTTCCACTTCCAGGCCGGTGACGGCCAGCACACGGTGCAGGACGTCCATCAGGGGGTCGGCGAGTGAGCGGCGCAGGTCGCGCAGTTCGGCGGCCAGGCGGGCGAACCGCACACGCGCGTCCGGCGAGAAGGGCAGCCCGTCGTCGCCCCCGTCGCCGTCGAACGGTGTCTCCAGGAACGTGTCGAGGGCGTCCGCGAGCGATATCACCTCGGACGGGTCGATCCCTTGGACGGCCTCGGCGAGCCGGCGGTCCGGGTCGTCGTCGGCGCCCACGCGCGCGTGGGACACGAGTAGCCGGGCGCGGCGCCCGAGGAGGGCAAGGTCGCGGGGGCCGATGCGCCAACGTGGGCCGGTCAGCAGACGGACCAGGGAGGCATTGGCACCCGGGTCCTGAAGGACCTCGCAGACGGCGACGAGGTCGGCCACCTCAGGCAGGTGCAGCAGTCCGGACAGGCCCACGACCTCGACGGGGACGTCCCGGGCGACGAGCGCGGCCTGGATCTCCGCGAAGTCGGTCGCCGTCCGGCACAGAACGGCGATCTCTCCGGGTGCCTTGCCGGTGTTCACGAGGTGGGCGATGGAGTCGGCGATCCAGTCGATCTCCTCGGCGTGGGTGGGCGTCAGGGCGCACCGGACCATGCCGTCGCGTTCGGCGCCCGGGGCCGGGCAGAGGGCCTCCACGCCCGCGTGCATGGCGCGCAGCGGCTCCGCGAGGCCGTTGGCCAGGTCGAGGAGGCGGCCGCCGCTGCGGCGGTTCTCGCTGAGCGCCTGGCGGGTGGCGGGCCGGCCGTCACGGTGGGCGAAGTGCTCGGGGAAGTCGTCCAGGTTGGCGACGGAGGCGCCACGCCAGCCGTAGATCGCCTGGCAGGGGTCGCCGACGGCGGTCACGGGGTGGCCCGTGCCCCCGCCGAACAGGCCCGCCAGGAGGATGCGCTGGGCAACCGACGTGTCCTGGTACTCGTCGAGCAGCACCACACGGAACTCGTCGCGCAGGATGCGGCCCACGTCGGGGATCCCCGCGAGCTGTGCCGAGAAGGCGATCTGGTCGCCGAAGTCGAGCAGGTCGCGCTCGCGCTTGGCGGCTCGGTAGCGGACCACGAGGTCGGCGAGTTCACGGCGCGCCGCGGCCGTCTCGGGGACCTTGCGCAGATCCGCGTTGGTGAGTCGGGCGCCCTCCAGGTCGCGCAGCAGCCCGGCGTCGTGGGCGCGCAGGTCCTCGGGCCGTACGAGGTGTTCGGAGAGTTCGGCGTCGAGGGCCAGGAGGTCGCTGACCAGGTCGGCGAAGGAGCGGGTCAGGGCCGGGTACGGCCCGGGCGCTTCGCGCAGCACGCGTGCGGCGAGCTGGTAGCGGGTGGCGTCGGCGAGCAGGCGGGCCGCCGGTTCGAGTCCGATGCGCAGGCCGTGGTCGGTCAGGAGGCGGCCCGCGAACGCGTGGTACGTGGAGATCACCGGCTCGCCCGGCGGGTTGGCCGGGTCGACGGCGTCGGGATCCGTGACGCCCGCCCTGATGAGCGCTTTGCGGACGCGCTCGGCGAGCTCGCCGGCGGCCTTGTTGGTGAAGGTGAGGCCGAGCACCTGCTCGGGGGCGACCTGGCCGGTGCCGACCAGCCAGACCACGCGCGCCGCCATCACCGTCGTCTTGCCCGAGCCGGCTCCGGCCACGATCACCTGCGGGGCGGGCGGCGCGGTGATGCAGGCCGTCTGCTCCGGGGTGAACGGGATGCCGAGGAGCTCCTTGAGCTGATCGGGATCAGTGATACGGGCGGGCATGTCGCAGAGGCTAGCGGCGGCCACTGACAGTGGATGCCCGATCGGCCGCAGGGCGTGAAGAAGCGCACGTCAGCACGCGTGGTGCGACCCGTCACACGGGTGGCTCACTCCACGACGTGGCGCCCTTCGGCCCGCTCGCCGCACGAGGCCCGGAACGCGCAGTGGGTGCAGTGCTGGCCGGCGCTCGGCGTGAACCGTTCGTCGAGGACCTTGCCCGCGGCCGTGGCCAGCAGGTCGCCGACCCACTCCCCTTCCAGGGGCTCTTGGGCCTGCACCTTGGGCAGCGTGTCGCCGCCGTCCCGCTTCGCGGCACCCTGACGCAGGTGGACGAGTTCGGCGCCGCCCGGTTCGGGGCGTACACCGTCGAAGGCGTCGTCGACGGCGCCCTCGCGCACGGCGAGCTGGTAGACGGCGAGCTGCGGGTGGCGCTCCACCTCGGCCGCGCTGGGTGCCTGTTTGCCGGTCTTGAAGTCGACGACGTAGGCGCGGCCGTCGCCGTCGGCCTCGACGCGGTCCATCTGGCCGCGGATGCGTACCTCGTAGTCGCCCGCTTCGAGGGTGACGTCGAAGTCGTGCTCGCTGGCCACCGGCGTACGCCCGGTGCGGTTCGTCACATGCCACTTCAGGAAGCGTTCGAGCGCCACGCGCGCGTTCTCCTTCTCCTGTGCCGACTTCCACGGCGCGTCGAAGGCGAGCGCGTTCCACACGGAGTCGAGGCGCTCCATGAGGACGGCGAGGTCGGCCGGGGTGTGTCCGGAGGCGACCTCGTCGGCGAGGACGTGCACGACGTTCCCGAAGCCCTGGGCGACCGTCGCGGGCGCGTCGGCCTTCACCTCGCGGCCCAGGAACCACTGGAGGGCGCAGGTGTTGGCGAGCTGGTCGAGGGCGCTGCCGGACAGCACGACGGGCTGGTCGCGGTCGCGCAGCGGCACCTTGCTCTCGGTCGGTTCGAACATGCCCCACCAGCGGTAGGGGTGGGCGGACGGGACGAGCGGGCGGCCGTCCTCGTCGGTGAGTGCCGCGAACCGCGCGAGCCGACGGGCGGCTGCCTCCCTGAGGGTGTCGGACACGCGCGGGTCGACCGTCGTGGCGCGCAGCTCGGCGACGAGCGCCGCGACGGACAGCGGGCGGCGCGGGCGGCCGGTGACGTCCCTGGCTTCGACGCCGAGTTCGGCCAGGAAGCGGGAGGGCTGGTCACCGTCGTCCGCGGGCGCCCTGACCGCCGTGACGACGAGGCGCTCACGCGCACGCGTGGCGGCCACGTAGAACAGTCGGCGCTCCTCGGCGAGGAGCGCGCCCGGGGTGAGCGGTTCGGCGAGTCCGTCGCGGCCGATGCGGTCGGCTTCCAGGAGGGAGCCGCGACGGCGCAGGTCCGGCCACAGGCCCTCCTGCACGCCCGCGACGACCACGAGGCGCCACTCCAGCCCCTTGGAGCGATGCGCGGTCATCAGGCGGACGGCGTCCGGGCGGACGGCACGCCGCGTGAGGGTGTCGGCGGCGATGTCCTCGGCGTCGATCTCCTCCAGGAAGTTCAGGGCGCCCCGGCCTCCGGTGCGCTCCTCCGCGCGGGCCGCGGTCGCGAACAGCGCGCACACGGCGTCCAGGTCCCGGTCGGCGTTGCGTCCGGCCGCGCCGCCGCGCCGGGCGGACCGCTCCAGGCGGGTGGGCCAGGGTGTGCCCTCCCACAGGTCCCAGAGCGCCTCCTCGGCCGTACCGCCGCCCGCGAGACGCTCGCGGGCCTTTCTGAGCAGAGCGCCGAGACGCTGGGCCCCGCGCGCGTACGCGGGGTCGTGCGCGACCAGACGCTCGGGCTCGGCCAGCGCCCGCGCGAGCAGCTCGTCGGAGGGCGGCGGCAGCGGGTTGCCCGCGGCCCGCTCCTCGTCGCGCAACGCGCGGCCCAGGCGGCGCAGGTCGGCGGCGTCCATGCCGGCGAGGGGGGAGACGAGCAGGGTCAGGGCGGTTTCCGTGTCGAGCCATGAGGTGTCCGGCGCCGGCTCGTCGGAGTCAGCCCCCGCCTCCTCCTCGGTCCGTACGCCGGCGTCGGCCCCCTCGGGACGCGCCGCAGCCTCCGCGGTGGCCACCGCGCGCAGCGCCGTCAGCAGGGGTGCCACCGCCGGCTCGTGGCGCAGCGGCAGGTCGTCGCCGTCGATGTCCAGGGGGACGCCTGCCGCGCTGAGGGCCCGGCGGACCGTGGGGATCGTGCGGGACCCGGCGCGGACCAGCACGGCCATCTCGTGCCACGGAACGCCGTCCTCCAGGTGTGCCCGGCGCAGGATGTCGGCGATGTTGTCCAGCTCCGTGCCGGGCGTCGGGTACGTGTACACCTCGACCCGGCCGCCGTCCCGGACCGGGGTGAGTTCCCGGTGGGCGCGCACCTTGTCGGCCGGGAGCCGGGTCAGTGGCATGCGCTGGGTCAGCAGCCGGGTCGCGGTCAGCAGACCGGTACCGGAGCGCCGGGACGTGCGCAGGACCTCAACGGGGGCCGGGCGGCCGTCCGCGCGCGGGAAGGCGTGCGGGAAGTCCAGGATGCCGTTCACGTCCGCGCCCCGGAACGCGTAGATCGACTGGTCGGGGTCTCCGAAGGCGACGAGGGTGCGACCGCCGCCGGCGAGGGCGTGCAGCAGCCGTACCTGGGCCGGGTCGGTGTCCTGGTACTCGTCGACGAACACGGCGTCATACTGCAGGGCGAGGTGCCGTTCGACCTCGGGGCGGCGGGCGAGGAGCACGGCGCGGTGGACCAGTTCGGCGTAGTCGAGCACGCCCTGCAGGTCGAGCACATCGAGGTACTCGGCCAGGAAGGCGGCCGCGGCCCGCCAGTCGGGGCGGCCGATCCGGCGGGCGAACGCGTCCAGGGCGCCGGGGCCCAGGCCCAGTTCGCGGCTGCGGGCGAGGACGGCGCGGACCTCGTCGGCGAAGCCGCGGGTGGTCAGGCAGGCGCGCAGTTCGTCCGGCCAGCGCACGTGGGCGAGGCCGAGCCGCTCCAGGTCGGGCTGGCCCGCGAGCAGTCCGCGGACGGTGACGTCCTGTTCCGGGCCGGACAGCAGCCGCATGGGCTCCACGAACAGGTCGCTGTCCTGGTGTGCGCGGACCAGGGCGTAGCAGAACGAGTGGAACGTGGTCGCCCGGGGCGCGCGGGCCGCCCCTATGCGCAGCGCCATGCGGTCGCGCAGTTCGACGGCCGCCTTGCGGCTGAACGTCAGCACCAGGATCCGCGCGGGGTCACCGCCGCGCGCGATCCGCGCCGCCACGGACTCGACGAGTGTGGTGGTCTTTCCGGTGCCCGGGCCTGCGAGGACGAGCATTGGGCCGGCGGCGTGGACAACCACGGAGCGCTGTGCGGCGTCCAGACGAGGGGGATCCACGAGGGCCGGTGGGGTACGCACCAGTCGGTAAGCGCCACGGTTCCCCTGTCGCACCTGGGGGTGCGACAGGCGCCTGGTGGAGGAAGAGGAGCTCACGTGGTTCGCCGGTCCTGGTGGTTGTGCTGTTGGGCGTGCCGCCGTACGCGGAGGGCGGTGATCGCGGGGTGAGGGGGACACGTGCAGCCGACGCTACGCCGACGGGTGAGGCGGAAGCAGGGCTTCCGATTCTTCCCTCGCGGCACTCGCGGCACATGCGTCCCTCGCCCCACGAACGTACGGCATTGCGCGGTCGTGCCCCTATTCCCTCGTACGGACCACGGGGTGCCCCTGGGCCCGTCCGATGGCGGAAGCTGTCAGGTGTGACCCTCTGCGCGTTCGCCGCCGTCCCACCGCGCGCGCCTCATGTCGAGACGCGGCAAGTGGCCCTCGGCGGCCCTGCTCGCCTCCTTCAGGGGCGTGCCCTCCGCGCGGTAGCGGGCGAGCGCCCGGAGCTCATGGCCCGGGAGCAGAACGCCGTCCGCACGCACGACGCGCCACCACGGAACGGCTCCCCCGTAGAGGGCCATCACGCGGCCGACCTGGCGTGGGCCGCCCTCCGCCAGCCACTCGGCGACGTCCCCGTACGTCATGACGCGCCCCGGCGGAATCAGTTCGGCGACCTCGAGGACCCGCTCGGCGTACTCCGG
Organism: Streptomyces sp. NPDC040410; assembly: GCF_055595715.1. Classification (NCBI taxonomy): domain Bacteria; kingdom Bacillati; phylum Actinomycetota; class Actinomycetes; order Kitasatosporales; family Streptomycetaceae; genus Streptomyces; species Streptomyces sp. NPDC040410. The sequence continues at coordinate 83,186 of NZ_JBVIVK010000013.1, forward strand.
CAGGGCGTCCTCGTACCCGGGACGGGCGTCCTCCGGATGGCTCTCCTCGCTCATCCGCCCCATCCTGCCCCACCCCACCGACAATGTGACGCGCTGGCCACTGTGCGTATCCCTCGCCCCGGGGCGGCGCTTCGGGCAGACTGTGCGCCCCCGCGTCTGCACCCTGATGCACCTGCGTGCCGGTGGGGCATGCCACCATCATGCGGGCGGTGACCGGTGATACGAGATCAAGAAGAGACGATGAAGCAGCAGGGTGTGCAGCCCGAGGGCGCTGAGAGCACTTCTGACGCTTCGTCGCGCCCCGACACCGCCGGCTCGGACGAGACGCGGTCCGGCGCGGTCGGGGGCGACAGTACTCAGGGGGGCGTGGCCGAGGCTGACGGGACGCACAGCGAGGAGGTCGAAGGCGACGAACCACTGCTCCCCGCGCGCGTGCACCGCCCCTCCGACCTGGTGCGGCTTCTCATCGGCGTGCTGGCCGTCGTCGTGCTGCTCGCGATCGCCGCCTTCGCGCACGGCACCACGTCCGGCCTCGAACAGGACATCAACAAGGGCACCGGGCAGGCACCCGACCTGCTCATCAGATTCGCCGGTCTGGCCTCCAGCATCGCGATCCTCCTGGTCCCGGTCGCGTTCGCGATCGAGCGGCTGATCAAGCGGGACGGGCTGCGCATCGCCGACGGCGTGCTCGCGGCGGTCCTCGCGCACGGCGTGACGCTCGCCACCGACCTGTGGGTCGCCAAAGCCGCCCCCGACTCGATCCAGGAAGCGCTCACCCAGCCCTCGCCCGGCGACATCCACGCCCTCACCGATCCCGTGCACGGGTATCTGGCTCCCGTCATCGCCTATATGACGGCCGTCGGCATGTCGCGCAGACCGCGCTGGCGCGCGGTGCTGTGGATGGTGCTGCTCCTGGACGCGTTCTCGATGCTCGTGACCGGCTACACGACACCGTTCTCGATCATCCTGACGGTGCTGATCGGCTGGACCGTGGCCTACGGGACGCTGTACGCGGTCGGCTCCCCCAACGTCCGCCCCACCGGACGGACCCTGATGGCGGGTCTGCGGACCGTCGGCTTCCACCCGGTGAGCGCGGCGCGCGAAGAGGTGTCGGACACGTCGGAGACCGGCGACCGCGGCCGCCGCTACTTCGTCACCCTCGAGGACGGTCCGCCGCTGGACGTGACGGTGGTCGACCGGGAGCAGCAGGCACAGGGCTTCTTCTACCGCGCGTGGCGCAACCTGACGCTGCGGGGCTTCGCCACCCGCAGCAGCCTCCAGTCGCTGCGCCAGGCCCTGGAGCAGGAGGCCCTCTTGGCGTACGCGGCCATCGCGGCCGGCGCCAACGCCCCCAAGCTGATCGCGACGTCCGAGCTGGGCCCTGACGCGGTCATGCTCGTCTACGAGCACACCGGCGGGCGCACCCTCGACTCGCTGCCGGACGAGGAGATCACCGACGACCTGCTGCGCGACACCTGGCACCAGGTGCGAGCGCTGCAGTCGCGGCGCATCGCGCACCGCAGGCTGGTGGGCGACGCGATTCTGGTGGATCGTTCCGGCACGGTGATCCTCACCGACCTGCGCGTAGGCGAGATCGCGGCCGGTGACCTGCTGCTGCGCATGGACGTCTCCCAGCTGCTGACGACGCTGGGCCTGCGCGTCGGTGCCGAACGGGCGGTGGCCGCGGCGGTGAGCGTCCTCGGCCCCGACACCGTGGCCGACTGTCTGCCGATGCTGCAGCCCATCGCGCTCAGCCGCTCCACGCGCGCGACACTGCGCAAACTGGCCCGGGAGCGGGCCCAGCGCGAGCGCGAGGCAGTGCTGGACGCGTCCCGGCAGGCCAAGCAGGCCCGTCTGGAGGCGGGCGAGGAAAGCGCCGGGCCCGTCGTACTCGAAAAACCCGACAAGAAGGCCGTACGCGCGCAGCAGCGGGCCGAGAAGCGGGCCATCGACGAGGCCGTGGAGGAGGCCCGCGAGGAGGATCTGCTCACGCAGATCCGCCACGAGGTTCTGCGGATCAGGCCGCAGGCGCCGGTCGAACCGGCGCGCCTGGAGCGGGTACGGCCGCGGACCCTGATCAGTTTCATCGCCGGTGCCATCGCGGCGTACTTCCTGCTGACGCAGCTCACGCACATCGAGTTCGGCCCGCTGATGGCCAACGCCGAGTGGGGCTGGGTCGTCGCGGCGGTGCTGTTCTCGGCGCTCAGCTATGTGGCGGCGGCGATGGCCCTGCTGGGGTTCGTGCCCGAACGGGTGCCGTTCCCGCGGACCGTGGCGGCGCAGGTCGCCGGATCCTTCGTGAAGATCGTCGCGCCGGCCGCCGTGGGAGGTGTGGCCCTCAACACGCGCTTCCTGCAGCGCTCGGGAGTGCGGCCCGGGCTCGCGGTGGCGAGCGTGGGCGCCTCGCAGCTGTTCGGTCTCGGCTGCCACATCCTGATGCTGCTGTCCTTCGGCTATCTGACCGGCACCGAGAAGACGCCGTCGCTGTCGCCCTCCCGGACGGTCATCGCGGGTCTGCTGACAGTGGCCGTGCTCGTGCTCGTGGTGACGTCGGTGCCGTTCCTGCGGAAATTCGTCGTCACGCGCGTGAGGTCGCTGTTCGCGGGCGTCGTGCCGCGCATGCTCGACGTGCTGCAGCGGCCGCAGAAGCTGATGACCGGGATCGGCGGCATGCTGCTGCTGACCGCCTGCTTCGTGATGTGCCTGGACGCCTCGATCCGGGCCTTCGGCGACGAATCGGCCTCGATCAGCATCGCCAGCGTCGCGGTCGTCTTCCTCGCCGGCAACGCACTCGGGTCGGCGGCTCCGACCCCGGGCGGTGTGGGGGCGGTGGAGGCGACCCTGACCGTCGGTCTGGTCGCCGTCGGCCTCCCCAGGGAGGTAGCCATCCCGGCCGTGCTGCTGTTCCGGTTGCTGACGCTGTGGCTGCCGGTGCTTCCGGGCTGGCTCGCCTTCAACCAGCTGACACGCAAGGGCGCGCTGTAGTACGAGGCCGTCGGCGGCGTACCTCGTACGGCTCGCGCCCCGAGCGGCCTCGCGCACGCGACCGCAGGATGGGTTCATGCCGAACCCTCCCCGGCTGCGCGCCGCCGCCGTGACCGCCACCGCTCTCCTGCTGTCCTGCGTGCTGGCGGGCTGCGGCGACGACTCCGAGGACGAGGATCTGACGGCTCAGAAGCTCACCTGGGAGGCCTGCCCGGCCCCGTCCGAGGCGGAGGGCGGCGGGAACCCCCCGTCGCCCCTGCCGGACGGCGACCCGTGGCAGTGCGCCACCATGAAGGCGCCTCTCGACTGGGACAAGCCCAAGGGCGACACGATCGGCCTCGCGCTGATCCGGGCAAAGGCGAGCGGCGCCGAGAGCGGGCGCATCGGCTCGCTCATCTTCAACTTCGGCGGTCCCGGCGGCTCGGGCGTCACCACGTTGCCCGCCTTCGGCGCGGATTACGCCCGCCTGCGCACCCGCTACGACCTGGTGAGCTTCGACCCGCGCGGAGTGGGCCGCAGCGCCCCCGTGGAGTGCGAGGACGACGAGGAGCTCGACGTCCGCTTCCAGCAGGACGCCACGCCGGACGACGCCGCCGAGCGCACCGAGTACCTTGACAGCACCAAAGACTTCAACGGGGCCTGCGAGAAGAACTCCAAGAAGGTACTGCCGCATGTCACCACCACGGACGCGGCCCGCGACATGGACCTCATGCGGCAGGTCCTCGGCGACGCAAAGCTGCACTACTTCGGCATCTCGTACGGCACCGAACTCGGCGGCGTCTACGCCCACATGTTCCCCAAGAACGTGGGACGTGCCGTCTTCGACGCGGTCGTCGACCCGACCCAGAACCCCGAGCAGGGCTCCCTCGGCCAGGCCAGGGGTTTCCAGCGCGCGCTGGACAACTTCGCCGCTGACTGCACGTCGCAGGTCGAGGACTGCCCGGTCGGCGGCAGTGCGCAGAACGTGAAGGACCGCATCGCCGAGCTGCTGAAGGACCTCGACAGCAAACCGATCCCAGGCATCTTCCCGCGCCAGCTGACCCAGACCGCCGCGACCAACGGCATCGCGCAGGCGCTGTACTCCAAGGACTTCTGGCCGTACCTCACCGAGGGTCTGGAGCAGGCGTACGCCGGTGACGGCAGGGTCCTGATGGCGCTGTCCGACGCGATGAACGGGCGCAACGAGAACGGGGAGTACAGCAATCTCGTCCCCGCCAACATCGCCATCAACTGCGCCGACGACAAGCCGAGGTACACCGTCGGCCAAGTGGAGCGGAAACTGCCCGACTTCCGGGCCGCGTCCCCTCTGTTCGGCGACTTCCTGGCCTGGGGCATGGTCAGCTGCACCGACTGGGCCGTGCCGGGCGCCGCAGACCATCCCGACGTGAGCGCGCCCGGGTCCGCACCGATCCTCGTCGTGGGCAACACGGGCGACCCGGCAACGCCGTACGAAGGGGCGAGGAAGATGGTGGACGCGCTGGGCAAGGGCGTCGGTGTCGAGCTGACGTACAGGGGGCAGGGGCACGGGTCGTACGACAGCGGGAACAAGTGCGTGCAGGATGCGGTGGACGGCTACCTGCTCGACGGGAAGGTGCCGGCTGCCGGAACCGTCTGCTCCTGACGGCGCCCGGTCAGTGACCCGGAAATCCGGAGAAAGTAGCTGGTCAGAGCGTTATCCACAGGCCGCAGCAGCCTTCGCGTGATCCGCCTACTATGGCCTGAACCGCCACCCGCGGCACGATGCGGGCGGCCTGCAAGGGGGCATGCTATGACGCGATTCGCAAGGTGGACGGCTCTGGCGGCCACCGCCGCTCTGCTGGCGGGGGGCTGCAGCAGCGGCTCGTCCGGCGACGGCAAGGGCGGCGAGGAGACGAGCAGAAGCAGTCCGTCGGCAGGCACACCCGAGGTGCCGGCATCGCTTCCCTCCTCACTGACCTCGCAGAAGCCCGGCTGGGGACGCTGCAAGGCCACCGCGGACTCCCCGGCGCCGGGCAGCGACTGGCAGTGCGCGACGCTGAAGGTGCCGCTGGACTGGTCGAAGCCGGACGGCGAGACGATCGGCCTCGCGATGATCCGCGCCAAGGCCCGGGGCGGCAACCGCATCGGGTCGCTGCTGTTCAATTTCGGCGGCCCCGGCGCCTCGGGCGTGTCCTTCATGCCGTCGTACGCCTCCACCGTCTCGCTGCTGCGCGAGCGGTACGACCTGGTGAGCTGGGACCCGCGTGGGGTAGCGGCCAGTGAGGGCGTGCGCTGCCGCAGCGACAAGGCGATCCAGGCGGCCGAGGCGGTGGACGCCACACCGGACACCCCGGCCGAGGAGCAGGCCTACTTCGAGGACGCCGCCGACTTCGGCAAGGGCTGCGAGCAGGACGCCGGAAAGCTGCTGGCGCACGTCTCCACCACCGACACCGCCCGCGACATGGACCTGATGCGCCAGGTGCTCGGGGACTCGAAGATGCACTACTTCGGCATCTCGTACGGCACCGAACTCGGCGGTGTCTACGCCCACTTGTTCCCGAAGAACGTCGGGCGGCTGATCCTCGACGCGGTCGTGGACCCGAGTGCCGACACCGTGGGCCACGCGGAGAACCAGGCCAGGGGCTTCCAGCGCGCGCTGAACGACTACCTCGAGGCCACCGGACAGAACCCCGGGCAGGGCTCGCAGAAGATCGCGGACCTGCTGAAGCGCATCGACGCGAACCCGCTGCCCACGTCGTCCGGGCGGAAGCTGACGCAGACGCTCGCCGTCACCGGCATCGTCCTGCCGCTGTACAGCGAGGCCAGCTGGCCCACACTGACCAGCGCGCTGGACGCGGCGGAAGAGGGCGACGGCTCGGAGCTGCTGGCCCTCGCCGACGGCTACAACGAGCGGGACCCAGCAGGGCACTACGGCACGACGACCCACTCGCAACGGGTCATATCGTGTCTGGACGACAAGCAGCGGCCGACGCTCGCCGAGACGAGGAAGCGGCTGTCGGCGTTCGAGAGGATCTCACCGGTGTTCGGGGCCTTCCTCGGCTGGGACACGGCCGGCTGGTGCCACGACTGGCCGGTGGCCGGGCAGCACGACACTCCGGAGGTGAGTGCGCCCGGTGCGGCACCGATCCTGGTGGTCGGCAACACGGGCGACCCGGCGACGCCGTACGAGGGTGCCCGCAAGATGGCCGACGAGCTGGGCAAGGGCGTCGGTGTGGTGCTCACCTGGAAGGGCGAGGGGCACGGTGCGTACGGGAGCGGGAGCGACTGCGTCGACTCCACGGTGAACGCGTACCTGCTGAACGGGACGGTGCCGAAGGACGGCAAGGTCTGCTCATGACGACGGCGGGGCTTCACGCGCCGTCGGTGAGCGAAGCCCCGCCGTCCGGGCCGGGATGCCGGGGTCAGGGCAGCAAGGTGCAGCAACCACCGCGCCCACAGCCGACCGCTACCAGCCTCCACAGGCCGACGATGCCCCCGCAGAGCACAACGGTTTCGGCCTATATCGCCCAGGTATCAAAGATGCCCAACTTCTTCCCGAGGAAGAGCGCTGCCGAAGTAGGAACCAGCAAGCAAATGCCGATGCCGCCAAGCACATATGGTGCCACTGGCGTCGCTTTCGGGAAGTGGCCATCGGGTCGACGCCTGCGCGCAATAGCGAAGCGCCGGATAAACAGAGCGGCACTCAACATGAGCAGGAACGCGCCGACGATCTGCAGCGCCATCAAGCCGCATTCGACAAGGAAAAGGACCAGGTACGAGAGCAGCACACCCACGACTACCCTCGCTTAATCAGATTTCGGCATTAATCAGAATCCGGTTGGCTTTCATGGCCATTCGGCTGCAACCACGCGCAAGGCGGACAATAGGATCATGGCCTGGACTGGGTCAACCCGTGCAGCTGCACGCGTGCCCGATGCGTGCCCGACCGGATTCCTCCCTCTCAGCGCAGTTGCTCGGCCAGTCCGACGATGATGCCCTCCGGGCCGCGGAGGTAGCAGAGCAGATAGCTGTCCTCGAACCGGGCGATCTCGCCGACGAGTTCGGCGCCGTGAGGGCGCAGGCGGGCAACGGTGTCCTCGATGTCGTCGACGGCGAACATGACGCGGTGCGTGCCCAGAACGTTGTGCGGCCGGTTGCGCGGCCCGGCGCTGATCACCGCGGGGCTGCGGTACTTCGCCAGCTCGAGCCGACTGTGACCGTCTGGGGTCCGGACCATCGCGATGTCACAGCGGACGCCGTCGAGTCCGGTGCACTGGTCGGCGAAGAGGCCCTCGACCTCCCCCCTGCCCTCCAGCTCCATGCCGAGTTCCACGAAGAACGCGATGGCGGCGTCCATGTCCTCGACGACGATGCCGACGTTGTCCATCCGCTGAATCGCCATGCTGGTTTCTCCTTATTCCTCGTGCGGCCGGTAGTGGCCGCTGCTGTCGGGTGAGCACATCGCTGCTGCTGCTCCCATCCCGGAACTGCCGGCGGAGGCGGACCAGCGGCTGAGCCGGGTGTTCAGGTTTCTGAGTGACTCCTTCGGCAAAGGCAGGGTCGTCCAACGCTTGCCGTTCGGCCGTCCCTGGGCCGTCCGAGGCCAGCCGCCGCCGACCGACAACGACAGAAGCCCACGGCATCTGAGCTGATCAGAGCCGTGGGCTTCTTCTGTCTCGCTGGTCAGCGAGGCGGTGTTCAGTAGACCGGCTTGTGCGGCTCGATCTGGTTGACCCAGCCGATCACGCCGCCGCCGACGTGCACGGCGTCCGCGAAGCCCGCGGACTTCAGCACGGCGAGGACTTCCGCACTGCGGACACCCGTCTTGCAGTGCAGGACGATCTTCCTGTCCTGCGGGAGGTCCCCCAGCGCGGCACCCATGAGGAACTCGTTCTTCGGGATCAGCCTGGCGCCGGGGATGGAGACGATCTCGTACTCGTTGATCTCGCGGACATCGATGATGTCGATGTTCTCGCCGTCGTCGATCCACTCCTTGAGCTGCTTGGGAGTGATCGTCGAGCCGGCGGCCGCCTCCTGGGCCTCCTCGGACACGACGCCGCAGAAGGCCTCGTAGTCGATGAGCTCGGTGACGGTCGGGTTCTCGCCGCAGACCGCGCAGTTCGGGTCCTTGCGGACCTTGACCTGGCGGTACTGCATCTCCAGGGCGTCGTAGATCATCAGGCGGCCGACCAGCGGCTCACCGGTACCGGTGAGGACCTTGATCGCCTCGGTGACCTGGATGGAGCCGATGGACGCGCACAGCACACCCAGGACGCCGCCCTCGGCGCACGAGGGAACCATGCCCGGTGGCGGGGGCTCCGGGTAGAGGCAGCGGTAGCAGGGGCCGTGTTCCGACCAGAAGACGGATGCCTGACCGTCGAAGCGGTAGATCGAACCCCACACGTACGGCTTGTTCAGCAGCACACAGGCGTCGTTGACCAGGTAACGGGTCGCGAAGTTGTCCGTGCCGTCGACGATCAGGTCGTACTGGCTGAAGATGTCCATCACGTTGTCGGCCTCGAGCCGCTCCTCGTGAAGGATCACGTTCACGTACGGGTTGATGCCCAGGACGGAGTCGCGCGCGGACGCGGCCTTGGAACGGCCGATGTCAGCCTGGCTGTGGATGATCTGGCGCTGCAGGTTCGACTCGTCGACCTCGTCGAACTCCACGATGCCGAGCGTGCCCACGCCCGCCGCGGCCAGGTACATCAGCGCCGGCGATCCCAGGCCGCCGGCGCCCACACAGAGCACCTTGGCGTTCTTCAGCCGCTTCTGCCCGTCCATCCCGACGTCGGGGATGATCAGGTGGCGGGAGTACCTGCGGACCTCGTCTACGGTGAGCTCGGGTGCGGGCTCGACCAGGGGTGGCAGCGACACGGGGACTCCGTTGGTCGGTCAATCACTACAGTTGTTCTCCTGGTAACACTGCCATGGCCTTCTTCATTCCGAGACACCCGTTCCGATCCGCGAGACGATTTCGTCCCAGTAGCCGGGCATGGCCTCCCAGGGGTCGACGCGGCCTCCGCGGTCCGTTCGGTCGGTGAACCAGATCGTCGAGGCGCCCTGCCAGCGGGCGATGCGCAGCGCCTCCTCGAGGTGGCCGCGCGGGACGCCGTGGACGAAGTGGCAGAAGCGTTCGGGCGGGTGGTCGGCGGTCCACTCCGCCACCTGCGACCAGCGGTATTCGCTCCACCGGCCGGAGAAGGTGACCAGTTGGTCGGCGTGCTCGGCGTAGCCGGGATACGGGTGGGTGCCGTGGCCGAGGACGATGTGGGCCTCGTCACGGATCGCCCGGAGCGCGCAGACCGTGTGGCGTACTCCGGGCAGCGCTGCGGGGCCTGTCGGGCACCGGTCCAGGAGGAAGCCGTCGACCTGGTACCAGTCGAGATAGCGGTGCGCGTCGGAGATCATCTCGCCGAAGGGGCGGGCGCCGTGCGCGGTGTCGAGGTGGCCGAGGACGCGGACGCCGGCGTTGCGCAGTCGGCCGGCCGCTTCGAGGCAGTGCGGGTCGGGGAGCGTGCCGGGGCCGCCCGCCACGTTGAGGACGACCCAGTGAAGGGGTGTGCCGGGGCGGGCGAGTTCACCCCACTCGGTGGGCGTCAGGAGGGGGTGCGCATAGCCGGGGATGCCCAGGCCGGTGCGGACGTCGGTGCTGGCGGTGCCCATTGTGGTGCTGGTCAGATGCGGCATGCCGCCTCCATCCAGATGTCGGCGAGGGACTCTTCGAGGTTGATCCGGGGCCGCCAGCCGAGCCGGTCGCGTGCGGTGCGCACGTCGGCCTGCTGCCAGCTGCCGCAGCCGTCCGGGTACGGGTACGCGACGGGGGCCGCGTGCTCGGAATCGGTGCGCGGGTGTCCGATGGATGCCCTGAGGGAGCCGGGAGGTCCGTCGAGTTCGTGCAGGGCGCCGCCGTAGCCGGCCACCCGGGCGAGGACGGCGGCAGCGTCGCGGAGGCGGACGGCGCGGCCCGAGCCGATGTTGATGACGCCCTGCGCGGCGGAGAGCGAGGCCGCGTGGACGGCGCGGGCCACGTCGCGTACGTCGACGAAGTCGCGCTGGGCGCCGAGACCGCCGAGCTTGAGTTCGCCGTCGCCGGACTGCATGGCGCGGCGCATGGCCTCGGCGAGGCGGCCGAGGGGCGAGCCGGCGGGAGTGCCGGGACCCGCGGGTGAGAAGACCCGCAGGACGACGGCGTCGAGGCCGGAGCCCAGGACCAGTTCGGTGGCGGCGAGCTTGCTGACGCCGTACGGGCCGCCGGGGCGGGGGACGGCGTCCTCGGCCGTTGAGGAGCCGGGCTGGCTCGGGCCGTACTCGGCGCCGCAGCCGATCTGCACCAGGCGGGCGCCGCAGCCGCTGCGGCGCAGGGCCTCGCAGACGGTGGCGACGGCGACGGTGTTGTGGCGGGTGAGGTCGCGGGCGCCGCCGCGGGTGGCGCCGGCGCAGTTGATGACGACGCCGGGGTGGACGGCATCGAGGAACCGGGTGAGGGCGCCGGGGCTGCCTGACGCGAGGTCGAAGCGGACGTCGGCGTCGTCGCCGCGGCCGAGGGCGGTGAGCTGGACGGCCGGGTCGGCGAGCAGGCGGTCAGCGACGAAGCGGCCGAGGTAGCCGTTGGCTCCGATCAGCAGGACTCTCATCGGGCGGCTCCCGGGGCCGAGGCTTCGGGTCGGGAGGTGATCATCTGCGGTTCTCCTTCAGAGGGGTTGGTGCGGTTGCCTCCGGCGGTTGGGCCGGGTGCCTGCGGCTGGTCGTGGCTCTGTCCGTCGGGCGGCCTGCGGACGGGCGTGTGCGTGCGTCGCTACGGCGGGTGGGGGATGCGCCGCAGGCGGCTGCGGTGCCGCGGCGGTTCCTGCCGCGTCACCACGGCCGGTCCGCCGGTGTGTGCGCCGACGCTCTCGTCAGCGTGCGGGTCGCGTGGATGAGGAGGGTCAGGGCCGCCGCTCCGCAGGTCACGGTGGGGACGCCGGCCGGGCCCCAGGCGTCGACGACCGCCTGTACGGGGGTGGCCAGGAATTCCCAGCCGGGCAGACGGGCGGTGAAGACCGTGGCGAGGGCGGTCGCCTGGGCCAGGGCCGTCGCGGTCAGGACGAGGGCGGGGGTGCTGGTGAAGCCGTGGACGGTGAGGAGGCGGGCCAGGAGCAGGAGGGCACCGAGGGTGGTGGCCTGGGCGTAGTCGGCGGGCTCTTCCAAGGCCGCGCCGCACAGGGCCAGCAGGGCCGTGAGGGAACACAGGTACAGGGCGAACGTGCCCAGGAGGAGGGGTTTGGCGGAAGCCGTGAAGTCCTCCAGGCTTCGGCTGGCCGTCAGTTTGCGGCGGGCGCGTACGGCGAAGAGGTGAGCGCACCAGGCGGCGGGGGCGCAGGAGAGGGCGAGGGCCAGGACGGGGGCGGCGGCGAGCGGCCATGGGCCGTCGGAGGCACCGGTGGGCAGGTCGTGCGGGCCTCCGGCGACGGCGAGGTGCAGGAGGCCGTCACCGAGGAGTGCGTAGGTGACCAGCCAGCAGGTCCAGGTGCCGGTCGCGCGTGCGCCCGACGCGGTGCGGTCCTTGGCGCTGAGCGGGCCGCGGGCGAGAGCGGCGCGCAGGCCGACGGCCACGGCGAGAGCGGCCACGGCGGCCGCGATCAGGCGCTGTTGGCCGTGGGTGTGATGCAGGCCGGCGACGGCCGCAATGCACAGCGCGCCGGGCAGCAGGGTGAGGACGGCCCAGTCGGGGCGTGCCGGTAAGGCCGCGGGGGCGGCGGTGCTCGGGGGCGTCTCGACGTCGCGTGGGACCCGGGCGTACATCTCCTCGGCCAGGGAGAACACGTCCCGGTGGCGGAAGCGTGCCGCGGTCCGGTCGGTGACGCCGTGAGCCTCCAGCCCGGCCGCGATCTCCAAGGGGTCCACGGCCCGTTCGCACAGCTCGCGGTGACGGTGCATCAGGGCCTTCACGGGGTCGGCCAAGCCGCTCATCGCGCCCCCTCCACTGCTGGGACCGGGTCTGCGGCCCGTACGTGTGGTCCCGCCGCCGCCCAGGCGGGAGCGCCGCCGGTCACGACACGTGCGGCCGGTTCGGTCCAGCGGCCGGGCACGTGGGACTCTGCGGGGGCGGCGAAGGGGAGGGGCTCTCCGGTGGCGTCGAGCACGACTCGGCGGACGGGGCAGTGGGAGACGATCTCCAGGTAAATGCCGTGAAATGCCGTGGCGTTCTGCTCGACGGTGAACAGTTCGAGCGCACGGGCGCGTGCGGCGGCGCCCAGCCGCTCGCGGCGCTCGGGGTCGCGCAGCAGCGCCAGGCACGCCTCGGCGAGTGCCCGTGGGTTGCGCGGGGGGACGACGAGACCCGTGCCGCCGATGACCTCCACGACCGCGCCGACGTCCGTGGACACAGTGGCCCGGCCGCAGAACATGGCCTCGACGAGGCTGATCGGGAAGCCTTCGACGACGCTGGACAGGACGGCCACGGCCCCCGTGGCGTACGCGTCGGCGAGGGTCGGGACCTCCGGGCCGCCGATCTCCACGAAGGAGACCGGGTTGTCGCCGACCGAGTGCAGGCCCTCGGCCTCGTCGGGGAAGAGCTGGGCGGCCATGGCCTTGCAGTGGCCGAGGTATGCCGTGCCCTCGGGGCCCGCGGGGGCGCCGACGATCCGCAGGCGCGTCTTCGGCTCTTCCTTGCGGACCTCCGCGAAGGCGTGCAGCAGCGACACCAGGTCCTTGGCCGGTTCGATTCTGCCGACCCAGAGCAGCATGTCGGGGTCCGCCGACTCCGGCGACTCCCCCGCCTTGGCGAAGTGGGACGCGTCCATGCCCGGGTAGACGGTCCGCAGCTTCGCCCGGTCGGCGCCGCACCGTTCCTGCCAGCGACGGGCGTGGGTGTTGCCCGGGGTGATGAGCGCGGCCCGGTCGTAGATCTCGGCGGCGAGCCTGCCGTGGAAGGCGGCGAGCAGCGCCCGTACCGCGGGCGAGGACTCCGTGGCGGCCAGGTAGTGCGTCCGCAACTGCACGCCGTACTCGGTCACCAGCAGGGGCACGCCGGAGAAGTGGTGCGCGAGCAGTCCGGGCAGGGCCGCGGGGCCGCCGGACGCGGCGTGGCACAGGTCGAGCGATCCGAGGCCGTCGTCTCCGTACCAGTCGAGCGAGAGGGGACGCAGGGCGCGCTCCAGGTGCACGGCCACGGCAAGCAGATCGGGTACGCGGGCCTCGCGGGCCGGGCGCGGAGCACCAGGCGCGCGGCAGGCGCGTTCCAGGGCGTTCACTGCGGCTTCCGAGCGGAGGGCTCCGATCAGCCCGCCCTCGTCCCGGGCCAGTTCCGCGAGACCGTACAGCGCACTGCGGAAACGGTCCGCCTCAGGGGCCGACGGTGCCGCCGCTCGCTCTGCCGCCGCTCCCCGGGGCGAGCCGGAACGACCGGGAGGGCCCGCCGTGCACAGCACCGCCGCCAGTTCTGCGTAGCACTCCGCGAACCGCCGGCGCGCGGCCCGCCCGTGTCCCACGCCGTCGTCCTCCGCCGTCCACAGCGGTGCCGTGTGCACCCTGCGGACCTGCGGCGGCAGCGGGACCCAGCCCTCGTCCTCCTGGCGCTCGCTGCGGCTGAGCGCGTAGACGTCGAACTCGTGCTGCCCGAGCCCGCGCACGAGCCGGTCGCACCAGAGCCTGGCCTCACCGCTCACATACGGATAGCCACCCTCCGTAAGCAGTCCGATGCGCACGAGCGCACCCCCGATCTCCCGTATGAGGAGCCGCCGTTGACCCGGCGGCTCGCAGCGGGACGAAGGTATGCGGACATGTCGGTGGCGCGACGGACGGTTGTCCATCGCGCCACCAAAAGGGGTGAACGGTCGTAACTTTCCCGTGCGGGCCGCGTTTCGTCGCGCTAAGAGAGCGCTTGCATACGCAACGTCACGCCGCGGTCAGCTCCCGGGATACGGCCAGGGATTGGCCCTGCAGTGGATCCCGTCATGGTCGAGGAACTTGGTCTGCTGCTGCATGACCGGGGCCGAATCGCCGTCCTTGTCACAGGTGACGTGGCTGTAGCCGAGCCGGTGGCCGACCTCGTGGTTGATCAGCATCTGCCGGTAGGCATGAATCTGGTCACCGTACGTCTTCGATCCCTTCGCCCATCGATAGGCGTTGATCATCACGCGTTCGGTGCTGGCCGAGTCGCACGAGACGTTGTCCTCGGTGGTGTCGAGGCCGGACTTGGCGCACCACTTCGCGGTCGTGCCGGGGCTGGCAAGGGTGATCACGAAGTCGGGCTTGCCGGAGTGGATGCGCTCGAAGGTACGGGCGCCGTTGTGGGCCCAGCTCCGGTCGTCGTTGAGGGTCTTCTGAACGGCCTGCGCGAACAGTTCGCCGTCCAGCCCGAGCCCCTGTTCCACGTCCACGCGGTACGTGTACTTCTGCCCCTTGCCGGGCGCCTTGTCGATGCCGGGAACCGCGTCGAACCTGCCCGAGCCCTCGAGCGTGGCGCTGAGGGCGTACGTCTTGTCCATCTTCTGGTCGTACGTCGGCATGGTCACGCCGGGAGAGGTGGAGGGCGTCGGCCGCCCGTCCCCGCGCGAGGCCGGGTCCCGGGCGTCCCTGGCCTTGTCGCTCGCGGACCGCGGCTGTGCGGCGGTGTCGTCGCGCCCGCCGGTGACCTGACCGGCCACGACGACGGCCAGCACGGTGGTGACGGCGGCGGCCGCGATCCCGGTGAACGCCCGCCCCTTGGAGCCCCGCGCCGCTGCGGGCTCGCCCGTCGGCTGGGCGCCGTCCTGATCGGGGTCGGTCTCGGACTCGGGCCGGCCGCGCCAGTCGGTGACGGAGGCGTACGGGTCGGCGGGGCCGCCGGGGGTACGGGGTGCGAAGAGGTCGACGTCCTCGTCGAAGGCGTCGACGTAGTCATGGCGCGGCCCTGCCGGGGCCGGCCGCGGTGGCGGGAGGGGAGCTCCGGGCAGCCCGGTGTACCCCGTGGCCGCGTGCCCGCTCAACTCCCCCCAGCCACCACCGGGTTCACGCTGCTCGGGGTGACCACCACGGACCCTGGGGAAGCCTCGGGCGGGGGTGCCGTCCGGAAGTCGCGGGGTGCCGTGCGGAAGCCGCGGGGTGCCGTGCGCGGGCGTGCCGTCGGGACCCCGCGGAAACCCGTGCCCGGGAGTGCCCTCCGCAAGCCGCGGAAAGCCATGCGCAGGCGTACCGTCCGGGAACCTGGCACCATGCGCGGGCGTACCGTCCGGGAACCTCGGGACACCACGCGCAGGCGTACCGTCCGGGAAAAGGGGCACTCCATGCGCCGGCGTACCGTCCGGGAACCTGGGAACACCACGCGCAGGCGTACCGTCCGGGAAAAGGGGCACTCCATGCGCCGGCGTACCGTCCGGAAACGGCGGTGCCCCCCGTGCCCCCGGTGCGTTCTGCGGCCCTCGCGAGCCTGCGGGGCCCTGAGCTCCCCTCGCCGCGGCAGCGTCCTCGGTGTCGCCCTTGGCGGCGGGCCGGACGGGCCCGCGGCGGCTGTGGCGTCCCACGTCGCCCCTCAGCTCCCCGCACTCTCGGCAGCGCGCGAGCCGTCCGTGCTCCCGGCATCCCCGGCACTCTCGCCCGCACCTACATCCTCAGCCAACTCCCCCGCATCCGCAAGGAGTTCGCGAAAGGCGCCGGCCACCGCATCCGGGTACTCCATCATCGCCACGTGCCCCGCCTCCGGCAGGGTGAGCAGGCGGGAGTCACGGAAGGAGCGGGCCGCCTTCTGAGCCATGCGGTGGCCGACGAGCTGGTCCCGGCCGCCGTAGACGAGGAGCGTCGGGGCGAGGACCCGTTCGGCCTGGCGCCACAGCGCGTGCTGCCCGCCCAGCGTGTACGCGCTGACGAGCCCGCGGGCGGAGCGCGTCAACGCGTCCCAGAAGTACGGCAGTTGCAGCCGCCGTTCCATCTCCTCCACGGCGTGGTGGAACCCCTCCGGTGTCACCCGGCCGGGGTCGCCGTAGCACAGGGCCATGACCCCGTGGACCCGCTGCTCCGCCGTCCACTCCTTGGTGAACCGGGTGAAGAGCGCGGCCACGCCGGGTACCGCGAGCAGTCCCGTCGGAACGGCGGTCCGCTGGACGCGGAGCTCCGGGAGGGCGGGCGAGACGAGCGTGAGCGTGCGTACGAGATCGGGCCGCATCGCGGCGACGCGCGTGGTGACCGCACCGCCGAGCGAGTTGCCGAAGAGGTGCACGGGCCCGCGTCCGGACGCGTCGAGGAAACGGATGACCGCGCGCGCGTGCCCCGTGACCGAGTAGTCGCCGTCGTCCGGCGGCGGGGAGTCGCCGAAGCCCGGCAGGTCGACGGCCTCGCCGTCGACGACCGCGTCGAGCTCCTGCATCAGCGCCGACCAGTTCTGCGAGGAGCCGCCGAGGCCATGTACGTACAGCGCGGGCGGCAGCGCCTCTCGCGCCGGCGGTCTCGACCGCACCGTCAGCGTGACCCCTGGCAGACCGACCGACCTGAGCCGCTCGCCCTCCGCGACCCTGACGGGCGCCACCTTCGGGAGCACGTTGGAGGCCGACACATACGGCAGCTCGGTCGAAGACATGCGGCAATGTTACGAGACGATCACGCTCTGACCCGTGTGTTCGCCGTCACAGAAGGCGCGCGGATCGCATAGCGTCCGGATCCCGTGTCTCCTAGGCTCGTACGCAGGGCACCCGCATGTGGCCCCCTGTTTCACCCAGGGACGTTCTAGGAAGGGAGCCCGCAATGACCGTCGACCCCACCGATCCCGAGACGTTCGAGAACGACGACACGCTGGAAGCCCCGGAGTTCGACGTCGAGGCCCCCGAGGACGACGCCGCCGAGCAGCTGGCGGACGTCAGGCCGGACCGGGACGACTCGCTGACCGATGCGGACCCGGACCGCGGTAACGAGGCCGACATCATCGAACAGGCCCGCGTCGTCTCCATCGACGAGGACGACTATCGGTGAGGCCACCGGGCGACGGGTGAGCTGCCCCGGAGAGCGCGCTGAGCAGGGGCGGGGCGCCCACTGCCCGTACTGTCCGCGTTCAAAACACTCTGCGCGGCTTTCGCTCCTGTCCGGTCCGTGAAATTCTGCGCTCTCACCGCGCACACCACGGTTACCGAAAAGTACGATGGCGGCGCGGCGCACACCGCATGTGGACGACATTGGGAGGCGGCGTGACAGCCATCGAGCAGACAGAGGCGGCACGCCCGAGGGGGACGCGCCTGCCGCGCCGTGCCCGACGGAACCAGTTGCTGGGCGCGGCACAGGAAGTGTTCGTGGCGCAGGGATACCACGCGGCCGCGATGGACGACATCGCCGAGCGGGCCGGCGTCAGCAAGCCGGTGCTCTACCAGCACTTCCCGGGCAAGCTCGACCTCTACCTCGCTCTGCTGGACCAGCACTGCGAGTCTCTGATCCAGGCTGTACGGAGCGCGCTCGCGTCGACGACCGACAACAAGCAGCGCGTACGGGCGACCATGGACGCCTATTTCGCGTATGTCGAGGACGACGGCGGAGCCTTCCGCCTGGTCTTC
This sequence comes from Streptomyces sp. NPDC040410, assembly GCF_055595715.1. NCBI lineage: Bacteria > Bacillati > Actinomycetota > Actinomycetes > Kitasatosporales > Streptomycetaceae > Streptomyces > Streptomyces sp. NPDC040410. The sequence continues at coordinate 100,624 of NZ_JBVIVK010000013.1, forward strand.
GAGTCGGACCTGACGAACGAGCCCGCGGTGCGCGAACGCGTCGACAAGGTCACCGTCGAGTGCGCCGAGGCGATCTGCGACGTCATCGCGGAGGACACGGGGCTCTCGCGCGCGGAGTCGATGCTGCTGGCCTCCGGCCTCGGCGGTCTCGCCCAGGTGGTGGCCCGTTCCTGGCTGCACAGCGACCGCAGCGTCCCGCGCGAGGAGGCGGTCCAGCTGCTGACCTCGCTGGCCTGGCGTGGCATCGCCGGTTTCCCGCTGCACGGCACCGAGCAGCACTGACACCGTGGCCGGGGGACGTTTGTTCCCGTCCGCTGTTCGCTCCTGGCGTTCTCGGGCGGAACATGTACGTCCCCTCACCGGGCTAATGTGTGCTGGGTACGGCGCGGAAGGTCGCGCACTTCACTGACCGTCGGAGGGACATAGCCGTGGAGGTCAAGATCGGCGTGCAGCACGCGCCTCGCGAGATCGTTCTGGAGAGCGGTCAGAGTGCCGAGGAGGTCGAGCGCGTGGTGTCCGAGGCACTTGCCGGAAAGACGCAGCTGCTGAGCCTCACGGACGAGCACGGCCGCAAGGTCCTGGTCCCGGCCGACCGTCTCGCCTACGTGGAGCTGGGCGAGCCGGCGCCGCGCAAGGTTGGCTTCGGCGCGCTGTAGGCAGCCGCAGTGAGAGGGCCCGGCGACATCTGGTCGCCGGGCCCTCGCACGTCCGTACGCGTGCGTACTTCCGCGCGGAAGCTTTCCCACGGATGCAGCACACCTCGGCCGCGGATGAGGGTTGCATTCCGCAGGTCACGGGTAAAACGGGCTACGACCGCAACGCGCAGGCCGGCCGTGGGAGGGACTGCATCATGTTCTTGGAAGCGCTCGGCTCCGCGCTGCTCGGTCTCGTCCTCGCGGGGGCGGCGGTCCACCAGCTGTCCCACCGCCTGCCCGCCCGCTCCCTGGTGCTGGCGACCGGGGTGGCCGGGAGCCTCTTCGGAGCGTTCCTCACGCACAGCGCCCTGGGCCCCGGCCACTTCCTGCTGAACCTCGCCGGCGCGGCGGTCGTCTCCGCGGCCTCGATGTCGCTGCTGCTGCGCCCGGCCGGGAGACTGCGGCGACGATCAGCGCCGGCGTGACCGCGGCCCGGGAGCGTCGGCGTAGCGACCCGGAAGACCGAGAGCGTGTGTCACAGGTTCTAAGCGGCCAGCCCCAGTGCCGCCATCCGTTTGGTGTGCGCCTCGGTGATCCGGGAGAACATCCGGCCGACCTCGGCGAGATCGAAGCCGTCCGCGACACCGCCCACGAGCATCGTCGACAGCGCGTCCCGGTCGGCGACCACCCGCTGGGACTGTGACAGGGCCTCGCCCATCAACCGCCGCGCCCACAGCGCGAGCCGCCCGCCCACGCGCGGGTCCGCGTCGATCGCCGCGCGCACCTTCTCGACGGCGAAGCCTGCGTGTCCGGTGTCGTCGAGGACGGCCAGGACGAGTTCCCGGGTGTCCGAGTCGAGGCGGGCAGCGACCTCCCGGTAGAAGTCACTGGCGATCGAGTCGCCGACATATGCCTTGACGAGTCCCTCCAGCCAGTCCGAGGGCGCCGTCTGCCTGTGGAAGCCGTCGAGCGCGGCCACGAACGGCTCCATCGCGTCGGTCGGCTCCGCGCCGATCTCGGTGAGCCGGTTCCGCAGCTTCTCGTAATGGTGGAACTCGGCCGACGCCATCTTCGCCAGCTCCGCCTTGTCCGTCAGCGTCGGCGCCAGCTTGGCGTCCTCCGCGAGCCGCTCGAAGGCCGCGAGCTCGCCGTAGGCGAGTGCGCCGAGCAGGTCCACGACGGCGGCCCGGTACTGCGGGTCGGCGGAAGCCTGCGCCCAGTCCTGGGCTGCGACTCCGGTTCCGCCGGAAGAGGCTGCCGAGGCTTCTGCGGGGGCGTCAGAGGTGTTGTCAGGCGTCGTCATGAAGCGCACAATAGCCCGCTCGCCGCACGGCGGAAGTCCCTGGTCAATCACTGTGACGACGACTACGTGACCAAATCGGCCATCGCGTGTGCGCGTTTCCGGGGTACAGTGGTAATGCGCCCGCCGAGTATGTGACGGGCCGCACGAATGAGGATGCCCGGTCGGTGGCCCGATCGGCTCCGACCCGACAGCCCTCCTCGTCCGTACGGCACTGTGCGTACGGAATCCGGAGGGGGACCCTCAGCGGTACGAGCGCTAGAGCGTCGGCAGTGGTCCCGTGTTTTACGGCTTGCCCGTAAGGCAGCCGACGTCCCCGGCACGGTCTGACACGACCCCCGCGCTCGCCTCGCGCCGCGCACACAGAAGAGGCAGCACCCTGACTACGACTTTCCGAGAGCTCGGAATCCTTCCCGAGACGGCCGAAGCCCTTGAAGCCGTCGGCATCATCAGCCCCTTCCCCATCCAGGAGATGACGCTCCCCGTTGCCCTGTCGGGCACCGACGTCATCGGCCAGGCCAAGACCGGCACCGGCAAGACGCTGGGCTTCGGCCTCCCGCTCCTCGAGCGCGTCACCGTCCCCGTCGACGTCGAGGCGGGCCGCGCCGAGCCCGAGGACCTCACCGACGCTCCCCAGGCGCTCGTCGTCGTCCCCACGCGCGAGCTGTGCACACAGGTCACCAACGACCTGCTGACCGCGGGCAAGGTGCGCAACGTACGCGTTCTCGCCATTTACGGCGGCCGGGCGTACGAGCCCCAGGTCGAGGCCCTGAAGCGGGGCGTCGACGTCGTCGTCGGCACCCCGGGCCGCCTGCTCGACCTCGCGGGCCAGAAGAAGCTCGACCTCAAGCACATCAAGTCGCTCGTCCTCGACGAGGCCGACGAGATGCTCGACCTCGGCTTTCTGCCCGACGTCGAGAAGATCATCAACATGCTGCCGGCGCGCCGTCAGACCATGCTGTTCTCGGCGACCATGCCGGGCGCGGTCATCGGTCTCGCGCGCCGCTACATGTCGCAGCCCACGCACATCCGCGCCACCGCGCCGGACGACGAGGGCGTGACGGTCGCGAACATCTCGCAGCACGTCTACCGCGCGCACAACATGGACAAGCCCGAGATGGTGGCGCGCATACTGCAGGCCGACGGCCGGGGACTGGTCATGGTCTTCTGCCGTACGAAGCGCACGGCGGCCGACCTCGCCGACCAGCTGGCTCAGCGCGGCTTCGCCTCCGGCGCGGTCCACGGCGACCTCGGCCAGGGCGCGCGTGAGCAGGCCCTGCGGGCCTTCCGCAACGGCAAGGTGGACGTGCTCGTCTGCACCGACGTCGCCGCACGCGGCATCGACGTCGAGGGTGTGACGCACGTCATCAACTACCAGTCCCCCGAGGACGAGAAGACGTACCTGCACCGCATCGGCCGTACCGGCCGCGCCGGCGCGAAGGGCATCGCGATCACGCTCGTCGACTGGGACGACATCCCGCGCTGGCAGCTGATCAACAAGGCGCTGGAGCTGAACTTCAACGATCCGCCGGAGACGTACTCCACCTCCCCGCACCTCTTCGAGGAGCTGAGCATCCCCGCGGGCACCAAGGGTGTCCTGCCGCGCTCGGAGCGCACGCGCGCCGGGCTCGACGCGGAGGAGCTGGAGGACCTCGGCGAGACCGGCGGCCGTGGTGCGCGCGGTCGCGGTGACCGTGGCGGTCGCGGTGACCGTGGCGGCCGGGGCGACCGGAACGAGTCCCGGTCCGCGGAGCGCGAGCGTTCGGCCCGTGCGCCGCGCCGGCGCCGTCGCACACGCGGCGGGACACCGCTGGAGGCGGACCCGACGTCGGTCGGTACGACGCCCGAGGACACGTCCGCGGCAGTCGTGGCCGACGGGAGCGCCGTAGCGGAGGACGCCACCGCGTCCCGCACGCTGCGCCGCCGTCGCCGCACGCGCGGTGGGGCGGCGACGGAGTCGGTACCGGTCGCCACCGAGGCCGCGGAAGCGGCTCTCACGACGGCGGAGGGTGCCGCTCCGGACGCGGCTCCCGCCGCCGATGCGCCCGCGAAGACGCGTCGTCGCCGGACACGCAAGTCGGCGGAGGCCACGGTGACTTCGGCGCAGAGCGCGACGGAGACCGCGCAGGCCGCGGACGTCACGGAGGCCGTGAAGGCTGCGGAGGCCGTGAAGGCTTCGGAGGCCGTGAAGGCTTCGGAGGCCGCTGAGACTTCTGAGGTTGCGAAGGCTGCGGAGGTTGCGGAGGTTGAGGCTCCCGCCGTCCAGCCGCGCCGCCGCACCCGCAAGGTCGCGGCTGCGGCCGAGACGGCCGTCGACACGGCGGAGGGTACGGAGGCGAAGCCCCGGCGCGCCCGCAAGGTCGCGGCTGCGGCTGAGTCGGCCGTCGACCCGGCCGAGACGACGGAGGCCGCGACGTCGCGGGGCCGCACCCGCAAGGTCGCGGCTGCCGCGGAGGCCGCCGTCGACACCGCCGACGCCGCGGAGGCCAAGCCGCGTCGTACGCGCAAGGCCGTCGAGGCCGTCCCTGCCGTTGTCGCCGAGATCCCGGCCCAGACGGCTCAGGAGCCGGAGACCACCGAGGCGAAGCCCCGGCGCACCCGGAAGGCCGCGGCCGCCGCCGAGACGGCCGTCGACACGGCGGAGGGTACGGAGGCGAAGCCCCGACGGACCCGCAAGTCCGCGGCGACGGCTGCCGCCGACACCGCCGAGGGTACGGAGGCCAAGCCGCGCCGGACCCGGAAGACCGCCGCGAGCACCGCGACCGCGGAAACCCCGGACACCACCGAGGCCAAGCCCCGCCGCACCCGCAAGACCGCGGCCGCCGCCGAGACAGCCATCGACACCGCCGAAGGCACCGAAGCCAAGCCGCGCCGGACCCGGAAGACCGCCGCGAGCACCGCGACCGCGGAAACCCCGGACACCACCGAGGCCAAGCCCCGCCGCACCCGCAAGACCG